>NZ_CP169391.1:649654-974481 GCF_041937525.1 Kytococcus sedentarius
CGGTCAGCATCGTGCGACGGTTGACGACAGCAGGGATTTCAAAGGTCGTTGCAGACATGAGGGATCTCAGGATCGCTTGCGAAGCATGACCTGTCGGGTTCGGCTCCTGTGAAACCGGCCAGAGGGACATCTGGCTTCACCCCAAGACGACTGGAGGTCGTCGGGATTGGGTGCTCCGTTCCCACCATCGACTTTCGTCGGACACCAGCGACGACATGGTGGGACTCAGCGGGTCATCGCCACCCCCGCAAGGGAACGAGGGCGGGCTCAACGTAGGACAGATCGGCAGGGAGATCAACCCCAGGGTGGATGCCCAGCGAAAATCACAGTGACAGAATGGTTTTCGAAGGCGCTGAGGGCGCGGGGCGGCGGAAGGGCCGCGACCGGGGGATGACTAGGCTCCACCCATGAGCGAGCTCCCCGAGTCAGCGGCCGACCTCCCCGGCGTCCCCGACGGCTTCCAACGCCTGTGGGTGCCCCACCGGATGGCCTACCTCGACGCGAACCCCTCGCGCGGGGGCGAGCCGGCGGGCTGTCCCTTCTGCGACAACCCCCGGCGGAGCGACGCCGACGGGCTGATCGTCGCGCGCGGTGAGCACTGCTTCGTGGCCATGAACCTCTTTCCGTACAACCCCGGCCACCTGCTGGTCTGCCCCTACGAGCACGTGCCGGAGTACCTGGACCTCGCGGGCGACGCGCTGGCCGAGTTCACGGCCCTGACCCGACAGGCCCTGCGCACCGTGCGGGCCGTCTCCGGGTGCCACGGCTTCAACCTGGGTATGAACCAGGGGGCGATCGCCGGCGCCGGGGTGGCCGAGCACCTGCACCAGCACGTGGTCCCGCGGTGGGCCGGGGACGCGAACTTCTTCCCCATCGTGGCCCGGACGAAGGCGGTGCCGCAGCTGCTGGAGGACACGCGTGCCGCACTCGCCGAGGCCTGGGGGGACCACGCCGAGGAGCCGGCGCCCTGAGCCACCTTGCCCCCACCGGACGGCGCAGGGCACACGAAAGGGCCCCGCCGGACGAGTCCGACGGGGCCCTTCGCTCCGGGGAGGGTCAGCGGCGACCGGTGACCTTGCCCACGATGAACAGCAGCAGGCAGGCGCCCACGATGGAGGCCAGGAAGCTCGGGATGCTGAACGGGTCGTCCATGAAGTTGCCGTCAGCGAAGAGCAGGTTCCACAGGAAGCCGAACAGCGCGGCGCCGATGACGCCGACGATGATGTTGGCCGGAATGCCCATGGAGGCATCCGTACCCATGATCTTGGAGGCGATCCAGCCGGCGATGCCGCCGACGACGACCCAAGCGATGATGGTCCACATGTGAGGACTCCTTTCGTCAGTGCCCTCTGAGTGGGGGGATGCCGCACGCGGCGGCAAGAGGGCGCTCACACTGAACCCTAGGTGCTGACAACGACTTTGTCCTGCAGGAAGGCTGCGGTGCGGGCCATGTCACATTCCGCCCCACCCGGCGCGTGCTGCACGGCGACTAGTCTTGGCCAGCCATGTTGAACCGTCATGTCCGCCCCGTGCTCGCGCGCGTCGTCGACCCCGTGGCGCGCGGCCTGCTGCGCGCCGGTGTGGGGCCCGACGCCGTGACCGTCGTGGGCATGCTGGGCGTGGTGGTGGCCTCCCTGTGGTTCTTCCCGCGCGGCCAGTTCCTCGCCGGCACCCTGGTGGTGACCGTCTTCGTCCTGTCCGACCTGCTCGACGGCACCATGGCCCGCCTCCAGCAGCGCCAGAGCCAGTGGGGCGCCTATCTCGACTCCACCTGCGACCGCATCGGCGATGCGGCGGTGCTCCTCGGCATCGGCTGGTGGGCGCTGCGCTCCGCCTCCGATGGGGTGGACGCGCCCCTCTCGGCCGACCACGCCACCGTGCTGGGCGTGCTCACGCTGAGCGGTCTGGTGGTCGGCTTCCTCGTCAGCTACGCCCGCGCCCGTGCGGAGGGCCTGGGGGTGCGCGCCGACATCGGCATCGCCGAACGTGCCGAGCGCCTCATCCTGGTCCTGGTGGCCACCGGGCTGGTGGGCCTGGGGCTGCCGCACGTCGCCCTGACCATCGCGATGGGGGTGCTCACCGTGCTGGGCCTGGTCACCGTGGGGCAGCGCTCCCTGGCCGTGCGCCGGGAGGTGGGGTGACCCGCCACATCGGGCTGGTGTGCCCCTTCCCGGTGGACGTGCCCGGTGGCGTGCAGGCCCACGTGCGCGACCTCGCCGGCACCCTGCAGGCCGAGGGCCACCGCGTGAGCGTGCTGGCCCCGGTGAGCGGCACGGGGGCCGCCCTGCGCCGGGCCGCGCGGGCGGACGCCGAGGCACCGCTGGAGCCGCTGGCCGCCGCGGCCTGGGGGCTGCCCAAGACCGTGGGGCTGACCGTGGTGCCCGGCGCGCTGCGCGTTCCCTATGCCGGGTCCGCCTCGCACGTGACCTCCGGGCAGGCCTCCCGGGCCGCCGTCAGCCGCTGGCTGCGCACCACGGCCCCCACCCTGCTGCACCTGCACGAGCCGATGGCGCCCAGCCTCTCGCTCACCGCGGCGGACGTGGTGGCCGACCGGCTGCCGCTGGTGGCCACCTTCCACAACTCCTTCGCGCCCGGCCACACGGTGCGGCAGGTGGTGCCGCTGGTGCGCCGGGTGCTGGCACCGGTCCGCGCCTCGGTGGCGGTCTCGCGCACCACCCGGGACTCCGTGCGCGAGTGCCTCGGCACCGACCCGTGGGTGATCCCCACCGGCGTGCGCATCCACCGCTTCACCGACCCCGCACCCCGGGCCCCCTGGGCGGAGGGTCCCGGGCGGCCCACCCTCGCGTTCATCGGGCGCTCCAGCGAGCACCGCAAGGGGCTCTCGCTGCTGCTGCGGGCCGTCCCCGACATCGTGCGCCGCACGCCCGGCGCCCGGATCTTCGTCGCCGGACCCGGCCAGCCCGAGGCGCGCAGCGCCGTGGAGCGGGAGTTCCCCGAGCTGCGCACCAGCATCGTGTGGCTGGGGGAGCTCAGCGAGGCCGACAAGGCCTCCCTCATGCGCAGTGTCACCGCCGTGGTCGCGCCCCAGGTGCAGGGTGAGAACTTCGGCATCACGTTGGTCGAGGCCATGGCCGCCGGGGCGCCGGTGGTGGCCAGCGACCTCCCGGCCTACGTCTCCGTGCTGCAGGGAGCGGGCCGCCACTTCCGGGCCGGCGATGCCGCGGACCTGGCCCGGGTCCTCGAGGACGTGGTGCTCGACCCGCCCCTGCGGGAGAGGATGCGGGCGGCGGGACGGACGCGTGCCGGACGCTTCGACTGGCAGGTGGTGGGCCAGGAGGTCATGGGTGTCTACGACGAGGTGGAGGGGCGATGAGCAGACAGGACCTGGACCCGATGGGCTGGGTGGGGCCGCTCGGGGTCGGTGCGCTCGCCGCCCTGCTGGTGCTGGCGGCCGGTGCGCTGTGGCTGTGGCGGTCACGGGCCGCGGGCCGTGCGCGGGAGGCGCGCGCCCGCATCGAGGCGTCGCGGGCGGCACTGGACGCGGCGCTGATGCGTCGGGTCCTCGCTGCGCAGGAGTTCGTCGAGGTGGGTCGTCTCGACCCCTCGAGCTCCGTCATCGTGCTGCGCACCATCGGGGACGTGCTGGACGCCTGCGACGCCGCGGCCGACGAGGCCGACCTGCTGGGTCCCGACCGGTTGGAGGCCGAGGAGCACCTCACCGAGGCCCTGCGCCGGGCCTTCCACCAGCGGCACGGTGGCGGTGCCGGGCAGGACGACGCGGCGGGACCGCAGGCCCAGTCCGCGAAGCGGGCCCTGGCCGTGGCCTCGGAGCGCGTGCACACGCTCCGTCTGCGGCACAACGAGGTGGTGCAGTCCACCCGCCCGCTCCTGGCGGGGCGCGCGGTGCGGATGCTGGGTCTCGAGCGTGGCACCACCCGCCCGGAGGTGCTGCAGGTGGAGGACGACGTGCCCCACTTGCGACCCGGTGGCGAGGGGCGCCCCGTAGACTGACCCGTGGCGCTCCCCGTCCCGGGAGCCGCCTCCCCGTACACCGAAAGGCACACCGACGTGACTGAGCAGAACCCCACCACCGGCACCGCCCGTGTGAAGCGCGGCATGGCCGAGATGCTCAAGGGTGGCGTGATCATGGACGTGGTCACCCCCGAGCAGGCCCGCATCGCCGAGGATGCCGGCGCCGTGGCGGTGATGGCGCTCGAGCGCGTTCCGGCCGACATCCGCACCGAGGGCGGCGTCGCGCGCATGAGCGACCCGGACCTCATCGACGGCATCATCGAGGCCGTGTCCATCCCGGTGATGGCCAAGGCCCGCATCGGTCACTTCGTCGAGGCGCAGGTCCTGCAGTCGCTGGGCGTGGACTACGTGGACGAGTCCGAGGTGCTGACGCCCGCGGACTACGCGAACCACATCGACAAGTTCGCCTTCGACGTGCCCTTCGTCTGCGGCGCCACCAACCTGGGTGAGGCGCTGCGCCGCATCACCGAGGGTGCGGCCATGATCCGCTCCAAGGGCGAGGCCGGCACCGGGGACGTCTCCAACGCCACCACCCACATGCGCACCATTCGCGCCGAGATCAACCGCCTGACCACGATGGCCGAGGACGAGCTCTACGTGGCCGCCAAGGAGCTGCAGGCTCCCTACGAGCTGGTCAAGGAGGTGGCGCAGGCCGGCAAGCTGCCCGTCGTCCTCTTCACCGCCGGTGGCATCGCCACCCCGGCCGACGCCGCGATGATGATGCAGCTCGGCGCCGAGGGCGTCTTCGTGGGCTCGGGCATCTTCAAGTCCGGCAACCCCGCCGAGCGCGCCAAGGCGATCGTCCAGGCCACGACCTTCCACGACGACCCGGCCAAGATCGCCGAGGTCTCCCGCGGCCTGGGTGACGCCATGGTCGGCCTCAACGTGGAGGGCATCGCCGAGCCGCACCGGCTGGCCGAGCGCGGCTGGTGAGCAACCCCCTCATCGGGGTGCTGGCCGTCCAGGGCGACGTGCGCGAGCACGTCGAGGCCCTGGAGGCCAGTGGCGCCGCCACCCTCCGCCTGCGCCGGGCCGAGGAGGTGGCGCAGGTGGACGGCCTGGTGATCCCCGGCGGTGAGTCCACGGTGATGGACAAGCTCTGCCGGCTGTTCGGTCTGGCCGAGCCCCTCCGCGAGCGCATCGCCGCCGGCATGCCGGTCTACGGCTCCTGCGCCGGCATGATCATGCTGGCCGATGGGGTGCTCGACGGCCACCGTGACCAGCAGACCCTCGGCGGCATCGACATGACCGTCCGCCGCAACGCCTTCGGCCGGCAGGTGGACTCCTTCGAGACCGACCTGGAGCTGCCGGTGCTCGGCGAGGGCGCCGACCCGGTGACGGCCGTGTTCATCCGCGCCCCCTGGGTGGAGCAGGTGGGCGACCGGGTGGAGGTGCTCGCTCGCGTGCCCCACCGGGCCGTGGCCGGGGATGCCGGCACCCAGGCGGCCGCCGACCGCATCGTGGCCGTGCGACAGGGCAACCTGCTGGCCACCTCCTTCCACCCCGAGGTGACCGGTGACCGTCGCGTGCACGGGTTGTTCGTGGACATGGTGCGATCCGTGGGGCGCGACTGAGCGAGGGTGTCGGGGCAGGTCGTTAGGATGACCTGCCGACCGGGCGCGGGAGACGCTCCCGCGTGACCGGTCCGCGCGGCCGCCGGTGCACAGGCAGGTGGCGGCCGCCCGCACCAGAACTCGTACCAACCTGAGGGAGCAACGTGGCCGGTCACTCCAAGTGGGCAACGACGAAGCACAAGAAGGCTGCGATCGATGCCAAGCGCGGCAAGTTGTTCGCCAAGCTGGTGAAGAACATCGAGGTCGCGGCACGCACCGGCGGTGGGGACCCCGCCGGCAACCCGACCCTGTTCGACGCCATCCAGAAGGCGAAGAAGAACTCGGTGCCCAACGACAACATCGATCGCGCCGTCAAGCGCGGGTCCGGCGCAGAGGCCGGTGGTGCCGAGTACCAGGCCCTCACCTACGAGGGATACGCCCCCGGCGGCGTGGGCCTCATCATCGAGTGCCTCAGCGACAACAAGAACCGCGCCGTCATGGAGGTGCGCACCGCCCTCACCCGCAACGGCGGGCAGATGGCCGACTCCGGCTCGGTGACCTTCAACTTCCACCGCAAGGGCGTCATCGTGGTGGGCGGCGACCAGAAGTCCGAGGACGAGCTCATGGAGATCGTCCTGGAGGCCGGCGCCGAGGAGCTCACCGACCTGGGGGAGGGCTACGAGGTCACCACCGACCCCTCGGACATGGTGGACGTGCGCACCGCCCTGCAGCAGGCCGACGTGGACTACGACTCGGCCGACGTGAAGATGCTGCCGATCACCCCCATCGAGCTCGATGCGGAGGGCGCGCGCAAGCTGTTCCGACTGATCGACGCCCTCGAGGACTGCGACGACGTGCAGGAGGTCTACGCCGCGGCCGCCGTCCCCGATGCGGTGCTGGCAGAGCTGGACGAGGACTGATCGCGTGCGGGTCCTCGGCGTCGATCCCGGGCTGACGCGGTGCGGCCTGGGTGTGGTCGAGGGCCGGCGCGGGGGGAGTCTGCGGATGGTTGCCGTGGACGTGGTGCGCACGAACACCGACGCGCTGCCCGAGCAGCGACTGCTGGCCGTGAGCCGCCGCATCGAGGACTGGATCGAGACCCACGACCCCGATGCGGTGGCCGTGGAGCGGATCTTCGCCCGGTCGGACGTCAGCACCATCATGGGTACCGTGCAGGCCAGCGGCGTCGCCCTGGTGGCGGCGGCCCGGGCCGGGGTCGAGGTGGGCCAGCACACGCCGAGTGAGGTGAAGGCCGCCGTGTGCGGCAACGGGCGGGCAGGCAAGGAGCAGGTGACCAGCATGGTGACGCGGATCCTGCAGCTGGAGCAGGCGCCCCGGCCCGCCGATGCGGCTGACGCGCTGGCTCTGGCGATCGCGCAGATCTGGCGCGGTGGTGCTGAACGACAGCTGGCTGCGGCCGCCGGACTCGGTGGGACGGCGGCCGGTCGCATGGACCGGGCCGTCGCCGCCCAGGCGGCGGCTCGCGACCGGGCCGCCTCGCGGTGGCAGGCCGCCCAGGAACAGGCACGACGGAGCAGGAGGACACGGTGATCGCCTCGGTGAACGGAACCATCGCCCACGTGGGCCTCGACCACGTGGTGGTGGAGGTCGGCGGAGTCGGCATGCGGGTGCTGGTGCCCCCACAGGTGGCCGCTGAGGTGCGCACCGGGCAGGAGACGCAGCTGGCCACGTCGTTGGTCGTGCGCGAGGACTCCCTGACCCTGTTCGGCTTCCTGGACGTCGACACCCGTGAGGTGTTCGAGACCGTCCAGTCCGTCTCCGGGGTGGGCCCGCGCCTCGCGCTGGCCCTGGTGGCGGTGCTGAGCCCGGCCGAGCTCTCCCGGGCCGTGCAGACCGAGGACCTCGCCGCGCTGACGAGCGTGCCGGGCATCGGCAAGAAGGGGGCACAGCGCCTGGTGCTCGAGCTGGCGGGCAAGCTCCCCACGGACCTGGGCGGAGAGGCCGCGGCACCGGCTGCCGAGCCCACCGGGGGCGATGCGGGTGAGCCCGCCTGGGCAGCACAGGTGCGCGAGGCCCTGGAGGGCCTGGGCTGGAACGCCACGCAGGCCGCCAAGGCCACGCGCACCGTGGTGGAGCAGCACGCGCAGGACACCGGGCCGGCCCCGGCGCTGCCGGTGCTGCTGCGTGAGGCGCTGCGGGAGGCCGCGTCGTGAGTGACCCCTGGGACCGTTCGGCCGCCGAGGAGGGCGCCCGCATCGTCGACCCGGCGGCGGGGCAGGACGACGCCGGCTTCGATGCCGCACTGCGCCCCAAGCGCCTCGCCGACCTCGCCGGGCAGGACCGCGTGCGCGACCAGCTCCACCTGGTGCTGGAGGCGGCCCGTCGCCGCGGTGCGCCGGCGGACCACATCCTGCTCTCGGGACCCCCGGGCCTGGGCAAGACCACGCTGGCCATGATCGTGGCCGGTGAGATGGCCGCGCCCATCCGCATCACCTCCGGCCCGGCCATCCAGCACGCGGGCGACCTCGCGGCCATCCTCTCCTCGCTGGCCGAGGGGGAGGTGCTCTTCCTGGACGAGATCCACCGCATGTCGCGCGCGGCCGAGGAGATGCTCTACCTGGCCATGGAGGACTTCCGGGTGGACGTCATCGTCGGGAAGGGGCCCGGGGCCACGGCCATCCCGCTGGAGCTGCCGCCGTTCACGGTGGTGGGGGCGACCACCCGGTCCGGGCTGCTGCCGGCCCCGCTGCGTGACCGCTTCGGCTTCACCGGGCACCTGGACTACTACACGGCGCAGGACCTGGCCACGATCCTGGCAGGCAACGCGGTGAAGCTGGGTATCGCCAGCGAGCCCGAGGGCATCGCGGAGATCGCCGGGCGCTCCCGCGGCACGCCCCGCATCGCCAACCGGCTGCTGCGCCGCGTGCGGGACTGGGCCCAGGTGCACGGGCGACACGTGGTCTCGGCCGAGGCCGCCCGCGAGGCGCTCTCCCTCTTCGATGTCGACCTGCTGGGACTGGACCGCCTGGACCGAGCGGTGCTGGAGGCACTGTGCCACCGGTTCGACGGCGGACCGGTGGGGCTCACCACCCTGGCCGTGGCCGTGGGGGAGGAGGCCGACACCGTGGAGTCGGTGGCCGAGCCCTACCTCGTGCGTGAGGGATTCATCGTGCGCACACCCCGCGGTCGGGCCGCGACGGCCGCCGCCTGGGAGCACCTGGGCAGCCGACCGCCCTCCGGACCCGCGGGTCGGTTCGGTCACCAACCACCCCTCGCCTAGACTCACGTCCCGCTGTGCCCCGTGCGGACAGCCCCGAACACCACGAACCGAGGTAAGTCGATGCCCAAGCCTGGCGACATGGCCCTGCTGGGGGTGCGCTGATGAACATGCGTGCCCAGCGGGCCAAGGCCGTGAACACCCTGCTGACGCTGCTGTTGCTGCTGATGCTTCTCTTCGGCGGGTTGGGGGCTGCCCACCTCTTTGCCAAGCCGGCGGCGCAGCTGACGCCGCTGCTCGGCCTCGACCTCGAGGGCGGTCAGCAGCTCATCCTGGAGCCCGCCATCGAGGGCGGCGACGTGAGCGGCGGCCAGGTGGACCAGGCGGTCAACATCATCCGCCAGCGTGTGGACGGCTCCGGTGTGGCAGAGGCCGAGGTGACCACCCTCGGGGGCAGCAACATCTCGGTGGCCATGCCCGGCACGCCCGACCCGGCCGTGCTCGAGTCGCTGCAGGCCTCCAGCCGCATGACCTTCCGCGAGGTGCTCGCGGTCGAGGGCAGCACCACCGGCCCCGACACCGTCGACACCCTGCCCGGGTACGAGTCCGACGAGGAGCCCTCGGGTGAGGCGACCCCGTCTGGCGACGCCTCCGGCGAGGCGACCCCCTCCGGTGAGGGCTCGGGCGAGGCGATCCCCTCCGGTGGCGCCTCTGCGGAGCCCAGCTCCTCGCCGACCACCGCCGAGGGCGTGTGGCCGGCCCAGGCCAGCCCGTCGGGCGAGGCGACCTCCGGGTCCAGCCCGTCCCCGTCCGGCTCGGGTTCCGGTTCCGCCGAGCCCAGCCCGTCCGGTTCGGGCTCCGGATCCGCCGAGCCGTCCCCCTCGCCCTCCGGTTCTGGTGGCTCCGGTGACGGCGGCGAGTCCGGCTCGTCCGACCCCGACGCCCGCGGCCAGGACATCGTGGTGCCGCCGGAGGTGCAGTCGCGCTACGAGGAGCTGGACTGCGCGGACGAGGACGCCAAGGACGCCGCGCAGAGCGCCGGCGACGACGACTTCGTGGTGGCCTGCGACCCGGACGGTCAGGTGAAGTACCTGCTGGGCCCCACCCGCATCCAGGGCTCGAGCATCGCCGACGCCTCCTCCGGCCCGGCCACGAACGCCCAGGGCCAGCCGACCGGCGAGATCGCCGTGAACCTGGAGCTGGACGACGAGGGCTCGAACATCTTCGCCGACCTCTCGGCCATGATGGCCGCCCAGCCGGAGGGCTCGCCCTACAACCAGTTCGCGATGCTGCTGGACGGTGACGTCATCAGCGCCCCGGGCATGCGGCAGACCATCACCAACGGCGAGGCCTCCATCACCGGTGACTTCACCGCCGAGGAGGGCCGCGCGCTGGCCGACCAGCTGAAGTTCGGCGCCCTGCCGTTCAGCTTCAACCTGCAGTCCTCCGAGCAGATCAGCCCCACCCTCGGTGACGAGCAGCTGCGCTGGGGCATCTGGGCCGGTGTGATCGGCCTGCTCCTGGTGGCCGTGTACTCGCTCTTCCAGTACCGCGTGCTCGGTCTGGTGACGCTCGCGTCACTGGCGCTGGCGGCGCTGCTGGCCTACGGGGCCGTGGTGCTGCTGGGCTGGCAGTACAACCTGCGCCTGACCATGGCCGGCATCACCGGTCTCATCGTGGCCATCGGCATCACCGCCGACTCCTTCATCGTGTACTTCGAGCGCATCCGCGACGAGGTGCGCGAGGGACGCCCGCTGCGCAACGCCGTGGACACCGCCTGGGTGCGCGCGCGGCGCACGATCCTCATCTCCGATGCGGTGAACCTCCTGGCCGCCGTCATCCTGTACCTGCTCAGCGAGGCCAACGTGAAGGCCTTCGCGTTCATGCTGGGTCTGACGACGATCATCGACCTGATCGTGGTCATGCTGTTCACGCACCCGGTGGTCACGCTGTTGGCCCAGACCAGGTTCTTCGGCAACGGGCACCCGCTGTCCGGTATGAACCCCGAGAGCCTGGGCGCCCGCAAGTCCACCTACGTGGGCCGCGGACGGGTGCGCTCGTTGCCCGAACCGACGCCGACGTCCGGCACGACTACGGAGGTCGCCCTCTGATGGGTTTCGCACAGTTCGGCAACGACCTCTACACCGGTCGCCGGCAGATCGACTTCATCGGCCGCCGCAAGATCTGGTACCTCGTCTCGGCCGTGCTGCTGGCCCTGACCCTCGTCGGGCTCTTCGGCCGGGGCATCAACCTCGGCCTGGAGTTCACCGGCGGGACGGACTTCCGCGTCGCGGGGGTCTCCGACACCAGCGGGTACGAGGAGCGCGCCAGTGACGCTCTGTCCGACTCCGTCGGCGCCGGCGAGGCGGTGCGCTCCAGCATCATCGGTGGCGACACCGTGCGGGTGCAGGCCGCCAGCGTCGAGGGCGGCACGCAGGGCATGGACGCCGCCCGCAGCGCCCTGGCCGAGGAGTTCGGCGTGCCGGCGCAGGACGTGGCCGGCTCGCTGGTCGGCCCGTCCTGGGGGCAGGAGGTCAGCCAGAAGGCGCTGATGGCCCTGGGCGTCTTCCTCGTGCTCGTCTCCGTCGTGCTGGCGCTGTACTTCCGCACCTGGAAGATGGCCCTGGCCGCCCTCGTGGCCCTGCTGCACGACCTGATCTTCACCGTCGGTGCGTTCGCGCTGGCCGGGTTCGAGGTCTCGCCGGCCTCGGTGATCGGCTTCTTGACGATCCTCGGCTACTCGCTCTACGACACGGTGGTCGTGTTCGACAAGGTGCGCGAGAACGTCGACGACGCCCGCAAGCACAAGACCAAGACGTACTCGCAGGCCGCCAACATGGCGATCAACCAGACCCTGGTGCGCTCGATCAACACCTCGGTCGTGGCGCTGTTGCCGGTCGGTGCGATCCTGGTGGTCGGCTTCGCGAAGCTGGGCCCGGGCACGCTGCTCGACCTGTCGCTGGCCCTGTTCATCGGTATCGCCATCGGGACCTTCTCCTCGATCTTCATCGCCACGCCGCTGCTGGTGCAGCTGCGCGAGGGGGAGCCGGAGATCAAGGCCCACGACGCCGAGGTGCGCAACCGCCAGCGGGCGCGTGCCGCCGCCATCCTGGCCCGCCGGCAGGAGCAGGGTGGGGCCACGCAGGCCGCCACCGACCAGCCGGTGGGCGAGGAGGCCCCGCAGGGCGAGGAGACCGGGCAGAATGCCGAGGAGTCGGACCGCCCGGGTCGTGGTCGTGCCCTCACCGGTGAGGTGGAGGGTGCTGGGCGGACCATCGCCGGCGGCGGCCGCCCCCGGCACCCGTCGGCCTGGGCGGGTCGCTGACCCACCGGGCACCCGCACCGAGCCGCACCGTACGAACCGACCGGAGAACATCAGATGAGCGCACCCCAGACGCCGCAGGACCTGCCGCAGGGTGAGGAGCTGACCGCCCTGGTCAGCTCCCGGCTGGAGGACATCCCCGACTTCCCGAAGCCGGGCGTGGTGTTCAAGGACTTCACGCCGCTGCTCCGTGACCCCCGGGCCAGCCGGGCGGTCGTGCAGGACGTCGTCCGCCGGCGTGGTGGGGACGTGGACGTGGTCGTCGGCATCGAGGCCCGTGGCTTCATCCTGGGGGCGGCCATGGCCTATGCCCTCGGGGTCGGCTTCGTGCCGGTGCGCAAGGCGGGCAAGCTGCCGGGGGAGACCCACTCGGCCAGCTACACCCTCGAGTACGGCACGGCCACCATCGAGATGCACAAGGACGCCGTCGTGGCCGGCGACCGCGTGCTCATCGTGGACGACGTGCTGGCCACCGGCGGGACGGCCGCGGCCTGCGTCTCGCTGGTGCGTGAGGCCGGCGCCAGCGTGGTGGGCATCGAGGTGGTGCTGGAGCTGGCCTTCCTCGGCGGGCGTCGCCAGCTCGAGGGCCACGACGTGGTGAGTCTGCTCGTCCAGGAGTGACCCGGGACGCGTGACCCGTGAGGACGGGCGCGTGATCGATGTGGATCACGTCACGTGATGCGGGGACAGCGCTCTGCGCCACGTATCATCCCGACATGACCCAGCAGCCCCGCACCGCGACGGGCTGGACCATGCGCGAGCGGCTGGCCCGGCTGGGTACCTCGCGCACGGAGACCCCTGAGCTCGCGCCGCTGATGAAGCGGCTGCGCCAACGTGGTGACCGGGCCGACCTCTCCGTGGTGGAACGGGCCTACGCCGTGGCGGCGAAGGCGCACGAGGGGCAGTTCCGCAAGAGCGGGGACCCCTACATCACCCACCCCGTGGCCGTGGCGGGCCTGCTGGCCGAGTTGGGGATGGATGCCCCCACGGTGGCGGCGGCGCTGCTCCACGACACGGTGGAGGACACCCCCTACAGCCAGGAGCAGCTCGAGGCCGACTTCGGCCCGGAGATCGCGCTGCTGGTGGACGGCGTCACGAAGCTCGACAACGTGAAATACGGCGACAGCGCGCAGGCCGAGACCGTCCGCAAGATGGTCGTGGCCATGTCCAAGGACATCCGCGTGCTGGTCATCAAGCTGGCCGACCGCCTGCACAACGCCCGCACGTGGCGTTACGTCTCCCCGGAGAGCGCGCGACGCAAGGCTGTGGAGACCCTGGACATCTACACCCCGCTGGCCCACCGGCTGGGCATGAACGCCATCAAGTGGGAGCTCGAGGACCTGTCGTTCAGGTTCTCCCAGCCCGAGGTGTACGAGGAGGTGGTGCGCCAGGTGGCCGCCGCCGCGCCGCAGCGGGAGGAGTACCTGGGGGAGATCCGTTCCCAGCTCGAGCAGGCGATGGCCGAGGCGCGCCTGCCCGTGGTCATCACCGGCCGGGAGAAGCACTACTGGTCCATCTACCAGAAGATGTCCGTGCGCGGCCGGGCCTTCGAGGAGATCCACGACCTCATCGCCCTGCGGATCATGGTGAATGACGTGGCGAGCTGCTACCACGCCCTGGGCCTGGTGCACTCGCTCTTCACGCCGCTTCCGCACCGCATCAAGGACTACATCGCCACCCCCAAGGGCAATGGGTACCAGTCGCTGCACACCACGGTGATGGGCACGGGTGGAAAGCCGGTGGAGATCCAGATCCGCACACACGAGATGCACACGCTCGCCGAGTACGGTGTGGCCGCCCACTGGCGGTACAAGTCCCGGGCGTCCACCACCCGCTCCACCCAGGACCTGTCGTGGCTGCGGGAGACCATGGACCTCGCGCTGGACGCCAGCAGCGAGGACTTCATGGACACGCTGCGCTTCCAGATCTCCTCCCCGGAGGTCTTCGTCTTCACGCCCAAGGGCAAGATCATCTCCCTGGCCCGGGGCTCCACGCCGGTGGACCTTGCCTACGCCATCCACACCGACGTGGGGCACAAGGCCGTGGGCGCCAAGGTCAACGGCCGCATGGTGCCCCTGGACAGCCAGCTCTCCAACGGTGACTCGGTGGAGATCCTCACCGCCAAGGGCGAGGGCGTGGGCCCCTCGCGGGACTGGTTCACCTTCGTGGCCACCCCGCGTGCCCGCTCCAAGATCAAGCAGTGGTTCAGCCGCGAGCGCAAGGCGGAGATGACCGCCCAGGGCCACGACCTGCTGGTGCGGGCCCTGCGCAAGGCCGACCTGCCGGTGAAGCAGTGGACGCGGGAGGACGCGCTGCGCCCCGTGGTCGAACGGCTCAGCGTCCACGACCGCGACGGGGTCTTCCAGGCCATCGGCGAGCGCCGCGCGTCGGTGGAACACATCATCGAGCTGCTGCGCCAGGCCCACGGCGAGGTCGAGGAGGAGGTGCTGCCGCCGCCGGAGGCCCTGGTGCCGGAGCGTCGACGGCAGCCGGGGGAGGCGCCGGTGCACATCGTGGGCTCCGACGACGTCTGGAGCCACCTCGCGGTCTGTTGCGCCCCCGTGCCGGGTGACGACATCGTCGGCTACGTCACCACCGGGCGCGGGGTCTCCGTGCACCGCAGTGACTGCGCCAACGTGGAGCAGCTGCGCAACAGCCCCGAGCGCATGGTCCGGGTGGCCTGGGACGAGCGGGGCCGCGGCGCCTTCACGGTGCGTCTGGCCCTGGAGGCCCTGGACCGCAACGGCCTGGTGGCCGACATCCTGCGGGTCACGAACGAGCTGGGTCTGGTGCTCTCGGACATGGCCTTCACCTCCCCGGACGCCCGCACCGCCTACGGCCGGCTGGAGTTCGAGCTGGCCGATGTCGACTTCCTGGACCACGTGGTCTCCACGCTCAAGCAGGTGCGGGGCATCTACTCGGTCACCCGGGCCGCCTGAGGCGCCCCCACACAGCCCGCGGGCCCCGCCTCCCGGAGGAGACGGGGCCCGCGGCGTGCGGCCGGACTGCTCAGGCGGGGTCGAGGAAGGACGCCAGGCAGGCCACGTACATGGCCTGGTCGGCGGCCCCGCAGACCTCGCGCACACTGTGCATGGAGAGCGTCGGTGCGCCGAAGTCCACCGTGGTCGCACCGGTGAGCGCGGCCGTCATCGGTCCCACCGTGGAGCCGCACGGAAGGTCCGAGCGCACCACGAACTCCTGCATCGGCACCCCGGCCTGCTGGCATGCGAGGCGGAAGGCGGCCGTGCCGACACCGTCGGTGGCGTAGCGCAGGTTGGTGTTGATCTTCAGCACCGGGCCACCGTTGAGCGCGATGTGGTGGCCGGGCTCGTGACGGTCGGCGTAGTTCGGGTGCGTGGCGTGGGCCATGTCGCCTGAGGCGATCACCGTGGACGCCAGCGCCCGCAGGTGGTCCTGCCGGTCACCGCCGCGCGCCAGGACGATGCGCTCCAGCACGGCCGGCAGCAGCTGCGAGAACGCGCCGCGCTCCGACATCGAGCCGATCTCCTCGTGGTCGAACAGGGCGATCACGGGGATGGCGTCCAGCGCACCCTGGGGGTCGCCCACCGCATCGATCAGGGCGCGCACGGCCGCGTAGGAGGTGGCGAGGTTGTCCAACCGGGCCGAGGCGATGAGGCCGCCGTCCAGGCCGATGCGGGCCGCACCGGTGAGGTCGTAGGTCATCATGTCCCAGCCGAGCACGTCGGTGCTGTCCACACCCAGGCGGCCGGCGAGCCAGGTGGTGAACGCCGGCGCGTTCGGGGAGACCGACCAGTGCGGCACCAGCTGGCGCTGCGCGTTGAGGGACTCGCCCTCGCGGACGTCGCGGTCCAGGTGGATGGCCAGGCGGGAGACGCGCAGCAGCGGCTCGTCCACGTCCAGCAGCTCGGTGCGCACCCCGTTGACACCCTGCGGGTCGCGCAGGGTCACGCGGCCGGCCAGGCCCAGGTCGCGGTCGAGCCACGAGTTGGCGATGAGGCCGCCGTAGGGTTCCACCGCCAGCTGGGCGTAGCCCGCGGAGGACACGTCCGGGCGGGGCTTGATGCGCAGGTTGGGGGAGTCCGTGTGCGCGCCCACCACCCGGAAGCCGGTGGAGGTGGCCGCGTCGGCGTCCAGGCCCTCGGTGCTCCAGGCCACCAGGGAGCCGCCGCGCACGAGGTAGTACCGACCCGGCTCAACCGGCAGGGCACCGGTCTCGTCCACCTCGGTGAACCCCTGCGCCTCCAGCAGCTCCGCGGCGGCGGCCACGGCGTGGAAGGGCGTGGGGGAGTCGTCGAGATAGGAGATCAGCCCGGAGGCCACCTCATCGGTGTCGAAGCGGTCGATGCGGGGGCTCACTTCTCGCCACCGAACTCGGCCACGCCCTCGCGCGCCTGGTCGAGCCACGCCTGCTTGGTCTCCAGCTCCTTGCGCACCTTGGCGGCGCGCTTCTCGTCACCGGCGGCCTCGGCCTTGGCCAGCTTGGCCTGCAGGTCCTGCACGGCGCCCTCCAGCTGCATCGCGAACAGCGAGGCGCGCTGGGCGTGCTCCGGGGAGGTCTTCTTCCACTGGAGCTCCTCGGCCTCGCGCACGGCCTGCTCGACCGCGCGCATGCGGCCCTCGATGCGCTTGACCTCCTTGCGGGGCACCTTGCCGGCTGCCTCGAAGCGCTCCTGGATGCTGCGCAGCTGGCGCTTGGTGGTCTCCAGGTCCTTCACGGGCAGCAGGGCCTCTGCCTCCTGCAGGGCGGCCTCCTTCTCGGGGAGGTTCGCGGCGTACTCCTCGTCCAGCTTCGCGGCCTCGGCGTCCTTGGCGTTGAAGAAGGAGTCCTGGGCGGCGCGGAACTGCTCCCAGAGCGCGTCGTCCACGGAGCGCTGGGCGCGGCCGGCGCGCTTCCAGTCCTGCATGAGGCGCTTGAAGGCACCGGCGGTGGAGCCGGTGTCCGGCCCGGCGGCCAGGCGCTCGGCCTGCTTGACCAGGTCCTCCTTGGTGCGGCGGGCGCGGTCGCGGTCGGCGTCGAGCTCTGCGAAGTGGGCCTTGCGCACCTTGTCGAAGGTGTTGCGAGCGGTGGCCAGACGCTGCCAGAGCTCGTTCTCGGTGGGCTTGTCGAGGCGGATCTGGGCGCGCTGCATGGCCTTCCACTCCTCCACCATGCTGCGCATCCGCTCGCTGGCCTGCTTCCAGTGCATGGCCGAGGGGTCGGTCGCTGCCAGGCCCTCGGCCTCCGCGACGAGCTCCTCGCGCTCGGCGGCGGCCTGGGCGCGGGCCTCGGCGCGCTGCTGCTGGTCGCTGCGCTCCTTGTCGCGCAGGGCCTCGGTGAGCTCGTCCAGGACGGTGCCCAGCGCGGCGTAGTCGCCCACCATCGGGGTGTCGGCCACGTGGCTGCGCAGGGCCTCCAAGGACTGGCGGCCCTCTGCGGCGGTCACGCTGCCGGCGTGGATGCGCTGGGCCAGCAGGTCGGCGGAGGCAGCGATCTCCTGGAACTTGCGCACGAAGTAGTTGACAGCGGCGTCGGCGTCCGCATCGGGGTAGGAACCCACCACGGTGGTGGTGCCGTCGGCGTCCGTGCGGACCACCTCACCGGACTCGTTCAGCGAGCCGAACCGGGCCATGTCGCCCTCGGTGATGCCGGAGGTGTCCACCAGCGGGCCGGGGACGGGCGTGGGCGTGAACGTGGCGCGCTGCGGCTTGGTGCGGGCCCTCGACCCGCCGGAGCCGCCCTGGCCCGCGCCGCCGGACGGCTTGTCTGCCCCCTCGGATGCGGGGGCACCGCCGACGGGAGTGACCGGAGGGGCGGGACGCTTCTTCGCCAGAGCGCCCGGGGAGGGGACCGTGGCTGGGGTGGGCACGGCACGCGGCGTGTGGGCCGGCGTGCTGGCGGGGGCCTCGGGGGCCTTCTCCTGTGCCCGGGGCTCGGGCGTCTCTGCGGTCCCCTGGGCGGGCGAGGTCTGGTCCTCGGGGCCCTCGGGGGTGGACGTGGTCTGTTCAGCCGCGTTCATGGTTGCCTCTCTCGGCGGACGGTTCGCTCGGGTCAGTCTAGGTAAGGATCTCCCGGGCGCCGCGCCTAGGCTTGCCTGCATGTTCACCCTCGCTGTCCCGGCCACCGCCTTCGGCACCAACTGCTACGTCGTTGCACCGGAACGCGGCGAGGAGTGCGTTGTGATCGACCCCGGCTTCGGGGTGGTCGACCGACTTCGGGACGCGCTGCGGGAGAACGGTTTGCGACCCGCGGCGGTGCTGCTCACCCATGGCCACCTCGACCACACGGTCAGCGTCGCCCCGGTCTGCGCCGGCACCGTGGGCGCCTACATCCACACCGACGACCGCTACCGCCTGACCGACCCGCGCAAGGGACTCTCGGAACCGATGTGGGCGATGCTCCAGCAGGAGTTCGGCGGGTCGTTCCAGTGGTCGGAGCCCGAGGAGGTCCACGAGTTCACCGATGCGGCGCAGCTCGAGATCGCGGGCCTCACCTGGGGGGTGCGCCACGCGCCGGGGCACACCGAGGGCAGCGTGCTGTTCGACGTGGCCGACGTGCCGGCCCAGGTGGCCCAGGCGGGTTCGGACCTGCGGGCCAGCACCTTCACCGGCGACGTGCTCTTCGCCGGCTCCATCGGCCGCACCGACCTGCCCGGCGGCGATCCCGCGGCCATGCAGCGCTCCCTGAAGGAGGTCGTGCTGCCCACCGCCGACCACACGATGGTGCTGCCCGGCCACGGGCGACCCAGCACCATGGCCCACGAGCGGGCGTCCAACCCCTACCTCCAGGGTCTCTGAGCCCCGCCCCCGGCCCACCTCAGCGCGGCGGGCCCGAGCGCGGACCCGGGAGCCGCACCCCCAGCGAGCGGGCCTGTGCCTGCGCGAGCTGCCGCACCACCTCCGGGTCGCCCCGCCGCCAGGCGTCCAGCGGATCGCGGTCGATGGAGGCCAGCGTGCCCACCGGCAGCGTGGCCAGTCCCCGCAGGGCCAGCAGCCCCTCGGGGTCGTCGACCCGGCGCAGCGTGGAGGCCAGGGAGCGGGAGCGCAGCAGGAAGTGCAGCCGGAAGGGCAGCCACACGGCCAGTGCGGTGATGATGGGGCCGGCGCTCACGAGCATCCACAGCATGTCCGCGAGGCTCTCCCCGGAGGCCAGCAGGTCCTGCCCGGTCTGTGCCACCGGGTCGCCCACCCCCAGCAGCCCGTCGAGCACGCCGGCCAGGGAGTCACCCACCCAGGGCAGGTCCGAGAGCTGCCCGTCGGCGGTGGCCACCCCGTCGTTGATGCGCCCGCCGGTCTCCACCAGCCGCTCGGCGGGCTCGAAGCGTTCGAGCGTGCGCTGGTGGACCGCTCGACCGATGAGCACCCACAGCACGGTCCACCCGACGACCAGGAGGTCGGCCAGCACCTGCAACGAACGACGGGCGGGGGCGGAGGAGTACCAGGCCATGGGGCCAGCCTGCCGCACACTGGTGGCATGAGCGCCCGCAGCACCGCCCAGCCCTCCGTGGACAGCCCCCTGTGGCCTGCGGTGGAGGAGTGGTTGGCCCACCTGGCGGTGGAGCGGGGGCTCTCGGCGAACACCACCAGCGCCTATCGCCGGGACCTGGTCGCCTGGGTGACCCACCTGGAGACGGCCGGTCGCGCCAGCTGGCCGGGGGTGCGGGCCGCGGACGTCCGCGAGCACCTGGCCGAGCTCACCGCATCGGGCAGGGCGCGCAGCACGGTCACACGGATGGTGGTGGCAGTGCGCCGCTTCCACGCCTTCGCCCTGCAGGAGGGGTGGGTGGAGGTGGACGTGGCGGCCGACGTGCCGCCACCGGCCGCCGTCCAGCCGCTGCCCAAGGCCCTGTCCCTCGATGAGGTGGCGCGCCTCATCGAGTCGACCGGGCCGGTGGAGGGCGGGGGCGATGCGGTGGAGCTCGCCGTGGCGCGCCGCGACCGGGCCGTGCTGGAGCTGCTCTACGGCACCGGGGCCCGCGTCTCGGAGGTGACCGGCCTGGACGTCGACGACGTGGACCTCGAGGGACGGGTGGTGCGGCTGGTGGGCAAGGGCTCCAAGGAGCGCCACGTGCCCCTGGGTGGCGCGGCGGCTGCGGCCGTGGGGGACTGGTTGAGTGCCGGGCGCCCGGTGCTCGCGGCCCGGGGCAGCGGGGGTGCGGCACTGCTGCTGAACCAGCGGGGACGACGGCTGGGGCGGCAGAGCGCTTGGGCTGCGGTGGCGGCGGCCGGACGGCGCGCCGGATTGGGGGAGTCGTTGAGCCCGCACACCCTGCGGCACAGCTATGCGACCCACCTGATGGCAGGCGGGGCGGACGTGCGGGTGGTGCAGGAGCTGCTGGGGCACGCCTCGGTGACCACCACGCAGATCTACACGCGGGTGACGCCTGATCACCTGCGTGAGGTCTTCCAGGAGTCGCATCCCCGCGCGCGGTGAGTGCATCACTCTCAGGTTGAGGGTCAGGTGAGGGTGAGGGTGAAAGTCAGGGATGGGTCGGCCGGTGTGTGGCGCTGTAGGGTGGCACCCGTCGGACAGGAGAGGACCTTCACCGTGAGCGATCGCTCGGACACCCGTGACCACGCCGTGGCGACCCAGCCGTCGCTGGCCGACTTCGACGTGCCCGCGGCCGAGCCCCGCGGACGTGGCGAGGCCCCCACCACGCCCCTGCGCCTCGACGACTTCCCAGCACCCGCACCCCTGCAGCAGCACGGCCCGGCCCGGGTGATCGCCCTGTGCAACCAGAAGGGCGGCGTCGGCAAGACCACCACCACCATCAACCTCGGGGCCGCGTTGGCCGAGCTCGGGCGCCGCGTGCTGCTGGTCGACTTCGACCCCCAGGGCGCGCTCTCGGTGGGGATGGGGGTGCGCACCGGGGACGGCGACCGCACCATCTACGACCTGCTCATGGCGCCGGCCCGCGAGCTGGACGTGCGCGAGGTCATCCACAGCACCCCCACCCCGGGGCTGGACGTTCTGCCGGCCGACATCGACCTCTCCGCGGCCGAGGTGCAGCTGGTCAACGAGGTGGCCCGCGAGCAGGCCCTGGCCCGTGTGCTGCGCCCGGTGCTCGGTGACTACGACGTCGTGCTCATCGACTGCCAGCCCTCGCTGGGACTGCTCACGGTCAACGCGCTCACCGCTGCGCACGGCGTGATCATCCCGTTGGAGACCGAGTACTTCGCCCTGCGCGGCGTGGCGCTGCTGGTGGAGACCATCGAGAAGATCACCGACCGCCTGAACCCGGTGCTGCAGATCGACGGCATCCTGCCCACCATGGTGGACGGGCGCACCTTGCACAGCCGCGAGGTGGTGGCCAGCGTGACCGAGCACTTCGGGGAGCTGGTCTTCACCACGCCCATCCGGCGCACGGTGAAGTTCCCCGACGCCACCCTGGCAGCGGAGCCCATCACCTCCTACGCCCCCACCCATGCCGGCGCCGATGCCTACCGCCGCCTGGCGCGAGAGCTCGTGGCCCGGGGCGGGGTGGCCTGACCGACTCGGCCACACTGTCCCGGTGACCGATCCGTCCGAGACCCCGCTGCCGCAGACACCGGGGGGAGTCCTGACCCACCACCGCCCGGTCGCCTTCCACGTGCACCAGGCGGCCTACGACGGGCCCTTCGACCTGCTGCTGGGGCTCATCTCCAAGCACCGGCTGGACATCACCGAGATCGCGCTGGCGGCGGTCACCGACGAGTTCATCGCCCACCTGCGCGAGGCCCAGCAGGCGGCGGCCGAGGCGCAGGCGGCGGGGGATCGCGCCGCATCGGCCTGGCTGCTGAGCGAGCTCTCGGAGTTCCTCGTGGTGGCCTCCACGCTGCTGGAGCTCAAGGCCAACCGACTGCTGCCCGCCGAGACCCGCTCGGAGATCGAGGACCTCGAGTTCATCGAGGCGCGCGACGTGCTGTTCGCCCGTCTGCTGCAGTACCGCGCCTACAAGCAGGTGGCGGGGTGGATGCAGGAGCGCTCCGGTGAGGCCGGTGGCGCCGTGCCGCGCATGGCCGGGCTGGAGGAGCGATTCGCCAGCGTGCTGCCGGACCTGGTGATGACCATCACGCCGGAGCAGCTCGCCCTCATCGCCGCCGGGGCCCTGAGCCCGCGCCCGGAGCCGGTGGTGGGGGTGGACCACCTGCACGCCCCGACGGTGAGCGTCACCGAGCAGGTGGCCGTGATGACCGAGCGGCTGCAGCGGGCGGGCCGGCTGGCCTTCGCCGAGCTCATCGCCGACGCGGTCACCCGCCTCGAGGTGGTGGGTCGCTTCCTGGGCGTGCTGGAGATGCTGCGCGCCGGCTCGGTGGACGTGGAGCAGTCCACACCGCTGGGACCCATGGAGGTCGTGTGGACCGCCGGTCCGGTGGGGGCAGACTGATGCCCGTGAGTGACCCGCAGATGACGCCCGAGACGCCCGCCCCGGTCGACACCCCGCTCCAGGACCTGCCCGCCGCGCTGGAGGCCGTGCTGATGGTGGTGGACGAGCCGGTGACCCCGCAGGAGCTCGCCGAGGGACTGGGTGCGCCGGTGGATGCGGTGGAGTCCTGCCTCGCGAACCTCTCGGCCACCTACACCGCCCAGGGCCGCGGTTTCGACCTGCGCTCGGTGGCCGGCGCCTGGCGGATGTACTCGCGCCCGGAACACGCCGACGCGGTGGAGCGTTTCCTCATCGGCGGACGGCAGGCCCGGCTCACGCAGGCCGCGCTGGAGACGCTGGCGGTCATCGCGTACCGTCAGCCGATCAGTCGGGGCCGGGTGGCAGCGGTGCGCGGCGTCAACGTGGACGGCGTGGTGCGCACCCTGACGGCGCGCGGCCTCATCGCCGAGGTCGGCAGCGAGCCCTCCGGTGCCGTCCTCTACGGCACCACCCACCAGTTCCTGGAGCGCATGGGCCTGGACGACCTCAGCGGGTTGCCGGACCTGGCGCCCTTCCTGCCCGATGCGGGGGACCTGGAGGAGATCGCCTCGGGCATCGGCCTGAAGCAGCAGCCGCCGGCACCCGATGACACGACGCAGCAGACGCAGGAGAGTGAGCAGGCATGACACGCCGCGACAACGGCACCGGCCGACCCAACGGCCAGGGCAAGCGGGGCACCGGTGGCTTCGGCCCGGTGCGCAAGCGCCGTGCCCGCCCGGGCGGCAACCGCCCGGACCACGACGTGCACGACAACCAGGGGGAGCGGCTGCAGAAGGTGCTGGCCGCCGCCGGCCTGGGCTCGCGCCGCGCCTGCGAGCAGATGATCGCCGACGGCCGCGTGGAGGTCGATGGGGTGCCGGTGCTGGAGCTGGGCGTCCGCATCGACCCCACCAGGCAGAAGGTGGCCGTGGACGGGCTGCCCGTGCAGCTGGACGACTCGAAGGTCTACCTGGTCTTCAACAAGCCGGTGGGCGTCATCTCGACCATGGAGGACGAGGAGGGTCGCCTCTCGGTGGGTGACTACACCTACACCCGCAAGGAGCGCCTGTTCCACGTGGGTCGGCTGGACCAGGACACCTCCGGGCTGCTGCTGCTCACCAACGACGGCGAGCTGGCCCACCGCCTCCAGCACCCGAGCTACTCGGTGCCCAAGACCTACGTGGCCAAGGTGCCGGGCCCGGTGAAGAAGGGCCTGGGCAACACGCTGCGCGAGGGCGTGGAGCTCGAGGACGGCGTGGTGAAGGTGGACGACTTCTCGGTGATCGGCTCGCAGCCGGGCTGGGCGCTGGTGCAGCTGGTGATCCACGAGGGGCGCAAGCACGTGGTGCGTCGTCTGCTGGAGACCGTCGGCTACCCGGTGGAGGAGCTCGTGCGCACCCAGGTGGGGGAGATCCGCCTGGGTGACCTGCGCCCGGGCAACCTGCGCGCCGTCACCCCCGACGAGCTGGCCCGCACCCTGAAGCAGGTGGGCCTCTGATGCGGCTGCCCTACTCCACCACGCGCCGTCACCCCCGTCTGGACGAGCTCGACGTGCCGGTGACGGTCGCCATCGACGGCCCGTCGGGCTCCGGCAAGTCCACGGTGGCCCGCACGCTGGCCATGGCCTTCGACCTGGCCTACCTGGACACCGGGGCGATGTTCCGTGCGCTCACCTGGGCCGCCCTGGACGAAGGCGTCGACCTGCTTGATGTCGATGCGGTGGCGCACCTTGCGCGCACCGCTCCGCTGCGCCAGTCCACCGACCCGGGGTCCCCGGGCGTCTGGGTGGGCGAGGCCAACGTGAGCCGTGACATCCGTGAGAGCCGCATCTCGGCGCAGGTCTCCGCGGTGGCCACCAACCTGGACGTGCGCGGCGAGCTGGCCCGTCGCCAGCAGGAGATCATCGCCGGCGCCCGCACCGGCGGCCGCGGCATGGTGGCCGAGGGGCGCGACATCACCACTGTCATCGCCCCCGATGCGGAGGTGCGCATCCTGCTGACCGCTGATGAGGAGGCGCGCCTGCGCCGCCGCCAGCGCCAGTCCGGTGGGCGCCAGGTGTCCGCCAGCACCCGTGACGAGGTGCTGCGCCGCGACCGTGACGACTCCACCGTCTCCAACTTCACCACCGCCGCCGACGGCGTCACCACCATCGACACCTCCGACCTGGACCTCACCGGGTCCGTGGAGGCCGTCGTGCAGGTGGTGCTCCAGCGTGCTGGCCGGACCCCCGAGGGAGCAGCATGAGTCAGGACAAGTACGACGAGACCGAGGTGGAGCAGGTCGACCCCCATGCTCCCGAGACCGAGGTGGAGGTCGCCTACGCCACAGCGCTGAAGGCGGGCCTGGACGAGTTCGAGCTCGAGGCGGAGGACGCGGCCCTCATCGAGGCCGACGGCGACTTCGACGAGCACGGCAACCAGGTGCAGTCGCTGCCCGTGGTGGCCATCGTCGGCCGCCCGAACGTGGGCAAGTCCACGCTGGTGAACCGCTTCCTGGGCCGCCGTGAGGCCGTGGTGCAGGACGAGCCGGGTGTGACCCGTGACCGCGTGACCTATCCCGCGGAGTGGAACGGCGTGCCGTTCATGGTGATGGACACCGGCGGCTGGGAGATCGACGCCAAGGGCATCCAGAAGCACGTGGCCCAGCAGGCCGAGGTGGCCGTGGAGCTGGCGGACGTGGTGATCTTCGTGGTGGACGCCACGGTGGGTGCCACGGACGCCGACGAGGACGTGGTGAAGCTGCTGCGCCGCTCGGACAAGCCGGTGCTGCTGGTGGCCAACAAGGTGGACGACCTGCACCTGGAGGGCGAGGCCGCGGCCCTGTGGAACATGGGTCTGGGGCAGCCGTGGCCCGTCTCGGCACTGCACGGCAAGGGCTCGGGTGACCTGCTCGACGAGGTGCTGGCCAGCTTCCCCGCCGAGCCGTCGTCCGATGCGGGGCGCGTCGTCGGCGGGCCGCGCCGGGTGGCCCTGCTGGGGCGTCCGAACGTGGGCAAGTCCTCGCTGCTGAACCGGCTGGCGGGGGCGGACCGCGTGGTGGTGGACAACGTCGCCGGCACCACCCGGGACCCGGTGGACGAGTACATCGAGCTGGGTGGTCGCACCTGGATGTTCGTGGACACCGCAGGCATCAGGCGCCGGGTGCACCAGACCCGCGGGGTGGACTTCTACGCTTCGCTGCGCACGCAGAGCGCGCTGGAGAAGGCCGAGGTGGCCGTCGTCCTCATCGATGCCGGTCAGGAGATCGCCGAGCAGGACATCCGGGTGGTGCAGCAGGTGATCGACTCCGGGCGGGCGCTGGTGATCGCGTACAACAAGTGGGACACGACCGATGAGGAGCGTCGCCACTATTTGGAGCGGGAGATCGAGCGTGACCTGGTGCAGGTGCCGTGGGCGCCCCGGGTGAACATCTCGGCCACCTCCGGGCGCCACGTGGACCGGTTGGTGCCGGCGCTGGACCAGGCGTTGGAGAGCTGGGACGCCCGCATCCCCACGGGGCGGTTGAACTCGTTCCTGGGTGAGGTCGTGGCGGCGCACCCGCACCCGGTGCGCTCGGGCAAGCAGCCCCGCATCCTGTTCGCCACCCAGGCGTCCAGCCGGCCGCCGAAGTTCGTGGTGTTCTCCTCGGGCTTCCTGGAGCACTCCTACCGGCGGTTCCTGGAGCGCAAGCTGCGGGAGCGGTTCGGGTTCGAGGGGTCGCCCATCGAGATCTCGGTGCGGGTGCGCGAGCGTCGGCGCCGCTGAGGCCCTGCTCCCGGCGTGGCCTCGCCGCGCCGGGGGACCGGGTTGGGAACCAGTCCCACCGATGGGTTATGGTTCTCTTCGCTCCGCATGCGGGGCGATCGGGCTGTGGCGCAGTTTGGTAGCGCACTTGACTGGGGGTCAAGGGGTCGCAGGTTCAAATCCTGTCAGCCCGACCATGTGATGTCCCAGGACATCTGAAACCCCCGAACCTGCGGGTTCGGGGGTTTCGTCGTGTCTGGGGGCCCATCCGTTCGCGGGGACCCCACTCAGACCGCGCGCACCCGGCGCCGCAGCGTCGGCAGCGTGGCGAGCGCCAGCAGCGCGATGGCTGCGGTCACCAGGTAGAGCAGGGGGTACCCGCCGATGCTGGTGACGGTGGGCGCCGCGATGACCGGGGCCAGCACCTGCGGCAGTGTGCTGCCGATGCTGGCGACACCCAGCAGCGTCGCGCGGGTGCGTGGGTCCGGCAGCGCGTTGGTGATGATGGCGACGTCCACACCGAGGAAGAGGCCGTAGCCCACACCGAGCAGGAGCACGGCGGTGACGATGAGGGGCATGGTGCCGGCAAAGGCCAGGGTCACCGCGCCCACGGCGAGCACGAGGCACGCGCCGGCGGCCAGGGGCGTGCGCCGCCCGATGCGGTCGGACAGGGGGCCCGCCAGGGCAGCGGCCGTGCCGGCCACGGCCACGTAGGCGACGGTCAGCACGAGAACCCAGGTGGCGGGTTCGTCCACCCGGGCCCGGTCGGTGAGGAAGTACAGCAGGTAGAGCAGCCCGATGGCGCTCACCAGGTTGAGCAGGAAGCGCAGCGAAAAGGCCGCGACGAACACCCGGTCGATGCGGACGGACCGCAGCTGGAGGCGGCGCTCGCCCGCCCGCATCGGCTGGTCGCTGGCCTGGTCCGTCGGCACGTCCGCCGGCAGGCGCCGGTCCAGCACCACGAAGGGCGCGATCAGCAGGGGCACGGCGACAGCGACGGCCAGGTAGCCCAGGAAGACCTCACCGATGACCACGGCCACGGCGGTGCCCACGACGGTGCCGACGAGCTGGGCGACACCGAACAGGGAGCCCACCAGTCCGCGCCGCGCGTCGGGCACCCGGTCGGCGATCAGGGCGGTGAGCACGGCGAAGGGCCCGTTGAGGCCGGTCTGCGCGATGAGCCACCCCATCGTGACGAGCGCCGGCGTGTGCGCGAAGGGCAAGATCATCAGACCCGCGATGGCGAGCAGCACCCCGGCGACCAGCACGGGGAGGCGGGAGTGGCCGCGGGCGCGGAGCCGGTCGGACAGCGCACCCCATGCCGGGTTGGCGATCATGGCGGCGGCCGCACCCGACCCGGTGACCAGGGCGAGCACGGACTCCTTGCCGGTGCCCGCGATGTGCTCCACCTGTGTGGGGAGCAGGATCTGCAGGGGGCCGTACCAGCCGATCGCGACGCCGACGGTCGCCATCACCAGGGCGGCGATCCACCCGCGTCCCGGAGAGCTGGGGGGCAGCGCGCCGCGTGCCTCGAGTGGCTCGGCCATGAGGTCATGCTCCTTCCGACGGTGCAGCGGACCACCCGGAGGCAGTGTAGGAGGCAGTCGGGAGGGTGCGTGGGACAGTGGAGAGGTGAGTGACCACCCGTCCCTGACCGCCCTGTCACTGGGGGTGAAGGCCGCCCTGCTGTCCGGGGCCAACGTGTGGCAGACCCGCACCATCGGGCGCCTGGGCATCCCGTCGGTCTGGACCAGCGACGGACCGCACGGCCTGCGCAAGCAGGCGGGCGATGCCGACCACCTCGGCATCGGCCAGAGCGAGCAGGCCGTGTGCTTCCCGACGGCGGCGACGCTCGCCAACAGCTGGGACGAGTCCCTGCTCACCGAGGTGGGGGCGGCCCTGGGGAGGGAGGCCATCGAGCACGGCGTGCAGGTGCTCCTGGGCCCCGGCCTGAACATCAAGCGCAGCCCGCTCGGGGGGCGGAACTTCGAGTACCTCTCCGAGGACCCCGAGCTCTCCGGCCGGCTCGCCGCGGCGTACGTCCGCGGGGTGCAGTCCGAGGGGGTGGCGGCCACCCCCAAGCACTTCGCCGGCAACAGCCAGGAGCTGGACCGGCTGGTCTCGGACTCGGTCATCGACGAACGGACCCTGCGGGAGATCTACCTCACCGCCTTCGAGATCGTCGTCCGCGAGGCGGGGCCGTGGGCGCTCATGTCCTCCTACAACCGGCTCAACGGCACCTACACGCACGAGCACCGGCAGCTGCTCGCCGACATCCTGCGCGACGAGTGGGGCTTCGACGGGGCCGTCGTCTCCGACTGGGGCGGCGTCAACGACCCGGTCGCCTCCGTGGCCGCCGGCGGCACCCTGCAGATGCCCTCACCGGGGTTCGTGGCCGCGCGCGCCGTGACCGAGGCGGTCGAGTCCGGGGCGCTGGCCGAGTCCGATGTGGATGCTCGCGTGGGCGAGATCCTGCAGCTGGTGCAGCGCACCACCGCGCGCAGTGATCGTCCCGTCGTCGATGCGGAGGCCCACCACGTGCTGGCGCGCCGAGCCGCCGCTGCCGGGGCGGTGCTCCTCCGCAACGTCGACGGCGTGCTGCCGCTGGCCGCCGGAACGCGGGTCGCCCTGGTCGGGGACTTCGCCCGGACCCCCCGCTACCAGGGCGCCGGCTCCTCCCTGGTCACCCCCACCCGGCTCACCACGCTCCTGGGCGACGTGCCTACCCCGGCGGTCGACCTCATCGGCTACGCGGCGGGGTACCGACGGGACGGGACCACGGCACCGGAGCTGCTCGCCGAGATCGCCGATGCGGCGCACGGGGCCGAGGTCATCGTCCTCGCCCTGGCTGTCCCCGAGGCCGACGAGTCCGAGGGGCGCGACCGCCCCCACCTGCGCCTCCCGCAGGGGCAGCTCGACGCGCTCGCCGCCGCAGCCGACACCGGCGTGCCGGTCGTGGCGGTCATCGCCGGCGGCGGTCCGGTGGAGACGCCGTGGCTGGGGCGGACGGCCGCCCTGCTCCACGGCCACCTCGGCGGACAGGCCGGCGCCGAGGGACTCTGGGACGTCCTCACCGGCGTGGTCGAGCCCGGCGGGCGGTTGGCCGAGACCCACCCGCGGGTCCTCGCCGACGACGCGACCGCCACCCGCTTCCCGGCCCCCGGACCGACGGCCGAGTACCGCGAGGGGCCCTTGGTGCGCTACCGCCACCACGCCAGCGCGGGCATCGAGCCGGCCTTTCCCTTCGGCTTCGGCCTGGGCTACACCACCTTCGGGTACGAGGGGCTGGTGGTGACCGATACCGGAGCGTGCTTCACCGTGCGCAACACCGGGGAGCGTCGCGGGGCCGAGGTCGCCCAGCTCTACGTCCAGCGCACCGGTCCCAGCGCCGTGGTGCGCCCGGCCCTGGAGCTCAAGGGCTTCGAGAAGCTGTGGCTGGACCCCGGCGAGGAGCAGGTGGTCACGATCCCGTTCGGCCAGCGCACCTTCCGCTTCTTCGACGTCCGCACCCACGACTGGCAGGTGGAGGCCGGGCAGTACCGGGTCCACGTCGGCCCCCACAGCATGCACCTGCCGCTGCGAGCGGATCTCACCGTGGCGGGCACCGTCCCCGAAGGCTCCCTGGACCCCGCCCTCGCCCCCTACCGGCGGGGAGACGGCCGCGAGATCCCCGCCGCCGCCTTCGCCGCGCTGCTCGGGCGGCCCCTCCCGCCGTCCGCCTGGGACGTGCCGCCGCTGACCGAGAACACCCCGCTGCACCAGCTGCGCCAGGCACCCAGCTGGTTCGGCAGGCGCCTGTTCGACCTCCTGGACTGGAGCATGCGCCGCGCCGAGGCGACCGGGCGTCACGCCCTGGAGGTGGGGCACGTGTTCCACGGCCCCTTCCGCACCCTGCACACCATGACCGGCGGCACCGTGCCGACCGAGGCCACGGCGGCCGTGCTGACGATCGTGAACGGCCGCCCCCTGCGCGGGATCGGAGGCCTCGTCGTGGCGCTCGTCCGCGGCGGCCTCCGTGAGCGGTGTGCCCGCAGGGCCTTCGATGCGGCCGCGCGTGCCCGCTGAGGCATCCCCTCAGCGCGGGGTGTCGCGCCCGTGGCTCCAGGCCGCCCACATCCGCGCGTAGAACCCACCCCGGGCCAGCAGCTGGTCGTGGGTTCCCTCCTCCACCACCCGGCCGGCGTCCATGACCACGATGCGGTCGGCGCGGGAGGCCTGGTCCAACCGGTGTGCCACCACCAGGGCGGAGCGACCCCGCGACACCTCCTCGGCGGCCTCCTCCAGGGCCTCCGCCCCCGCGGACCCGGCCTCGGCGGTGGCCTCGTCCATGATCACGATGGCGGGGTCCAGCAGCAGCACCCGCGCGAGCGCCAGCTGCTGTGCCGCCACCGGGTCGACGGTGAGCCCGCGCGCCCCGACCACCGTGTCCAGACCCAGCGGCAACCGCTCGAACCACGTCCGTGCCCGCACCCGGTCCAGCGCGCGCAGCAGCTCCTCGTCGGTGGCCCCGGGCCGGGCAAGGGTCAGGTCCTGGCGCAGCGTGCCGGAGAAGACGTGCACCTCCTGGCTCACGCTCGCCAGCCGCGCGATGCGCTCGGCGTCGGAGAGCTCGGCCACCGGGAACCCGTCCACCAGCACCTCGCCGACGTCGGGCACCCGCAGCCCTGCGAGCAGGGCGGCCACCGTCGTCTTGCCCGCACCGGAGGCCCCCACCAGGGCGACCGTCTCCCGGGGGCGGATCGTCAGGTCCACGTCACGGACCGCCCATCCGCCGCCGTAGGAGAAGCCCACACCGCGCAGCTCCACCCGCCCCTGTGGCGCGGCCACGCCGCTGTCGGGCACGGCCACCGGTGGGTCCACCACGACGCCCACGATGCGGGCGAGCGAGGCGTAGCCCGACTGGACCACGTCCAGCACGCGCATGAACTGGTTCAGCGGCCCACGCAAGCGGATGATCATCAGCACCGCGCCGGTCACGGCACCCACCGTCACCTCATCGGCCTCCACCAGGCGGTACCCCACGTACAGGGTGATCGCCAGCATCAGGAACTCGGCCACGAGCACCCACACATTCAGCAGGAGCATCGTGGTGCGCGCCCGCACGGCCGTCACGACCACCGACCAGGAGGCCGCCCCGATGCCGGAGCGCACCTGGTCCTCCATCGAGAAGGCCCGCACCGTGGCCCGGCCGCGGATCGCCTCCAGCACCCGGCGTGCCCGCTCCGCCATCGCTCCGCGCTCCTGCGCGTAGCGCCCCGGGGCGCGCCGGAGGTACTGCCGTGCCGCCACCACGTACAGCGGGCCCACCAGCAGCGGCACGGTGAGGAAGCGCCAGTCCACGGTGGTGAGCGCCACCACCGTGGCCGCCACCGTGAACACCGACGTGGAGAGCGTGGGCACCGTCTCGGTGACCGCGGTGGACAGCTCGGCCACGTCGTCGGTGGACCGGCTCACCAGGTCCCCGCTGCCGGCGTCCTCCACGCGGTGCGTCGGCAGCCCGAGGGCCGTGCCGACCATGTCCTGGCGCAGCGTGGCGATGAACCGCTCGAACACCTGCGCGAGCAGGTAGAAGCCGCACGCGCTCAGGGCCGCACCCGCCACGGCGGCGGTGACCAGCCACAGGCCGAGCTGCCACAGGGCCAGCTGGGAGTCGCCCGCCACGAGGTCGACGATGCGGCCCATGACCTGCGGCACCAGCACCGCGGCGTAGGCCCCGAGCCCCAGCAGCACGACGGCCAGCAGCAGGGTGGCGCGGGCGCGCGGCATGCGGTCCACCAGCTGCGCCACCTCGCGCCGCACCTGCCCGAGGGTGGCCACCGGGAAGCGCATACCGGTGTCCGGTGGTCCCGTCGGGGCGCCGGGCGCCGCCACCGGGGCGCTCACGGGGCCACGTCCCGATGCGGTGACTCCAGCAGCGTCGCCAGCTCACCGGCCTCCCAGCGCATGTCCGCCAGGCCCCGCCAGGCGGGGGACTCGGTGACCACCACGGTGGCCAGCTGCCCCCGCATCGTCGCGATGTTCTGGGCGATGGCGTGCTCGGTCACCGAGTCGACGGCGGTGGTCGGGTCCTGCAGAACCAGCACCTCGGGTGCGGCGGCCAGCGCCCGGGCCAGGGCGACCCGCTGCCGCTGGCCGCCGGACAGCATCCGCCCGTTCTCACCGACCCGCTTGTCGCCACCTCCGGGGATGTCGGCGCAGCAGGCCGCCTCCAGCGCGGCCGCAGCGCGCTCGGGGTCGGGGTGGACGTTGTCGGCCACGGTGCCGTCGAACAGGTCGGCCGCGTGGGGCGCCACGACCACCCGGGTGCGGGGGAGCGCCTCCAGCCGGGCCAGGGTGTCGTGCCCCACCGTCCCGCCGACAACGGTCAGGCCGCGGGGCAGCCCGGAGATCACGGCGCGCGCCACCGCATCGTCGAGCGGGCTGGGACGCTCGAAGTCGGCCGAGAGCACCTCCCGGATGCGTTGGCCGGACGCCCCGGCCGACGCCCACCGGGACGCGAGATTGCGACCGAACATCGTCATCGGGGTGACGAGGAACTGGGTCAGGCCCACCACCGTGATCAGCTCGCCGACGGTGATGCGCCCCTGCAGGGCCAGCCAGCCCGCGGCCAACCCCAGGCTCGTCACGAACAGGGCGCCGGCCGCCTCGGTGGCGCCGTTCAGCTGGGCCTGCGCCGCGTTGGCGTGCACCGTGCGGCGGTAGGCGAGGCCGGACACCTCGTCGTAGCGACCGCGCACGGTGACGATGGCCCCCAGCCCCTTGAGGATGCGCAGCCCCTGCACCACGTCCGCCGCCGTGGCCGCCGCGTCGGCGACGGCCTCCTGCCGGGCCACCGACCGGCGCTGCAGCGGCCGGGCCACCCACAGCGCCACCACCACCAGCAGCGGCCCGCCCACCAGGGTGGCCAGGCTCAGCCACGGGTTGATGGTGAACATCATCGCCGCGCCGTAGGTGATGGCGGCGGCCTCCGCCACCGGCATCACCGTCATCATCACCACCTCGCCCACGCGGGTGGTGTCGGACGAGGCCACCGACAGCAGGCCGCCGGCGGTCCGGTCGCGGCCGGCGAACCCGCGCGGATCACCGATGCGGTCGGTCACCAGGGTCCGCAGGTCGTGGCTCACCAGCTGCTGGCTGCGGATCATCAGGAAACGGGCCGTCCAGTTGGCTGCGATCGCCACCAGGAACAGCCCAGCCAGGACCAGCACCCACCGGACCAGGGCATCCCATGTGCCGGGGGCCACCGCATCGTCCACCGCGCGGCCCACGACCACCGGGGTGAGGCCGTTGCAGACGAAGGCGACCGCCATGGCCCCCGAGGCCACCAGGCTCCAGGGGCGCTGCGAGAGGGCGACCTTCAGGGTCCACCACCGGGCGTCCACCGGGGGGATCAGCGAGGGACGGACCTGCGGCCCGGGAACGCGTGCTCCCTCCTGCACCCCACCAGACCTCGGGGCGGCGGGGGAGGTCATGGGCGGGGATGCTACCCGCGCGCCGCCTCAGGCGGGCGGCAGCGGGCGGGGGCTTCCCTCGTCGTCGGTGGCCACGAAGGTGAACTCCCCACGAGTGATGAGGTGCTCGGCCTCGGCGTGCCGGTCGCGCGACCAGGCCTGCACGGTCACCTGCAGGGAGGTCCGGCCCTCGCGGACCAGCTCGGCGTACACCGAGACCTCGGACCCGACGGTCACGGGCCGGTGGAAGGACATGCTCTGCACGGCAACCGTCGCCGCTCGCCCGCGCGAGCGCCGGGAGGCCACGGAGGAGGCGGCCAGGTCCATCTGCGCCATGAGCCAGCCGCCGAAGATGTCGCCGTACATGTTGGCGTCACCGGGCATCGCGGTGACACGGATGGTGGGCGCCTGGCCGGGCGGCTGGTCACCGGCGACGTCCACGGACAGGGGGTGGTGGGTGCGATCAGCGACCGCCCCGGAGGTGTGCGTAGGCATGCAAGCCCCGTTTCTCTTCTGGCCCGGTGACCCCGCCGGGCGAATCGGCTGCGGCCGAGGCAGGTCTCCTGGCTCGCGAGTCGTCGGCGGCTCCCTGACCTTCCCGGCACGCGGCCAGTGGTCGTTCGGCGGGAGGCGCCTCGTCGCACACAGTTGCGGGGACAGCGTCGGCTGGACACCTGCTGGCGTCGCCCGACTTCCCTCTTCGCCACCCGGTGGGGGTGGACCTCGACGCCGGCGAGTGTACTGACCGCCAGCGGCCACCGCGGGCGCAGTGGCCGGCCCGCACCGCGCCCGTGAGACGCTGACCCGATGGGACGCATCACCGTCCGCCGGCCGATCCGGCGCATCCGCGGCGACGAGCCGCCCCGGCGTGTGGTGGACACCCTCGCCGCGGAGGAGCCGCTGGAGATCCGCATCGCCGGCCGGCCCCTGGCGGTCACCATGCGCACCCCCGGCCACGACGTGGAGCTCGCCACCGGCTTCCTGGTCTCCGAGGGCATCATCCGCGCCGGGAGCGACCTCCGCGCCGCCATCCACTGCGGTGGCCCCGGCACCAGCCCCGGCACCGGCCAGCCCAACACCTACAACGTGCTCGACCTGGCGCTCGCCGACCACGTGCCGCCCCTGCCCGCCTCGGCCGAGCGGAACTTCTACACCACCAGCAGCTGCGGAGTCTGCGGCAAGGCCAGCATCGATGCCGTGCACACCGTCTCCGCGCACGACCTCCACGCCGATGCGGTGAACCTCACCCCCGAGCGCATCGCCGGGTTCCCCGAGAGCCTGCGTGCCGCGCAGGAGGTCTTCGAGCGCACCGGCGGTCTGCACGCCGCGGGCCTGTTCGATCCGGCCACTGGCGAGGCGCTGGTGGTGCGGGAGGACGTGGGGCGCCACAACGCCGTGGACAAGGTGGTGGGCTGGGCCGCCCAGCACGACCGGCTGCCCGCGACCGGCCTGGTGCTGCAGGTCTCCGGGCGGGCCAGCTTCGAGCTGGTGCAGAAGGCGGTCATGGCCGGCATCCCGGTGCTCACCGCCGTCTCCGCGCCCTCGTCGCTGGCGGTGGAGCTCGCGGACTCCTCCGGGCTCACGTTGGTGGGCTTCGTGCGGGGCCGGACCATGAACGTCTACACCCACCCCGAGCGGGTCGTCGGGGCCGGTGAACCGGCTGCCGGGTAGTAGGATCCGGCGGCACGGCACGGAACCTGACAGCCGGGTCCGGGAAGGGAGTGGCATGGACCGGCAGCCCGCGCGCCAGGGTCCGGCCAACCTCATCGAGCAGCTCCTGGCCCAGCCGCTGGAACCGGCCTACGAGGCCGAGCACGCACGGCGGTCGCGCCCCGGGGCCCCTCGTCCGACGCCGCGGGCGCGCCTCGCCTCCCGCCTGGCGATGTTGCTGACCACCGTGCTCATCGGCGTGGTCGTCGTGGTGGGCTACCAGACCCTGCGAGCGCCCGATGCGGTGTCCTCCCCCCGCGCCGAGCTCGCCCAACGTCTCTCGGAGCGGCAGCAGCTGCAGCGGGAGCAGTCCGATGCCCTCGCGCGCGAACAGCGGGCGGTGGAGGAGGAGCAGCGGCGTGCGCTGACCAGCGGGGGCCGGGACGACCTGGCCGAGACCTACCAGGCCCACGCCTCCGCGGCCGCGGCCACGGAGGTGAGCGGCGACGGGCTGCGCATCCGACTCGACGACCCGGCCGTGGAGGACCCCGCGCAGCGCGTCATCGCCGCCGACCTGCAGCGGCTGGTGAACCTGCTGTGGACCGCCGGGGCCGAGGACGTCGCCATCAACGGTCACCGCCTCAGCGCCACCGCGGGCATCCGCTTCGCCGGCAAGGCGCTGGTGGTGGACTTCCGCGCCCTGGACCGGCCCTACACCATCGAGGCCATCGGCCCGGAGGACCTGCCGGCGCGGTTCGACGAGCTCGGGGGCGACACCCAGCTCTCGGTGCTGCGCGACGACTTCGGCATCCAGGCCCGCCTGGACCGGGCCTCCGGCATCGTGCTGGCACCGGACCCGACCCTGACCCTGCACCACGCCCGCCCGATCACCGTGGAGGCCCCATGATCCCCATCCTCGGACTCGTCCTCGGCATCGTGCTGGGGGTCTGGTTGCAGCCGGACGTTCCCCTCTGGCTGGAGCCCTACCTGCCCATCGCCGTGATCGCCGCCCTCGATGCGGTGTTCGGCGGCGCCCGCGCGGCGCTGGAGGGCATCTTCTCGGAGAAGGTGTTCGTGGTCTCCTTCCTGTCCAACGTGGTGGTCGCTGCCTTCATCGTGTGGATCGGGGACCAGCTGGGGGTCGGCGCCCAGCTGACCACCGGGGTGGTGGTGGTGCTGGGGCTGCGCATCTTCAGCAACGTCGCCGGAATCCGGAGGCACCTGTTCCATGCCTGACCCGCAGCAGGAAGCGCCCCGCTCCGGGAGGCCCCGCACACCGGCGCCGCGTCCCGATCGTCGCCGCGGCTGGCGGGCGCTGACGGGCCCGGGCAGCCTCACCGTGGCCGTGCTCCTGGGCGCCCTCGGTTTCGCCCTGTCCACCAGCAGCCTCGACCGTTCCCGGGACACCGTGCGTGAGCTCACCGAGGCCGAGCTGGTGGAGCTCCTGCACGACGTGGAGCAGCACGACGACGAGCTGGACGACCAGCGCCGGGTGCTGCTGCAGCAGAAGGCGGCGCTCGCCGCCGGCCAGGACAGCTCCGAGGCGGAGCGGCAGGCCCGCGCGAGGGCGCAGGAGCTCGGCATCCTCGCCGGCGTCGTGCCCGCCTCCGGCGAGGGCATCCACATGACCATCCCGGTGGCGGGGGAGCTCGGTGCCCCGGCCCTCCTCGATGCGGTGCAGGAGCTCCGTGATGCCGGTGCCGAGGTGCTCGAGGTGAACGATCGGCGGGTGGTGGCCTCCACGTGGTTCGTCGACGACACCGAGGGGCGCGTGGTCATGGACGGCGAGCCGTTGGAGCCGCCCTACCGCATCGAGGCGATCGGACCGGCCCAGACGATGGCGACCGCCATGGAGATCCCCGGCGGCGTGGTGGAATCGGCCCAGCAGGAGGGCTCGACGGTGCGGGTGCTGGTGCTGGACGACGTCCGCATCGAGTCCACCGTCCCGCTCGACGGGTGAGTCTCCCGCGCCCGGGAGGACCACCCGACTAGGATTGCGGCAACCATCACCCGAAGGAGTGCGATGAGCGACATGGAATACCCCCAGGACCTGCTCTACACGGACAAGCACGAGTGGCTCCGTGAGGCCGGCGACGGCGTCTACCGGGTCGGGATCACGGCCTACGCCCAGGACGCCCTGGGTGACGTCGTGTTCGTGACCCTGCCCGCCGTGGGGGACACCTTCTCCCGCGACGACGCCGCCGGCGAGGTCGAGTCCACCAAGTCCGTCAGCGACGTGTACTCCCCGCTGACCGGTGAGATCACCGCCGTGAACGAGGCCCTGGACGCCACCCCGGAGGCCGTGAACACCGACCCCTACGGCGAGGGCTGGATGTTCGAGATCAAGGTGAGCGAGGCCAGCGAGGTCGAGGAGCTCATCGACGCCGAGGCCTACGCCGCCACGCTCGACTGAGGTCGACCCACCCTCGACGGGTGTCGGGCCGCAGGGCCCGGCACCCGTCGCCCCTCATCCGACCGTCGTCCCTCCTCTGAAAGGATCAGGCGCATGACCTCCAACCCGGGGGAGACTCCGCACCTGCCCGACGCTGCGACCGCCCGCATCGAGGTGGCCGCCGGCGCGCCGACGGGAGGACTCACCCGCCCCCCCGGCGTGATGTCCGACGTGGACGCGGAGATGATCGCGGCGCTGCGCCCCGGCACCGCCCTGCTCCTGATCCCCAGTGGCGCCTCCGCTGGCGCCCGGTACCTCCTCGATGAGGAGCAGTCGAGCGTGGGGCGTGCGCCCGACGCCGACATCCTGCTGGACGACGTGACCGTCTCCCGGCACCACGCCCGCTTCGAGGCGACCCCCGAGGGTTCGTTCCGGGTGGTCGACACGCGCTCCACCAACGGGACCTACGTCAACGGCGAGCCCGTGGAGTCCGCGGACCTGGCCGAGGGGGACGTGGTGCAGATCGGCAAGTTCCGGCTGACCTTCCACCCCGCGACCTCCCTGGACGCATGACCGCGGAGGGGCGCCACACCATCGGGCAGGTGGTCCGGGAGCTCTCGGGGGACTTCCCGGACCTGACCATCTCGAAGGTGCGCTTCCTGGAGGGCAAGGGCCTGATCACGCCCGAACGCACTGCCTCGGGGTACCGGCTCTTCTCCGACCACCAGGTGGAGCGGCTGCGCTTCGTCCTGACCTCGCAGCGGGACCGCTTCTGGCCGCTGAAGGTGATCGCCGACGCCCTGGACCAGATGGACCGGGGCCTGGAGGTGGACCTGGACGCCCCTGCACCGGGCCGTCCGGCGCCACCCCCGCAGGGGGCGCTCCGGGCAGCCGGCGGGGCACCCGTCGATGCGGGGTCCTTCGCTGCCGGGGAGGGGAGCGTGCGGGTCAGCCGCGCCGAGCTCTGCCGCAACGCCGAGGTCACCGCCGAACAGCTGCAGGACATGGCCTCGTTCGGGTTGGTCCAAGCAGACAAGGACGGCTGGTACACGGCGCTGGACGTGGAGATCGCCCGGGCCGTGGGCACGTTCGCGAGCTTCGGCCTGGAGCCGCGCCACCTGCGCATGTTCCGCCTGGCCGCGGACCGTGAGGCCGCGCTGGTGCAGCAGACGCTCACCGCCTTCCGTCCGGCCCCGGAGCAGCGGGACGAGATGCGGGCACAGCTCGCGGCCGCGTGCCTGTCGCTGCACGTGGCCCTGGTGCGGGCAGAGCTCGGCTGAGCCGCCCGGCGAGCGCCTCCCGGGCCTCACCCTCGACCTGAGGATGAGGCGCCTGTGGCCGCCGTGACGGTCCGGCGTGGCGGCGTTGCCTCCCCGGGGGTGGGGCAGTACCGTCGTCCTCGTGACCACCACTCCGCCTGCACAGGGCCCCCAGGGAGAGCAGGAGACCCTGTTCGAGGACCCTGCCGCCGCTGCCCGCGACGCGCTGGGCTACCGCGGCCCGCAGGCCTGTGCCGCGGCGGGGGTCACCTACCGGCAGCTGGACTACTGGGCGCGCACCGGGCTGCTGAGGCCCAGCGTGCGGGGCGCCAGTGGCTCGGGTACCCAGCGCCTGTACTCGTTCCGCGACATCGTGGTCCTGAAGATCATCAAGCGCCTGCTGGACACGGGGGTCTCCCTGCAGCAGATCCGCGTGGCCGTGGACGCCGTGGCCGACCGGGGCGCGGACGACCTGGCCTCGTTGACCCTGATGTCCGACGGTGCCTCGGTGTACGAGTGCACCAGTGACGATGAGGTGATCGACCTGGTCCGCGGGGGGCAGGGGGTCTTCGGCATCGCGATCTCCAGCGTCTGGCGTGAGGTCGAGGGGAGCCTGGGGGAGCTGCCCGGGGTGGACGGCAAGGACGCCGTGGTCGACGAGCTCGCCGCTCGCCGCTCCCGCCGCGGCGCCTGAGCCCAGATCGTTCCCCTGCGGGGTCGCACGTCGTACACTCGCTGGTGCTGTCGACCCTGCGGGGGAGAGTCCCGCTACGGGACGCCGAAGGAGCAACCTCCCCGGAATCTCTCAGGCGCACGGACTCCGCGGACGAGGCAACTCTGGCCGGCCCCTGTGCCCACAGAGGGGGAGTGAACTCCGACCCACGCAACGACGCGAGGAGGACCCTTGGTTCCCGACGGCACCACACCCACCCCCGCCCACGAGGCCACGGAGGCGCCGGTCTTCGACGCCACCGACGAGCTGGGCCTGCACCACGAGCCCGACTTCGTGGCGCGCCACATCGGCCCCCGCCAGGAGGACGTGGAGCGCATGCTCGAGGTGATCGGCCAGCCGAGCCTCGACGCCATCATCTCCACGGCGGTGCCCTCCGGCATCCAGGGTGACGAGCAGCTGCCCTTCTCCGCGGCCCCCACCGAGCAGGCCGCCACCACCGAGATGCGCGCCTACGCCGACCGCAACACGGTCTCGCGCTCCATGATCGGCCTGGGTTACTACGGCACCCACACCCCGCCGGTGATCCTGCGCAAGATCCTGGAGAACCCGGCCTGGTACACGGCCTACACGCCCTACCAGCCCGAGATCTCGCAGGGCCGCCTCGAGGCGCTGCTGAACTTCCAGACCATGTGCGCCGAGCTCACCGGCCTGACCACCGCCGGCGCCTCCCTGCTGGACGAGGGCACCGCCGTCGCCGAGGCCATGACCGTCATGCGCCGCACCGCCAAGGTGGGCGCCAAGGACAACAGCGCCGTGCTGCTGCTGGACTCCGGTCTGCTGCCGCAGTCCATCGCGATCACCCAGACCCGCGCGGAGCCGCTGGGCATCCCGGTGGTCGTGGCCGACCTCTCCGGGGTGGACTCGGTGGAGTCGCTGCGCGAGGCCGCCGGTGACCGGGACGTCTTCGGTGTGATCGTGCAGTACCCGGCCCTCGACGGCGCCATCCGCGACTGGCGGGCGCTGGCCGATGCGGCGCACGAGGCCGGTGCGCTGGTCACCGCCGCCGCCGACCTGCTGGCCCTCACCCTGCTCACGCCCCCCGGCGAGTGGGGTGCCGACGTCGCGGTCGGCACCACCCAGCGCTTCGGCGTGCCGATGGGCTTCGGTGGCCCGCACGCCGGCTTCATGGCCGTGCGCGAGGGGCTGGAGCGCACCCTGCCCGGCCGCCTCGTGGGCGTGTCCGTGGACGCGGAGAACAAGGTGGCCTACCGCCTTGCCCTGCAGACCCGTGAGCAGCACATCCGCCGTGAGAAGGCGACCTCCAACATCTGCACCGCGCAGGTGCTGCTGGCCGTCATCGCCTCCATGTACGCCGTGTGGCACGGCCCGCAGGGGCTGCGCTCCATCGCCCAGGACGTGCACGGCAAGGCTCGCCGCCTGGCCAGCTCGCTGTCCGCCGGTGGTGTGGAGGTGCTCCACGAGGACTACTTCGACACCCTGGCCCTGCGCGTGCCCGGCAAGGCCGGCGAGGTCGTGGCGGCCGCCCGTGAGCAGGGCGTGCTGCTGTGGGAGCAGGACGCCGACACCGTGCTGGTCAGCGTGGACGAGACCACCCTGAGCGAGGACCTGCAGGTGGTGGCCGATGCCTTCGGGGTCACCCTCGAGGGTCGCCTGGGCCCGGCCCTGGAGCTCACCTGGCCGGAGGACCTGCAGCGCACGAGCGAGTACCTCACGCCGGAGGTCTTCCACCTGCACCGCTCCGAGACGCAGATGCTGCGCTACCTGCGCTCCCTGTCCGAGCGTGACTACGCGCTGGACCGCGGCATGATCCCGCTGGGCTCGTGCACCATGAAGCTCAACGCGACCACGGCCATGGAGCCGATCACCTGGCCGGAGTTCGCGACCCTGCATCCCTTCGCCCCGGTCGAGCACTCCGAGGGCATCCGCGCGCTCATGGACGAGCTCTCGCAGTGGCTCTGCGACATCACCGGTTACGACGCGGTCTCCCTGCAGCCCAACTCGGGTGCCCAGGGTGAGCTGGCCGGCCTGCTGGCCATCCGCGCCTACCACCGGTCCAACGACCAGGGTCACCGCAACATCTGCCTCATCCCGGCCTCGGCGCACGGCACGAACGCGGCCTCGGCCGTGATGGCCGGCATGAAGGTGGTCGTGGTGAAGACCGCCTCCGGCGGTGACGTCGACATGGACGACCTGCGCGCCAAGATCGAGAAGCACGGTGACGACCTGGCCGCGATCATGGTGACCTACCCGTCCACGCACGGTGTCTTCGAGGACACCATCAGCGACCTGTGCGCCCTGGTGCACGAGGCCGGCGGCCAGGTGTACGTCGACGGCGCCAACCTGAACGCCCTCATCGGCGTGGCCCGCCCGGGCAAGTTCGGCGCCGACGTCAGCCACCTGAACCTGCACAAGACCTTCACCATCCCGCACGGTGGTGGTGGTCCCGGGGTCGGCCCCATCGGTGTGCGCGAGCACCTGGCGCCCTTCCTGCCCAACCACCCGCTGGTGGAGCAGGCAGGTCCGAGCACCGGGGTGGGACCGATCGCCGCGGCACCGTGGGGCTCGGCCAGCATCCTGCCCATCCCGTGGGCCTACATCCGCATGATGGGCTCGGCCGGTCTGAAGCGCGCCACCCGGGTGGCCATCCTGTCGGCCAACTACATCGCCGCCCGCCTCAACGAGCACTACCCGGTGCTCTACACGGGCAACGACAACCTGGTGGCCCACGAGTGCATCCTCGACCTGCGCGAGATCACCAAGGAGACCGGCGTGACCGTGGACGACGTGGCCAAGCGCCTCATCGACTACGGCTTCCACGCCCCCACCATGTCCTTCCCGGTGGCCGGCACGCTGATGGTGGAGCCCACCGAGTCCGAGTCGCTGTCCGAGCTGGACCGCTTCATCGACGCGATGATCGCCATCAAGGGCGAGATCGATGCGGTGGCGAAGGCCGGCAACGCCGACGACTCGATCCTGCGTCACTCGCCGTACACGGCGCTGTCGATGGCGGGGGAGTGGCCCTACGAGTTCGCCCGCGCCGAGGCGGTCTACCCCGAGGGCGTGAACCCGGCGACCAAGTACTTCCCGCCGGTGCGCCGCATCGATGGGGTGTACGGCGACCGCAACCTCGTGTGCTCCTGCCCGCCGCCGGAGGCGTTCGAGGACTGAGCACCGCGGCACCCCGCCGCAGTGTTCCCCCCCGTGGAGCCGGTCACGCCCCGCAGCGTGGCCGGCTCCGCCGTGTGAGGATGGGGCAGGACATCACGGAAAGGGCAGGGCCATGGGTGCTGAGGTCGAGAAGACGGAGTACTCCGCGGAGGACCGGATGCGCTTCCGGCGCGAGGTGAACCAGGAGCTGGAGACCTTCGCCTGGATGCTGGCCCACGCGGAGTTCGACTCCACCTTCCCCAAGATCGGGCTGGAGCTGGAACTCAACCTCGTGGACCACGAGATGCAGCCCTCGATGTCCAACGACGACGTGCTGGACCACCTGGGGGAGCACTTCCAGTCCGAGCTCGCCCGGTTCAACATCGAGGTGAACGTCTCGCCCCGCCCGGTGGCCACCGGGGCCTCACCCTCGCTGGAGCACGTGGTGCTGGACCACCTGCGGGAGGCGGAGGAGGCCGCGGCGGAGGCCGGCTGCCGCATGGTTCCCATCGGCATCCTGCCCACGCTCCGCTCCGAGCACCTGCAGGGGGAGTGGATCTCCCGCGGGGCCAGGTACACCGCCCTGGAGAAGGCGATCCTCGCCGAGCGCGGCGGGGAGGGTGCCACCCTGGACATCACCGGCCCCACCGGCGAGCGCATCGAGATGTACGTGCCGGACATCGCCCCGGCCGCAGCCTGCACCTCCCTGCAGATGCACCGCCAGGTGTCGCCGGAGAACTTCGCCACCTTCTGGAACGCCGCGCAGCTGGTGTCCGCGGTGCAGGTGGCCGTGGGGGCCAACTCCCCGTTCCTGTTCGGCAAGCGGCTGTGGGCCGAGACCCGCATCCCGCTGTTCGAGCAGGTGCTCGACACGCGCACCCCGGAGCTGCGCAACCAGAACGTGCGCTCGCGGGCCATCTTCGGGCGCGACTGGATCACCTCTCCGGCAGACCTGTTCCGAGAGAACATCGGCTCCTACCCCGCCCTGCTGCCGGAGCTGTTCGAGCTGCCGGCCACCGAGGGCGGGCCGGGCAGTGCCCACCCCGGAAACCTCAAGGGTCAGGCCCCGGAGCTGCCGCGCCTGCTGCTGCACAACGGCACCGTGTGGAGGTGGAACCGGGGCATCTACGACGTGGTCGACGGCGTACCCCACCTGCGCGTGGAGAACCGGGTGCTCCCCGCCGGCCCCACGGCGGCGGACACGCTGGCCAACTGCGCGCTCTACTACGGCCTGGTGCGCACCCTGGTGGACCAGAGCCCCCACGCCTGGGTCGGGTTCGCCCACGCCGAGGCCGAGCGAAACTTCTACGCGGCGGCCGAGCACGGCCTGGACGCGAAGCTGCGCTGGCCCGGGTTCACCGGCCCCGTCCCGGTCACCCAGCTGGTCACCGAGCACCTGATCCCGCTGGCACGGGCCGGTCTGCTCTCCGGCGGGACCACGCCCGAGGACGCCGACACCTACCTGGGCACCGTCCGGCGTCGGTGTGAGAAGGGTGTCAACGGTGCGGTGTGGCAGACCCGGGCGGTGGAGCAGCTGGAGGGCCAGGGCATGGACCGCGATGCAGCGCTCACCGAGATGACCCGCCTGTACTGGGAGAACAACGCCACGCACGCCCCGGTGGACCAGTGGCCGCTGCCGGCCTGAGCGGGCCCTGAGCGCCCGGCCCACGCCCGACGCCCTGGCTCAGGGCATGCGGTTCCACTGCTGGATGGTGGGCGTGTCCCGGTGGTGGCCCAGCACGCACAGGCTCCCGGCCTCGAACTCGAGGCTGTCGGCCAGGTAGGGCGTCTGCCGCAGGTACACCGCCGCCAGCACGCGCAGGTGGTGGCCGTGGCCCACGAGCAGCACGTCCCCGTGTTCCAGGTGCCCCCACACGCGGCCCAGCACCCGGCTGGCCCGGGCTGCCACCATCTCCACGGTCTCCCCGGGGGTGTCGCCCGGGGGCACACCGTCGAAGACCGTCCACCCGGGACGGCCGTCCCGCCGGGCCTCGGCCGTGGTGCGCCCCTCCTCGGCGCCGTAGTCCCACTCGGCGAGGTCCGCGTCGTAGGTGTCGGGCGTGCGACCGGCGAGGTGGAGGGTCTCCGCGGCGCGCTGCAGCGGCGAGCTGCGCACGTGGACGATGCGGTGGGCCCCCAGCAGGGTGGGCAGCCCCGTTGCGCGGCGCCTCCCCGCATCGGTCAGGGGGAGGTCCGTGAGCCCCGTGTGGCGCCCGTCCCGGGACCACAGGGTCTCCCCGTGACGCACCAGGAGCAGCCGCCCCGGGCCCGGCTCGACCGGACGCATCCGCTCCGGGCCGTCGCAGGTGAAGCGGTGCAGCTCGGCCGCGGTGCGCGCAGCCGACAGGGGCGCGCCGGGCGTCCCGGACAACGGTGGGGTGAAGGTCGACGGCGTGGTCTGCATCACCCCCGCGGCGGAGGGCGAGGCGCTGTGGGGAAGCGGGGACATGTACGGCAGGCTATGCCCATGAGCACCTCGCCCACCCCGCCCAGTCCCCGCTCGGTTCGCCTGGAGCGCACCGAGTTCGCCGCCTTCACCGTCACCAACGAGCGAGGAGGCACGATCACCATCGGCGACGGCTCCTCCGCGGACTTCACGCCGGTGGAGCTGCTGCTGGCGGCCGTGGCCGGGTGCTCCGCCATCGACGTCGACTTCATCACCAGCAAGCGGGCCGAGCCCGAGCGCTTCGCCGTGGAGGCCCGCGGCACCAAGGTGCGCGACGAGGACGGCAACCACCTCACCGACGTGCAGGCCGAGTTCGACGTGGCCTTCGCCGACGACGAGGGCGGCACCAGGGCCGCCGAGGTGCTGCCCGCCGCGGTGGCCAAGTCCCGCGACCGGCTCTGCACCGTCAGCCGCACCGTCGCCCTGGAGACCCCGGTGGAGTTCTCCCTGACCGACGGCCGGCCGGTGGAGTGAGCGGCTCCACCTCCTCGCGCCAGCTCACCTTCGGCGACGCGCTCACCATCGGCCTCGCGGCCATGGTGGGGGCAGGCGTCTTCGGTGTCTGGGGCCCGGCAGTCGCCTCCGCCGGCGCCTGGCTGCTGCCCGCCCTGGCCGTCGCCGCCGTGGTGGCCTGGTGCAATGCGAGCTCCAGTGCGCAGCTGGCCGCACGCCATCCGGGCGCTGGGGGCACCTACCTGTACGGCCGGGAGCGGCTCTCGCCGCTGTGGGGCCACCTGGCCGGGTGGTGCTTCGTGGTGGGCAAGACCGCGTCGTGTGCCGCGATGGCCCTGGTGGCCGGTGCCTACCTCTGGCCCGGTGGGGAGAAGCTGGTGGCCGTGCTGGCGGTGGTGCTCCTCACGGCGGTGACCTTCGGCGGGGTCGTGAAGTCCGCCCGCGTGGCGCGGGTGGTGGTGGCCCTGGTGCTGGCGGGCATCGTGACCACGGTGCTGCTCTCCTGGGTCTTCCCGCCCGACCCCACCTTGTGGACCTCCCGTGCCGACGCCGAGGGGGTGCAGCTTCCCCAGCAGGTGACCCCCTCCGGAGTGCTGCAGGCCGCGGGCCTGGTCTTCTTCGCGTTCGCCGGGTACGCCCGCATCGCGACCCTGGGGGACACGGTCACCGACCCGCGGCGGACGATTCCCCGCGCCATCGGATGGGGTGTCGCCATCACCCTGACGCTCTACGCCGCGGTGGCGGTCACCCTGCTGGTGCGCCTGCGCCCGGAGGGGATCGTGACCAGCGTGGCCCCGCTGCGCGACCTGGCCGGCGGGGTGTCCTCCTGGTGGGCCGTGGTGCTGGGCGTGGTGGCCGGGCTGGCGGCCCTCGGTGCCCTGTGGGCCCTGCTGCTCGGTGTGGGTCGCACCCTGATGGCCATGGGCGAGCGCCGCGACCTGCCCGCCGCCCTGGGTGTCACCGCGACCGCTGCCACCGGCGAGAAGGTGCCCCGCGTGGCCAGCCTGGTGGTGGCCGCCGTGGTGCTGGTGCTGGTGCTCGCGGTGGATCTGCGGGGCGCCATCGGTTTCTCCAGCTTCGGCGTGCTGCTCTACTACGCCGTGGCCAATGCGGCGGCCTTCACCCTGCGCCACGAGTGGCGTGCCGGGTGGGTGGTGCCGCTGCTGGGCCTGGCCGGCTGCCTGGTGCTGGCCGCGAGCCTGCCGCTGGTCAGCGTGGTCGGCGGACTGGTGCTGGTGGCCGTGGGCCTGGTCGTGTGGGTGGCCCGCCGGGACGTCCCGCGGCGGGTCAGTCCTCCTCGTGGTGGTCGGGGTCCCCGCCGAACAGCCGACCGTCCGGCCGGCTGAGCGCGCTGATGGCCGCCACCTCGTCGTCGGTCAGCTGGAAGCCGAACAGGTCGATGTTGGCCCGCTGGCGCTCCGGGGTGGCCGACTTCGGGATCGGCAGCACACCCCGCTGCAGGTGCCAGCGCAGGATCACCTGCGCCGGCGTGACCTGGTGGCGTTCGGCGGGACCGGCCACCTCCGGTGCGTCGTAGCGCGCCTCACGCTTGCCCAGCGGGCTCCACGCCTCGGTGAGGATGCCGCGCTCGGCGTGCGCCTCCCGCATCGTGTCCTGGGCGAAGGAGGGGTGCAGCTCCACCTGGTTGACCGATGGTGTGACGCCCACCGAGCGGATGATCCGGTCCAGGTGGTGGGGGTGGAAGTTCGAGACGCCGATGCTGCGGGTCAGGCCGCGCTCCCGGGCGGCCACCAGCCCGTCCCAGGCGTACTCGTACTCGTTCTGGGTGGGATTGGGCCAGTGGATGAGCACGAGGTCGACGTGGTCGGTGCCCAGCCGGCGCAGGGAGTCCTCCACGCACTGCTCTGCGCTGCGGTGGTGTCGCCCGGGAACCTTGGTGACGATCTGCATGGCATCGCGGTCCAGCCCGGACCCGGCCACGGCGCGCCCGACCTCGGCCTCGTTGTCGTAGTTCACCGCCGTGTCCAGCATGCGGTAGCCCGTGTCCAGGGCGTGCCGCATGGCGGTGACCCCGTCGGCGCCGGTCAGCCCGTAGGTGCCCAGCCCGATGAGGGGCAGGGTGGTGCCGTCGTTGAGGGTGTGCTCGTCGGTGGGGCGCAGCGAGGTCATGGAGGCCAGCCTAGACACGCGGTGCGTCGCTGGCCGGGGGTCACCGTCGCAGTACCGTCTCACCATGGACCACCCCGAGAGTGCCGCCGAGACCTGGGAGCTGCTCGACCGCGCCACCCGCCACCATCCCGCCCCGGTGGCCGCGGTGCGCTGGGCGGCCGTGGAGCACAACCTGGACACGATGGTGGACGCGGCCGGCGGGGTGCCGCTGCGCCTGGCGAGCAAGTCCATCCGCTCGCGCCCGGTGCTGGAGCGCGCGCTGGCCCACCCCGGGGTGCAGGGGGTGCTGGCCTTCACCCTGCCGGAGGCCCTGTGGCTGGCGCGACGGGGCAGCAGCGACGACCTGCTGGTGGCCTACCCCACGGTGGACGCCGCCGGCCTGGACGCGCTGGTGTCCGACGAGTCCCTGACCGCCGCCGTGACCCTCACCGTGGACGATCCCGCCCAGCTGGCCGCCGTCCGAGCCGCCAGGGAGCGCACCGGGGGCACCTGTGAGGTGACCGTGGTGCTGGAGGCCGATGTCTCCCTGCGGAAGGGACCGTTGTCCATCGGTCCGCAGCGCTCCCCCCTGCACGGGCCCGATGCGGTGCGCCGTGCCGCCCGCCAGGTGGTCGCCGAGCCGGGGGTGCGGCTGGCGGGGCTGCTCACATACGAGGGCCACGTGGCCGGCGTGCAGGACCTGCCCGTCACCGGTGACCGCGCCGACCGTGCCTACCGGATGGTCGTGCGCCGCATGCAGGACCTGGCCCGCCGGGGGCTGCCGCAGCAGCGGGCAGCCGTGGTGGAGGCCGTGGCCGACGTGCTGGGCCACGCGCCACAGCTGGTGAACGGCGGGGGCACGGGATCGGTGGAGTGGTCTGCGCACGACGCCAGCCTCACCGAGGTCACCGTGGGCTCGGGCCTGCTGGTGGGCCACCTCTTCGACCGGTACCGGGCCATCCACTTGGAGCCGGCGATGGCCATTGGCCTGGACGTGGTGCGGGCCCCCTCGGACGATGTGGTGACCGTGCTGGGCAGCGGCTGGGTGGCCACGGGGGAGCAGCGCCCGGACCGCCTGCCACTGCCGGTGCATCCGCCGGGCCTGGCGCTGACCTCCACCGAGGCTGCCGGCGAGGTGCAGACCCCGCTGACGGGGGCGCGCGCCGCTCGTCGGGCCGGTCATGCGCTGGAGGTGGGCTCGCGGGTGTGGATGCGGCACGCCAAGTCCGGGGAGCCGGCCGAGCGTGTGAACGAGCTGGTGCTGGTGGACGAGGAGGGCCGGTGCGAGACCGTGCCCACCTACCGGGGCGAGGGGAAGGCCTTCCTGTGAGCAGTGGCCGCAGCACCGGATTCGCCACCTGGTCGGGCACCGTGCGGGTGCCGGATGCGCCGTGTCTCACCCCGGACGACCTCCCGGGGGTGGTCGATGCGGTGCGCCGCGCCGCAGCGGCCGGTCGCCGTCTGCACCCGGCCGGCAGCGGTCACTCGTTCACCGGGGTGGCGGCCCCCCGGGCTGGCGGGGACTCACCGGGCGCCTCGCTGCGCCTGGACCGGCTGACCGGCGTGGTCGACGACTCCCGTGCCGACCAGGGCCTGCTGACCCTGGGCGCGGGCACGCCGCTGCACGCCCTGCCGGAGCTGCTGGCCCCCTACGGCCTGGCACTGGAGAACATGGGCGACATCGACCGGCAGACTCTGGCCGGTGCGCTCTCCACCGGCACGCACGGCACCGGGGCCGCGTTCGGCTGCCTGGCCACGCAGGTGCGGGGCGCCACGCTGGTGGACGGCACGGGTGAGGTGCACCGCATCGGGCCCGAGGACCCGCGCCTGGGCGCGGTGGCGGTGGGGCTGGGCGTGCTGGGGGTGCTGGTGGACGTCACGCTCCAGCTGGTGCCGGCCTTCAGCCTGGACCTGCGGGTGGACAGTGCGCCCGTGGGCGAGCTCTTCGACGACTGGGCCGAGCACACTGCGGCGCACGACCACTTCGAGGCCTTCTGGTTCCCGCACCACCCGCGTGCCATCACCAAGGCCACCGCGCGGCGGCCGGCGGACACCACCCCGGTACCGCGCAGCTGGTCGGGGCGCACTCTCACCGACGGGCTGTTGTCCAACGCGGGCCTGGCCGCGCTGGCGCGGGCCGCCGACCTCCTCCCGGGGCAGGCGCCGTGGCTGAACCGCACCCTCGGCGGGCTCGAGCCCCACCGCGTGGTGGGACCCTCCCACGCGGTGTTCGTGAGCAGCCGCACGGTGCGCTTCCGCGAGATGGAGTACGGGGTGCCGCTCGCCGACCTGCCGGAGGTCATGCGCGAGGTGCAGCGGGCCCTGCGGCGGCGCCGCTGGCCCATCGGGTTCCCGCTGGAGATCCGCAGCGTGGCCGGCGACGACCTGTGGCTGTCGATGGCCCACGGCGGGCCGCGTGCCTTCATCGCGGTGCACACGGTGCACGACCACGGCCGTGCCCGGGGGTACTTCGCGGAGCTGGAGCGCATCCTGCGCGCGGCCGACGGCCGACCCCACTGGGGGAAGATGCACTCCCTGAACGCCCCGGAGCTGGCTGCCCGTTACCCGCGGATGACGGACTTCCAGGCCCTGCGCGGGCAGCTCGACCCCGCACGCGTGCTGGGCAACGAGTACACCGACCGGGTGCTGGGGCTCACTGCACCGCGCGGATGAGGCGCTGCTTCACCGGCCCGTAGGGCGGGTAGACGATGCGCATGGTGTCCGGGGCCAGCGGCTTGGACAGCACGGAGCGCTCGTGGGTGAAGGTCTCCAGCGAGGCCAGACCGTGGTAGTTGCCCATGCCGCTGGCACCCACGCCCCCGAAGGGCAGGTCCGGCACGGCCACGTGCACCAGCGGCATGTTGATGCCCACGCCGCCGGAGCGGGTGCTGGCCAGCCACAGCTCCTGTTCGTCGAGGTCGTCGGTGAACAGGTACAGCGCCAACGGGTGGGGGCGGCTGTTCACCCGGCGGATCGCGTCGTGGACGTCCGTCACCGGGACGATCGGCAGCACCGGGCCGAAGACCTCCTCGGCCATGGCCGGGTGGTCGTCGGTCACGTCGGTGAGCACGGTGGGGGACAGGTAGAGCTCCTCCACGTCCACCTCACCCCCGATGACGGCGCCGTCCACCAGACCGGCCAGCCGCTCGGCGTGCTCGGTGTTCACGATGCGGCCGTAGTCGGCGCTGGAACGCGGGTCGTCCCCGAACATCTCCCGGATCGCGCGGCCCAGCTCGGGCACCAGCTCGGCCTGGGTGCGCGCCGTGCACAGCACGTGGTCGGGCGCCACGCAGGTCTGGCCGGCGTTGACGAACTTCGACCACACGATGCGGCGGGCCACCGTCCGCAGGTCCGTCTCCTGGCCCACCCAGGTGGGGGACTTGCCGCCGAGCTCGAGGGTCACCGGCGTGAGGTGCTCGGCCGCGGCCCGCATCACGATCCTGCCCACGCGCTCGCCACCGGTGTAGAAGATGTGGTCCCAGGGCAGCTCGAGCAGGGCGGTGCTCTCGGGCACGCCCCCGGTCACCACCTGCACCACCTCGGGGTCCAGGTACTGCGGCACCAGCCGGGCCAGGGCGTCCGCCGTGGCCGGGGTGAGCTCGCTGGGCTTGAGCACCGCGGTGTTGCCACCGGCCAGCGCCCCCACCAGCGGCATCAGCACCAGGTTCACCGGGTAGTTCCACGGGCCGATGATGAGCACCGACCCCAGGGGCTCCCGGCGGACCCTCCCGCTGGCGGGCTGGAAGGCCATCGGCACCGAGGCCTTGCGCGGCTCCAGCCAGCCCTTGAGGTGCTTGAGCACGTGGTCCACCTCGGTCACCACCACGGACAGCTCGGTGGTGCGGGCCTCGGTGGGGGACTTGCCCAGGTCCTGCTGCACGGCGGCGGCCAGCTCGTCACCCCCCTCGCGGACCAGGCGCTTGAGGGCCTGGAGCTGCTCGCGGCGGGCCTCCAGGCTGCGCATGCGGCCGGACTCCCAGGTCTCACGAGCCAGCTCGTGGACGCCGCTCAGGTCGGGTGTGCGCTCCTGCCCGGTCGGCTGTCCCGTCGACTGCTCGGTGGTGCTCGGGTCGCTGCTCGGCTCGGTGCTCATGCCTCCAGCCTACGCAGGGGAGGGGCCCTCCACCTGTGCTCCGGTGGGGTCCAGCGGCAGCCTCAACAGCTCCCACCCCCAGGGGTGGTCTGCCAGGTGATCGCGCAGCCGGCGCTCGGTCTGTGGGCCCGGGGCCACCACCAGCAGGGAGGGTCCGGCGCCGCTCACGCACGCGCCGGCCGCACCCGCGTCGCGGGCGGTCGCCAGGATCTCGGTGACCCCCGGCACGAGGCCGGCACGGTGGGGCTGGTGCAGGCGGTCGTCCATCGCCTCGCCGAGCAGCTCGGTGCGCCCGGAGACCAGGCTCGCCACCAGCAGCGCGCTCCGGGCGGCGTTGTGCACCGCATCGGCATGGGGGACCCGGTCGGGCAGGGCGGCGCGTGCGGCCTCGGTGGAGACCGGGTGGTCGGGCACGGCGAGCAGCAGGTCGAGGCCGCCACCGGCCGGCAGCGGCACCGGCAGGCTGTGCACCCGGTCCCCGGAGGTGGCCGAGACGACGATGCCGCCGAGCACCGCCGGGGCCACGTTGTCCGGGTGGCCCTCCACCAGCGTGGCCAGACGCACCAGCTCCGGCCGGTCGAGCCCCAGCCCGTGCAGGGCGTCGGCCGCCATCACCCCGCCCACGATGCAGGTGGCCGAGGAGCCCAGCCCGCGCGAGCTGGGCACGTCGCCGGTCACCGCTGCGTGCACCGGCAACGGCCGGACGCCGTGCTCGGCGCAGGCTCGCTCGTAGGCGGCCACGGGGAGGCTCTCGGCGGCCGTGGTGACCGGCAGCTCCGCGGTGGGACCGTCCGGCAGGGACGTGACGGTCACCGTGTTGAAGAGCCCCAGCGCCAGGCCGAGTGCGTCGAATCCCGTGCCCAGGTTGGCCGAGGTGGCGGGCACTCGCACCGCGACCCTCATCGGTGCAGGACCTCCTCGATGGTGGCGGGCACCTCGGCCACCTCCACCACCCGGTCGTGCAGCACCTCGGCCTCCCGCAGCCCGGACAGCCCGGCAGGGGCGCCCCGCTCGTCGGCCGCCGTGGTGGCCAGGCGCACGAGGGTCTCGAACTCGTCCGGGTCGGCCTCGCCGCCCAGGGCGCCCAGCACCGCCGGGGCGAACTTGTAGGGGCTGGCCGTCGCCGCCACCAGCGCCGGGCGCGATGCCGGCGCCTGCCCGTCGGTGAGCTCCCCGGTCCGGTAGCGCTCCAGCACGTGCAGGGCCACCGCCGTGTGCGGGTCCACCAGCGCACCGTGCTCGGCGTGCACGCGCCGCAGCGTCTCGGCCGCCTCCTGCCGCGTGGCCGCACCGGCCAGCACCGGGTTGGCACCCCGGCCCGGCAGCTCGCCCCAGTCGAAGCGGCGCTCCCGGGCGAGCGTCTCCAAGGCGGTGCGCACCCGCGCGGTGTCCCCGCCACTGGCCTCGTACAGGTACCGCTCCAGGTTGCTGCTCACCAGGATGTCCATGGAGGGGGAGTCGGTGCGCACCAGCGAACGGCGGGCGTCGTAGGTGCCCGTGGCGAAGAAGTCCGCCAGCACCCGGTTCTCGTTGGTCGCGCAGACCAGCGACCCCAGGGGCACGCCCGCAGCCCGGGCCCAGGTGGCAGCCAGCAGGTTGCCGAAGTTGCCCGTGGGCACCACCACGTCCACCTGCTCGCCGGCGGCCACCACCCCCGCTCGGCGCAGTGCCGCGTATCCGGTCACGTAGTAGACCATCTGCGGCAGCAGGCGGCCGAGGTTGATGGAGTTGGCCGAGCTGATGGAGTAGCCGCGCGCATCCAGGCGCTCGCGCGCCCCCTCATCGGCGAAGAGGGCCTTCACCGCGCGCTGGGCGTCGTCGAAGTCCCCGTGGATGCCCAGCACGTGGACGTTCTCGCCGGCCTGGGTGCGCATCTGCTGCTTCTGCATGAAGCTGACGCCCTCGGTGGGGTACAGCACCACCACCTCTGTGTCCGGCACGTCCCTGAAGCCCTCCAGGGCCGCCTTGCCGGTGTCGCCGGAGGTGGCCGTGAGCACCAGCGTGGTGCCCTGCTCGCCCTCGGCCCGGCGGGCCAGGGTCACCAGGTGGGGCAGCAGGGTCAGCGCCACGTCCTTGAACGCGTGGGTGGGACCTCCGAAGAGCTCGAGCAGGCCGATGGCGCCGGAGCCCTCGCCGAGCAGCTCCACCGGCACCACGTCCTCGTGCTCGAAGCGCGCAGCGGCGGTCCGGACGGCCTGGCGCAGGTCCTCGGGCTCGAGCCCGCCCTCGGCGGTCAGGTAGGGGCCCATGACCGCCTCGGCCACCTCCACCCACCCGGCGTCCAGCAGTGACTCGACGTCGATCGGGGCGATCCGCTCCGGCACGTAGAGGCCGCCGTCGGGCGCCAGGCCGGTGAGGATGGCCCGCGCGGCGCCCTGCTGCGGTGCCCCACCACGGGTGCTGCTGAACCTCATCGATCGTCCTCCTGCGCGTCCAGGTCGTGGGCAGCCGGCTCCCAGCGGATGACGCAGCTGCCCGGGTCGTCCAGCCACGGTTGGAGCTCGCTGCGGCGCACCACGCCGGTGAGGCCGCTCAGCGGGCTGGTGAGGTGCGTGCGTTCCAGCAGGGGCTCCAGCTGGGTGCTCAGGGCGTCGCTGCTGCGGACGTACCAGCGGCCCGTCACCTCATCGCGGGTGTTGCGCAAGCGGCGGTCACCGAGCGGGCTGGACGTCGGCACGGCGCCCAGCAGGACGTCCACCAGGTCGGTGAGCACCGCCGAGGCCGTCTCGTGGCGCCCTGCGCCGGGGCCGGAGAAGGTGAGGGCACCCACCTGGTCGGCCCCCAGGGTGACCGCGTTCGTGGAGCCCAGGATGCCCGCGGCCCAGTGGTCCTGGGGCACCGCGACCGGCTCCACCACGGCCGTGTACGCCTCGCCACCGGGCTCCACCAGCTGGGCGCGGCCCAGCAGGCGCACCTCGCGGGGGCCCCCGGGGGCCGCCTTGAGGGCCAGGATGTCCGCGGCCGTGATGCGGTCGATGCCGGTGCAGTCGATGTCCTCCTCCAGCACCGGCCCACCGAAGGCCATGGAGGCCAGCAGCCGCAGCTTGCGCAGCGAGTCCGCCCCGCTCACGTCTGCGGTGGGGTCGGCCTCGAGGTAGCCCAGCTCCTGCGCCCGGGCCGCCACGGTCTCGTAGTCGGTGCCCTCGGACATGGCCGTGAGGATGTAGTTGCAGGACCCGTTGAGGATGCCGTCCACGGTGTGCACGTGGTCCACCCGCACCAGATCGCGCAGGCCCCGCACGATGGGGACGCCACCGGCGACCGCGGCCTCGAAGAGGAGGTTCACGCCGTGCTCCTGCGCGAGCCCTGCGAGCTCCTCGCCGTGGGCGCTCAGCAGGGCCTTGTTGGCGCTCACCACGTGCTTGCCGGCGCGCAGCGCGTCACCGAGCAGGCGGCGCCCCTCATCGACCATGCCGGCGACCTCGACCACCAGGTCGACCGCGGGGTCGGCCACTGCGGCGGCGGCGTCGGTGCCCAGGGTGCCGGGGGGCGCGGGCACGTCACGAGGGGCTGCGGCATCGCGCACCACCACGTGGCGCAGCTGCACGTCCACGCCCAGCTGTGTGAGCCACCGGTCGTGGTGCGCCGCCAGGCCGGCTGCGACCCCCTGGCCCACGGTGCCGTAGCCGATGAGGGCCACGCCCACCGGGCGCGCGCCCACGGATCCTGCGGTGGTCATCTCGGGCATCATGGCTCCTTCACGCGGATTCCGGACGTCCGTTCGATCCTAACTGCGGGTCCCCGTGTGGTATGACCCGGTGTGAACCAGGTCATTCCCCGGAGGTGCGCGGCCCGCCGGGGCGGTGGTGGATACTTGTCAGCAGGTGTCGAGAGTCGGCACTGACCGGACCCTAGGGGGCACGATGAAGCGCACGACCCTGACCCTGCTCGCGGCCATGAGCACCACGGTGGTGCTTGCGGCGTGCAGCGACGAGAACTCCGGCGGCGGCGACGGCGGCAACGCCAAGGCCGACGAGGACCCGAAGACCGCTGTCATGCAGGCCTTCGAGAACACCAACGACGCCAAGACCCAGACCACGACGATGTCCCTGGACGTCGACGAGGAGCTGATTCGCAAGGCCCTGGACGCCTCCGCCTCGGGGGGTGCGAGCGCCACGGACCAGGCGAACCTGCAGAACTTCGCCGAGCTGCTCCCCAAGACCAAGGTCACCATCGCGCAGCACTCGCGCGACCAGGCCCTGGCCGAGGAGAAGGACCTCAAGGACCTCGACACCGCCATGACCCTGCACGTGGGTGAGGGCAAGGTCGAGATCCGCATGGTGGAGGGCGGCATGTACATGCGCGCCGACGTGGACAAGCTCGGTCAGGAGACGGGCCTGTTCACCGCCGACCAGCTGCGCATGGGCATCACCGGCGGCCAGAGCGTGCCCGCCGACGACCCGAACATGCAGTTCCTGAACAAGGCCCTCGAGGGTGAGTGGATCGGCATCACGCCCGAGAAGATGAACGAGCTGGTCGGTGAGAACGGCATGTCGCTGGAGGACCTCACCAAGGACGCCACCGGTGCCCAGGCCGACATCTCCCCGGAGAAGCAGGCCGAGATCCAGCAGGACCTCAAGGGCTTCATGGACAAGCACGGCGAGTTCACCAAGGAGGGTGACAACGTGCGCGTGTCCATCCCCGTGGAGAAGAGCTGGGACGACTTCGCCGCCATCGTGAACAAGTCGGTCACCGACCCGTCGGAGAAGATGCCGGCCCTCGACGAGGACACCAAGAAGGCCATCAAGGACGACGCCAAGGCCTTCATCGACATCGGCCTGGACGGCGACCAGCTGAAGTCCATGAAGGTGGACTTCCGCCAGTTCGTCGACTGGATCGACCCCGAGAGCATGGAGGCCTCCGACAGGGAGGAGTACCAGCAGCTCAAGGACCAGCTGGGCGACAGCCCGCTGGGCATGACGGTCGACTACACCCAGGGCGACGCTCCGGCCAAGCCCGACCAGTTCGCCGAGGTGCCGCAGGAGATGCTCGACGCCAGCCAGTCCGGCATGGGCAACCCCGGGGCCCCCGTGCCCCCGGCCGACGCGGCGCAGCCCTCGACCGCCGCCGAGCCGCCGGCCGGCGGTGAGGGCCTCTCCGAGGAGGAGATGGCCGAGCTCGACGAGCTCATTGCGGAGCTGGAGCAGCAGCAGGCCGAGGCCAGCAACGGCTGACGCGCCACCCGCACCACCTGAACGCCAGGGGCACCCGCATCGCGCGGGTGCCCCTGGCGTCGCCACGCACGATCGCCCGCACCCGCACCCGCACCCACACCAGGAGGCCCCATGACGGCGCACCCGTCCGCCCCGGCGCCCCGTCCCGGGCTGCCCCGTTTCCTGGCACCCTTCGCGACTCCCGACTACCGTCTGCTCGCCGCGAGCCTCCTGCTGGTGTCCTTCGCCACCGGTGTGTGGACCGTGGGCCTGGTCTATGCGGTGAAGGGCCTGGGGGGCACCGAGCTGGACCTCTCGGCGGTCACGGCGGTGGGCGCGGTCGGCCTCATCGTGTTCGCCCTGCTCGGCGGGGTGGCGGCTGACCGGCTGCCCCTGCGTGGCCTGCTGACCGCCTGCTCCACGGTGCTCGCACTGGTGGGTGCCGTGGTGGCCCTGCTGGGCGCGACGGGTCAGCTGCAGGTGTGGCACCTGATGGTGGCGGCCTTCGTGGCCATGTCCGCGGCCGGCATCTACAACCCCGCCTACTCCGCGCTGCTCCCGCGGGTGCTGCACGACGACCAGCTGCTGGCCGCCAACGGCGTGGAGGCCGCGAGCCGCCCCGTGCTGCAGCAGGCGCTCGGCCCCGCCGCCGCGGGCTTCCTGGTGGGTGCACTGGCGCCGCAGGCGGCGATGGTGGTCATGGCGGTCTCCCAGGCACTGGCGGTGCTGTGCGTGCTGCGCATGCACACCGGCGGCCTGACCCGCCGGGCCCTTCCCGTGGAGGAGGGGCGCGAGCCGCAGACCCTCTGGCAGGACTTCACCGAGGGGGCGGCCTACACCTGGCGGACCCCCTGGTTGGCGGCCACCCTGGTCTGGTCGGTCGTCGCGGTCTTCCTCTTCATCGGGCCCATGGAGGTGCTGTTGCCCTTCATCGTCACCGAGCGCGGCGGCGGCCCGGACACCTTCGGCCTGCTGCTGGCCTGCCTGGGCGTGGGCGCTGCCGTCGGCGCCATCGGCATCAGCTCACGCCCCCTGCCGGGGCGGTACCTCACGGTGATGATCTCCGTGTGGTCGGTGGCGGCCGTGCCGTTCTTCCTGCTGGCGGTGACCGACCAGTTCTGGCTGATGGGCCTGGTGCTCTTCGTCTTCGGCGTGGGTGACGGGGTGGGCATGGTCATCTGGGGCACGCTGCTGCAGCGTCGCGTGCCACGCTCCATGCTGGGGCGCGTGAGCTCGCTGGACTTCTTCGTCTCCCTGGCGATGATGCCGGTGTCCATGGCGGTGGCCGGCCCGGTGGCCCAGGTGCTCCCACTGTGGGTCATCTTCGCGCTGCCGTCCGTGGGCATCCCGCTGCTGGGCCTGGTCTGCTACGTCCTGGCCGACCTGCGGGGGGACGAGCTGCGCCACCCGCTGGACACCCAGGTGGACCTGGCGGGTGCCCACACCGAGGTGGTGGACGGCATCTCAGGCCTGCACGCCTCGGCGCGCACTGAGTAGGACCACCGCGAGCACGAGTGCCGCCTCCCAGGCCAGCTGCTGCACCGAGGTGCCGAAACCCAGCTGCCACAGGCGGTAGATGGCGGCGGTGCCGAGCGCGGCGCCGAGCAGGCCCGCCACGGTGGAGCTGGTGGTGGCGAACCGACTGAACCAGACCTCCCAGCGCATGGCGCCGTACACCATCACCGCCAGCATGGCCCCCGAGAGGACGAACCACACCGGGCGCACCATGGCCCAGCCCGTGATGCTGGGCGGCAGCAGCAGGTCGGGAGCGAGCATGCCGATGCCGATCATCACGGTCATGGCCGGCACGTGCCACAGGTAGATGAGCATGGCCAGCGCGTTGCCGGTGCCGATGCGGCGGCGCCACCGCTCTCTGGGCTCCCGCCCCAGCAGGTGGCTGCCCACCCCGGTGAGCACCGCCCACTGGGCGATGCCCAGCACGCCCAGGGCCGCGGTGGTGGGCGCCAGGTTGGAGACCGGGGCGTCCCGCACCCCCAGGTTGGTGGGGAACCAGGGGCCGGGCACCACCATCACCACGAGCACGGCCACGCAGGCGGCCACCACACCGGCCAGCTGCCAGGGGGAGGCCGTCCAGGCCCGCCGGCGGGCGTAGGCGATGCCCAGCTGGTGGCAGAACAGCCACACCAGGGCCAGGTTCAGCCAGGTGACGTCCACCCCGGCCCAGAAGCGCAGCGCGTCCACGCCGAAGGCGCCGGCCAGCAGGAGGGCGGCCGACCAGAACCCGATGCGGTCGAAGACCCACACCGCCAGCGGGGCCAGGGCCGTGCACAGCAGGTAGACGGCCAGGAACCACAGCGGGTTGGCGATCTGGTCGCCGATGGTGGCCGAGAGCGAGGGGGCGATCAGCCCCCCGACCACGACCACCACCAGGGTGACCGCCAGCAGCGGCAGCACCGGCGAGGTGAGGCGGCGCGCCCGCAGGCCGAGGAAGGCCCCCAACGGCTCACCCGAGGAACGCCAGCGGTCCACGAGCAGGGTGTTGGCGAACCCACCGGCCACGAAGAAGACCGGCATGGCCTGCAGCAGCCAGGTCAGGGCCCACACCACCGGGCCGGAGAGCGCGAGCTCCATCTGCAGCCCGTCGTCCATCCACAGGTGCAGGTAGCACCAGTGCATGGCCACCACGATCAGCATCGCGGCGAGCCGCACCACGTCCACCACCCAGTCACGTTGGCGTGTTGCGCCCGTCGTCTGCATGCGCGCATTCTGCCCCCCGCCGGGAGAGGATGGGGACATGCAGCTGACGACGGACGTACGGGACCACGGTGGCACCCGGTGGCTGGTGGTCCGCGCCACCCCCGAGGCACAGGACGACACCACGGTGGGTGCCGTGGAGATGGCCGGCCGGGTGGCCCACATCGAGCTGCCCGTCCAGGTGGACCTGCCGCACCCGGACGTCCGCGCCCTCATCGCCCTGCTCTGCGTGGTGCGCGGCGTCTCGCGCGAGTTCACGCTCGACCACGCTGTCTCGCCCGCATTCGCCACGGGCGTCGAGGCGGCCACCGGGTGGACGGTGGGGCCGGTGGACGATGCGGTGGAGCCGCGCCGGCGTCCCGAGGACGGCCAGCGGGCGCTGGCCTACTCCGGGGGTACCGACTGCACGGCCGCCGCCGCGGTGATGCCCCGGCCCACCGGGCTGTACTTCCTGGAGCGCGTCGATCCGGTGGACCCCGCGCCCGATGACGAGCGTGCGGGCCGTCCCAGCGTGTACGACCTCTCTGCCGCGCGGGCCTCGTGCGCAGCGATGGAGTCCCACGGCTTCACCGTCCGCCGCGTGCGCACTGACCTCGAGCACGTGCGCGAGCCCGTGGGCTTCCCGCTGGACTTCTCCAACATCGTGCCCGCCCTGGTGTGGGCTGATGCCGACCGCATCGACGGGGTGGCCTGGGGGGCGCCCCTGGAGGCGGTCTACCGGTTGCAGGTGGGCCGCTTTCGGCCCTTCGCCCGCAGCGCCTTCGCGCGGTGGGTGCCGCTCTTCGAGGCCTGCGGCATGGACGTGGTGAACGCCCTGGCGGGCGTCTCCGAGCCGGGGACCACCCGGATCGTCGAGACCTGGCCGCCCGGCGAGGCCGCCCAGTCGTGCATGCGGGGGCGCCCGGGGCGGCCCTGCCTGGCCTGCTGGAAGTGCGCCCGCAAGGAACTGCTGGCCGCCACCGAGGCGCACCGTGCGGGCCGTGACGAGGACGTGGACCTGGCCCGGCTGGAGCGCATCTTCACCGAGCGCGAGCCGGTGAAGAAGCTGCGCCAGTCGCCGCTGAAGGTGGAGGTGAGCCTGGCCCACACGGTGCGCGCGGTGCTGGCCGCACGCAGCGGCACCGAGCCGCGGACCCCGGTGCTCGATGCCATGGAGGAGGCCATCGCGCCGGTCGAGACCGGATTCCTCGACCGCTACTACCCGCCGGCCCTGGAGAAAGGTGTGCCCGAGCGGTTCCGGGAGGAGGTGCGCACCCGCATCGAGGAGTTCCTGGAGCCGATGGACGCTGCCGAGCAGCGGCAGGTGCGGCAGTTCGACGCCCGACCGTGGTGGGGGAGCCCCGAGCAGGTCGCCGCGCACGCCCGACTGCAGGAGGTCATCGCGCGGGCCGAGGTGCAGCCCCGCCGCCAGTGGCGCGCCGAGGCCGGCCGGGCGAGGCGCTACCTGGCCCGGCGGCTGCTGCGCCGCTGAGCTCAGCGGGGCTCGCCGGCGCGGCCGCCCGGGTCGAGGCGGGACCCCGCGGGCAGCTCGGCTCCCGGCAGCACCACCGCTTGGCGCCCGATGAGGGTGACGTCCTCGTCGCTGAGCTCGGCCGGCCCCTGCTGACCCACGCTGGCTCCCGCGCCCACCTGCACCTCGGCATCGATGATCGAGCTCGCGATGCGGGCGCCGGCGGCCACGTGCACGTCCTCGAAGACCACGCTGTCCACAACGTGCGCACCCTTCTCCACGACCACCCCAGGGCTCAGGACGCTGCGCTCCACGGTGCCGGCCACCCGGCACCCGGGCGAGAGCATGGAGCCCGAGACCTCGCCGGTGGCGGTGACCACCGCGGGCGGCAGGTCGCGGTGGCTACCGCGCACCACCAGGTGGTCGGTGCCGAAGACCTCCTCGGGGGAGTGCAACAGGTCGCGGTGGCCCTGCAGGTAGGAGTCGGGGCGGCCCATGTCGCGCCAGTAGCCGTCGATCGGGTGGTGGCGGGTCCGGCCGCGCTCGATGAGCCGGGGCAGCACCTCCTCCGGCAGGTCGCCGGGGCCCTCGTCGGAGACCTCCTGCGCGCCGTCCTCGCCCTGGCCGGCGCCCTCGCTGCCGCAGGTGGAGCGCTCGGCGCGCACCGCATCGAGCACCTCGCGCAGAGCCGGCCAGTCGAAGACGGCCACCTCGGCGGAGATGGTGGGCTCGGAGCCCGGGTCCTCGGGCTTCTCGGCGATGCCGGTGACCGTCTGCCCGTCCACCTCGAGCACCGCCTTGTGCTGTGCTGCCTCGGCGGTGGTCGACAGGGACAGGATGGTGCACTCGGCGCCGGCGTCGACGTGGCCGGCGACGACCGCCGCGAGGTCGCACACCAGCACCTGGTCGGCGCTGAGGGTGATCACCAGGTCCGGTGCCTGCTCCTCGATGTCGTCCCGGATGGCCAGCAGGTCCTCGGTGTTGGACTCCGAGAAGGCCGGCACCCCGGTGCGCCCGGTCTCGGGCACCATGCGGCGGTACCCGCCGCGGACCCGGTCCAGGTCCCACGGCCGTCCGTGCTGGAGGTGGTCGTCCAACGTGGAGGCCATGTACTGGACCGTCACCCACACGTCGCCGATGCCGGAGCCGGCCGCCGCGGAGATCGCCAGGTCCACCAGCCGGTAGGACCCCGCGTAGGGCAGCGCCGGCTTCGCACGCTCCCGGGTCAGCACGTCCATGCGGGAACCCTGGCCCCCGGCCTGGACGATGGCGAGCACGTGCGGGGCGTCGGGGGTGGCGATGCGCGTCATCCCCCCAGTGTGCCGGTGCGCGGCTCCAGCAGCACCACCACCTCGGCGTGGTCGGTGTTCGGGAACATGTCGAACAGCCGGGCCGAGCGCACCTGCCAGTGGGGCAGTCCCGCCAGGTCCGTGGCCAGGGTGGCCGGGTTGCAGGAGGAGTACACGAGGGTGCGCAGCGCCGAGGCCGGGTCGGCGGCGGGGGAGCGGGCGTCCAGCATCGCCGGCAGGTCTGGTCCCAGCCCGCGCCGGGGCGGGTTCACCACCATCGCGTCGCGGTCCGTGCCGGCGGCGGCGAGCACGGCGGCGGGGTCCGAGGCGTCGGCCACCACGAAGCGGGCGGACCCACCCCCGGGGCTCTGGGCGAGGGAAGCGGCGCCCGCCCGGGCGCCGCGCACCGCATCGGCAGCGATCTCCACCCCCACGGCCTCGGTGCCCGCCGCGGCCGCGTGGAGGGCGAAGCCCCCGACACCGCAGTAGAGGTCGGCCACCCGCCGGGCCCCGGCGTCCACCAGCCAGGCGGTGGCCTGCTGGTAGAGCGCCGTGGCCACCGTGGTGTTGGTCTGCACGAACGCCCCCGGGCCGGCGAACAGGGTGACCCCGGGCAGCTCCAGCGGCAACAGGGTCTGCTCGGTGAGCGCGATCTCCACCTCCCCGCTGAGCGTGGCCTTGTGCTCGGGGTGCAGGTTCGCACTCACCACGCGCAGCTGCGGCAGGTCGGCCAGCAACCCGGGGAGGTGCTCGCGGATGCGGGGCAGCGGCCCCTCGGTGCGCAGGACGAGCCGCAGCATCAGGTCGCCGGAGGGGGCCGCGGTGAGCACCAGGTGCTTCAGCTCACCGCGTCGCCGGGCGAGGTCGTAGGGGGGCAGGGCGGCCCGGGTGACGAAGCGGGCCAGCCGGTCGGCCACGGCGGCGAGCTCGGGTACGTGCAGGCCGCAGTCGCGCAGGTCCACGCCCCGGCCGGCCTCGTCGAGGATGCCCAGGGTGGGCGCCGCGGCGCTCCCGCCGACCACGAACTTGGCCTTGGTCCGGAAGCCCTCGGGCGCGGAGGCCAGTGGTGCCTCCCACGCCGTGGCGGGGACCTGCGCCGCGAGCAGCCCGCGCACGGCGGCGTCCTTGCGCTGCAGCTGCACCCGGTCGGGCGTGCCCATGAGGGTGCACGAGCCGCAGCGCCCGGCGCTGAAGTGGTGGCAGTGGACCGGCGGGTGGGAGACCGCACCGGGTGCCGCTGCGGCATCGGCCCCGCTCATCCGTAGAGCTCCGCGAAGGCGGTCAGCACGCGGTGGGAGGCGTCCACGTCGGTGGTGTGGGCCATGCGCACCAGCTCGGCCTCCTGGTCGGGCCGGAAGTAGCCGTGGTGGGTGTAGGCGCGGATGCGGGCGATCAGGCCGGGCGCGTCGAGCTCCGGGTGGAACTGGGTGGCCCGCACGTGCTCGCCCACGCGCAGCATCTGCACCGGGCACGCGTCCGAGCCGGCCAGGACCGTCATGTCGGGTGCGGGGTGGGTGAGCGCCTCCTTGTGGCCGACGATCGCCGCGAACTCGGCCGGCAGGTGGGCGCACAGCGGGTCGTCGGCGGCGGCTTCGGTCAGCCGGATCGTGGGAGCGCCCAGCGTCTCGCCGTAGGTGGTGTCCACGACTCCGCCGCGGTGCAGCCCGAGCGTCCCCACGCCGTAGCAGAGGCCCAGGAAGGGGAAGTCCCGCGCCACCACCTCGTCGAGGACGCCGGCGAGCTCGCGCTCGACCCGACGCTGCAGGCCGGTCTTGTTCTCCGGCGGGTCCGAGGCGCTGAACGGGCTGCCGCCCAGCAGGAGGCCGGCGTAGCGCTCCAGCTGGAGCTCCGGCATCGGGTACTGGTCGAGGCGCCACTGCACCAGCCGCGCCGGGTCGACGCCCAGGTAGCGCGCCACGGCCCGGTGCTCGTCGGCGGCCAGGTGGTCGTCGTGACGCGTCGAGAGCAGCAGGAACGGGAGCATCCCCCCAGTGTGCGGCACAATGGTGCGGCCCCGGCCGACCGGGCCCGGCGTGTGCCGGGCGCTGCCCCGACCCACAGGAGACCCCATGGCGCCGACCCTGACCACGCACCTGGTGGAGGGGGGCGACGAGCGCGTCGTCTTCCTGCACGGCCTCATGGGCCAGGGGCGAAACTTCCGGACCGTGGCGAAGGACCTCGACGACTACGCGAGCTCGCTGCTGGTGGACCTGCCCAACCACGGGGCCTCCCCGCACACCGAGACCTTCGACTACGTCGAGATGGCCGAGGCGGTGCGTGACGCCATCCGCGAGGTGTGGCCCGAGGGCACGGTGAACCTGGTCGGCCACTCGATGGGGGGCAAGGTCGCCATGGCCGTCGCCCTGCTGTTCGGCGACCTGGTGGACCGCCTGGTGGTGGTGGACATCTCGCCGGTGAACACCGAGAACTCCAGCGAGTTCACCCACCTGCTGGGCTCGATGAAGGAACTGGACCTCAGCCGCATCGAGCGCCGCAGCGACGCGGACGAGGCGCTGGAGGACAAGATCGGCTCGTTCACCACGCGCGCCTTCCTGCTGCAGAACCTCACGCACACCGAGAACGGGTGGGCGTGGAAGGCGAACTTGGACCTGCTGCTGGACAGCCTGGACGTGGTCATGGGCTTCCCCGAGGAGCTTCGGGAGCACACCTTCGACGGGCCCGTGCTGTGGATGGCCGGGGGCCGCTCGGACTACGTGCAGGAGCAGTTCCGCCCGGCGATGGAGGAGCTCTTCCCGCGCACCCGCCTGGTCACCATCAAGGGCGCCGGCCACTGGGTGCACTCCGAGGAGCCCGAGGTCTTCCACCAGACCCTGCGCAACTTCCTGCTGGAGAAGCTGACCTGAGGAGCCCCCGCCGGGGGGCGGGGGCTCGATGGGGGCACGGGGCTCGGCGGCGCTCAGTCCAGCGTGGTGCGCAGCTCGTCCTCGCGGATGAACAGCAGCAGCACCGTGGCGATGACGCCGCAGGGGACCAGCCACAGGTAGATGGGGGTCAGCGCGTCCGAGTAGGCGCTCACGATCACCTGCCGCACCTGCTCGGGCAGCTGCGCGATCACCTCCGGGGTGAGCGAGGACTCCGCGCCCCCCGAGCCGCCGCCCGCCGCCTCGGGCAGGCGCTCGGCCACCAGGTCGTGCAGGCGCGCGGTGAAGAGCGAGCCCACCACGGCCGACCCGAGGGTGGCGCCGATCTGGCGGAAGAAGTTGTTGGCCGCCGTGGCAGTGCCGACCTCCCGCAGCGGGAAGGCGTTCTGCACCACCAGCACCAGGATCTGCATGGACAGGCCCAGACCCACGCCGAGGACCGCCAGGGCTCCGCAGACCCTCCACAGCGCGTCGTCCACCGAGAGCGTCGACATCAGGAACAGGCCGAGGGCGATGATCGCCGAGCCCACGATCGGCAGCGTCTTGTACCGCCCCGACCGGGTGACCTGGGCGCCGGCCAGGATCGAGGTGGTGAGCATGGCCCCCATCATCGGGATCATCAGCAGGCCGGCGACGGTCGCGGACTTGCCGTAGGCCATTTGCAGGTAGGTGGGCATGTAGCCGAGCGCGCCGAACATGGCCACACCGATGAACAGGCCCGAGGCGGTGGACAGGACGAAGTTGCGGTGGGCGAAGAGGTGCAGCGGCAGGATCGGTTCGGTGGCGCGGAGCTCCACGGCGACCAAGGCGGCCCAGGCCGCGACCGTGCCCAGCACCCGGGCGCCCATCTGCCACGAGACCCAGTCGAGGGTGTGGCCGCCCCAGGTGACCACGAGGATCAGGCCGGTGGTGGCGAGGGTCGCCAGCACCATGCCGGCCCAGTCAACCGAGACCTTGCCGCGGTGTCGCGGCAGGTGGAGGAAGGTCAGGGCGCCGTAGAGGGCGATCGCGCCGAGCGGCACCGCCATCCAGAAGGCCCAGCGCCAGCCGGGGCCCTCGGTGAACCAGCCACCGAGCAGCGGGCCGGCCACCGACGACAGGGCGAACACGCCACCCATGACACCCATGTACTTGCCGCGCTCCCGGGCCGGGACGACGTCGGCGATGATCGCCTGCGAGAGGATCATCAGGCCACCGCCGCCGATCCCCTGGACCACGCGGGAAATGATCAGCCAGGTCATGTCCTGGGCCAGTCCACCGATCACCGAGCCGGCGACGAAGGTCAGGATGGCGCCCACCAGCAGCGGCTTGCGGCCGATGAGGTCACCCAGCTTGCCGTAGACCGGCATCATCACGGTGCTGGCCAGGATGTAGGCGGTGATGACCCACTGCATCTGGCGCACGCCGTCGAGCTCACCGACGATGGTGGGCAGCGCCGTGGAGAGCACCGTCTGGTTCAGCGAGGCCAGCAGCATGGCCAGCATCAGCGCGACGAAGATCCACAGCAGGTGGCGCCGGTTCTCGTCGACGCCCTGCTGGGTGGTGGTCGCCGGGCTGGCGGGGGTGGTGGCCACCCCGGGGGCAGGGGCGGCGATGCGGGTGGCGGTCATGCGGTGCTCCCGTGGAGGTCGTGGAACAGCTCGAGGCTGCTCTGGAGGTCGGCGTCGGTGAGGGCGGCCCCGGGGGTGCGGTCGGGTGCCGTGGCGGCGTGGCGCAGCACGGCGCCGGCGATCGTGCACCACATGCGGACCGTGTCCTGGGGTCCGTCGGCGGCCTGTGCGAGCGCCGGGTGGTCGGCGAAGGTCGTGGTCAGGGCCTCGATCACGAGGTCCTCGGCCTCGGCGAGCGCCTGCATGCGGTAGCGACCCAGCGAGGGGTTCTGCTGCTGCAGCCTCCGGCGCCGCGCGGCCGTGCCGTGCGGGGTCGCGGTGCGCATGGTGGCCAGCAGCAGGCGGGAGGCCTCGGCGACGGGGTCACCGGCGGGGTCGACCGCGGCGAGGGCCTCGTCGGGCAGGTGCGGGGGCCGGAAGCCGAAGACGGCCTCGTCCTTGGAAGTGAAGTAGTTGAAGAAGGTGCGGGTGGAGACCCCCGCGGCCGCGGCGATGGCGTCGACGCTGCAGTCGGTGGACGCCCCGGCGAGGGCCGCCTCGGCCGCCGCATCGTGGAGGGCCGCCCAGGTCTCGGCCCGGCGCCGTTCACGGAGCGAGGGAGCAGGCTGTGGCATGACTGCAATTATTGCACGAGTGCAAATTCTGCATCCCTGCAGATGGGTGCGAGATGCGTCACGCTCCCGCCTCCTCAGTGGAGGGGGAGCGTGACGGAGGGGCGCTCGGGGTGGTGCTCAGTCGGTGGCGATCTCCTCGGGCCGGCGCACGCGCGTGGCCAGGACCAGGGCCACCGCGAAGAGGGCGGCCCCCACGGTCATGGCCAGGGCCACGCCCCCCGAGAGGGCCTCGGCCACGGGCTGCCCGTCGCGGATCAGCTGTCCCTGCCGGGTGGCCATCAGCGTGATCGCCAGGGCCGTGCCCGCCGCCGCGGCCACCTGCTGGAAGGTGCCCAGGATGGCCGAGCCGTGCGAGTGGAGGTCCACCGGCAGCGCGCCCAGCCCCGCGGTGAACAGGGGGGTGAACAGCAGTGCCAGACCGAAGCTGATGAGGGGGTGGATGATGGTGAACACCCACCACGGGGCGCTCGTGGCGGCCAGGGCGCCGGCGGAGAGGGCCAGGGTCACGATCAGAGCGCCGGGCACCACCAGCGGGCGCGGCCCGTGGCGGTCGTACCAGCGGCCCACGCGAGGGCCGAGCAGCCCCATCATCAGGCCACCGGGCATCATCACCAGGCCGGCCTGCAGCACGCTCAGCCCGCGTGCGTCCTGCAGCCACAGGGGCAGCAGGATCATCGCGCCCATCATGGCCATCATGGCCACGCCCATGATGGCCATGGACAGTGCGAAGTTGCGGTGGGTCAGGGCCCGCAGGTCCAGCAGCGGCGAGCCGCCACCACGGGCCAGGGCCATCTGCCGCCACACCAGCAGGGCGACGCCCAGCACGCCCACGCCCAGTGCCAGCGGCGGGGACACGAACGGCTCGGTGGCGCCACCCTCGCCGCCATGGCCACCCAGGGAGCTCATGCCGTAGATCAGGCCGCCGAAGCCGAGCGCCGCCAGGGGCACGCTGAGGATGTCGAGCGGCCCGGCCGCGCCCGCGTGGCTCGGGGGCAGCAGCCGGTGGCCCGCCACCAGCATCACCACGGCCAGGGGGAGGACCAGCAGGAACAGCCACCGCCAGGACGCGAACTGCAGGATGATGCCGGAGGTCGTGGGGCCCAGGGCGGGGGCGACGGAGATGGCCAGCGAGACGTTCCCCATCGTGCGGCCGCGGTCCCTGATGGGCACCAGGGACATCACGGTGGTCATGAGCAGCGGCATCATGATGGCGGTGCCCACGGCCTGGATGATGCGGCCGACCAGCAGCACCTCGAAGCCGGGGGCGAGGGCGGCGACCAGGGTGCCGGTCGTGAACGCCCCCATCGCGGTGGCGAACACCGCCCGCCGGTCGAGCCGGTGCAGGAACCAGCCGGTGGTCGGGATGACGATCGCCATGGTGAGCATGAAGCCGGTGGACAGCCACTGCGCCGCCCGGGCGGTGACGTCCAACGAGGCCATCAGCTGCGGGATGGCGTTGACCATGATCGTCTCGTTGAGGATCACCACGAAGGTGGCAACCGTGAGGATGCGCAGGATCGGCACGTAGTCGACCTGCAGGTCGTCGGGCTGGTCGACGGTGGGGACGTGGTCCGTGGTCACTGAGGAGGGCATGCGAGGGGACTCCAAGGGCAGCAGGAGAGGAGGGGAGCCGACCAAGACTAGTGGCAGGCCGGCGGTGCGCCCACCGCGTTCCGGATGAGCCTGCTCACCGGCCCCGGGTCAGCGGGCTGTCGGGGGGTGTTGCCGGGTTGCCGTGGCGGAACACGATGAAGCGCATGCACAGGTACATGTAGACCGCCTCGCAGAGGCCGGCGGTCAGCCGCGCGACGACGAAGGGCACGCCGACCATCGTCAGCCCCGTGTTGAGGCCCAGGATGAACGCGAGGTAGTTGATCGAGACCACCACCACGTAGCGCACGGACTGTTTGCCGGCGTGGCCGTGGCTCTCGAAGTTGAAGGACCGGTTCACCACGAAGGCGGTGGCCAGCGCGATCGTGTAGGCGACGGTGGTCGCCACCGGGTAGGCGACGCCCAGCGGCACGTGGAGCACCCACAGCAGCACCAGGTCCAGGGCGAAGGTGCACAGGTTGAGCATCGCGAAGCCCACGGCGGTGGGCGGGATGCGGCGGCGTAGCCCGCCGGGGATCCACCCCCACACCCGGTTGCGCACGCGCAGGAAGCCCGCGACCCAGCGGGAGCGGCGTTCCTGGTCGGTGGTCGCCCCGCGGGCGGCGGTGTCAACCGCCAAGGATCTCTCCGGTCACCGGGTCGACCACGCCGACGAGCTGCTCCCGGCCGACGGGCTCCACCAGCTCGGGCCCGTTCTGGGCCACCCGGCTGACGGCGGTGCTCACCGGCCACGCCCGGAAGCGCCCCTCGGGGCGGTGGGCGAGCAGCGCGGTGACGTGCGCGTCATCGGTCGCGGTGGGGTCCAGCCAGGCGGCCCAGTCCTCGGGTTCGATGACCACCGGCTGGCGGTCGTGGATGCGGTCCAGCCCCGGCTCGGCGTCCTGGGTGAGGATCGTGAAGCTGATGACCCAGGCGTCGGTGGGTGCCGGCCCCTCGGCGGGGGCGAGCTCCTGCACCTTGTGGAACTCGTACAGGCCCGCGAGGGCCAGTGGGCTGTCGTCGGTGCGCGACATGAAGAAGGGCTGCTTGCGGGGCTTGCCCGAGGCGTTGGTCGCCACCGGGGAGGCCTGCCACTCGTACCAACCGTCGGCGGGCACCAGGCAGCGGCGCTTGCGGGCCGGGCCGGCGAAGGTCCGCTTGTCGAACAGGGTCTCGCTGCGGGCGTTGATCATGCGGTTGCCCATGCTGAGCTCCTTGGCCCACGGCGGCACCAGTCCCCAGGAGAGCAGCCGCAGCTGGCGCTGGGGGTCGGCGTCGTCCTCGCCCCGCGGGGTCCGGGTGAGCACCACGGGCACCTGCTTGGAGGGGGCGACGTTCCAGTCCGGCTCCCCGGGCGCGGGGGACTGCGGGTTCCTCATGACCGGCACCCCGGGCTCACCGGTGCCGTCGACCTCCACCTCGAACTCCTCGACCAGGGAGTCCGGGGAGGCACTGGCTGCGTAGCGTCCGCACATCGCCCCAGCCTACGGAGTATCGCTGGGTGTTCGGTCCCGCTGTCCGGCAACGTGCCGAGGCGCTATCATCGGTCCATGACGATGATGGAGACGGTGACGCGTGCGAGCTCGGTCCCGGGGCCCGGGGGCCCGGCCGGCGTGGAGCGAGAGGCCGCCGAGGTGGCGGCCGCCCTGTTCCGCTCGATGGGGGACCCCACCCGGGTGGTGATCCTGCAGCACCTCGCGCTGGGGGAGCACAACGTGCGCGAGCTGACCGAGCACCTGGGCCTGGCCCAGTCGACCGTGTCAGCCCACCTGGCCTGCCTGCGGGACTGCGGGATGGTGGACTCGCGCCCGGTGGGGCGGGCCTCGCTGTTCTCGGTGACGCACCCCGAGCAGGTCCTGGCGCTCCTGCGCTCCGCCGAGCAGCTCCTCGCGGTGGCCGGGGACGCCGTCGCCCTGTGCCCGTCGGGCCGGCCGGGGGGTGCCGCATGACGAGCCTGACCCTGACCCCCCGCGAGCACCTGACCCCCGGGCGCCGGGCCACGCTGGGACGGCGTGCACAGCTGCTGGCCCTGGCCTCGGTGGTCTACAACCTGCTCGAGGCCGTCGTGGCGCTCGTGGCCGGCACCCTCTCGGGGTCGGTGGCCCTGGTCGCCTTCGGGTTGGACTCCCTCATCGAGGTGAGTTCCGGGGTGATCGTGCTCTGGCAGTTCCGCGCCCCGGTGCCCGAGGAGCGCGAGCGCCTGGCCCTGCGGATGATGGCGGTCGGGTTCTTCGCGCTGGCCGCCTACGTCGGGGTGGAGTCGGTGCGCCACCTGCTCGGTGACGGCGAGGCCGGGACGTCCACCGTGGGCATCGTGCTGGCCGCCGTCTCGGTGGTGGTCATGCCCTTCCTGTCCTGGGCGCAGCGCCGCACCGGGCGGGAGCTGCACTCCGGCTCGGTGGTGGCCGACTCCACCCAGACCCTGCTGTGCACCTACCTCTCGGCGGTGCTGCTCGTGGGCCTGCTGATCAACCAGTTCCTCGGGTGGACCTGGGCCGACCCGGTGGCGGGCCTGGTCATCGCCGCCGTTGCCGCCCGGGAGGGTGTGGAGGCCTGGCGGGGCGAGAACTGCGGGTGCGACTCGGCCTGCTGAGCCACCCCGCCGTCCGCGCCCCGGCGAGCCTCAGATGACGCCCTGGGCCAGCATCGCCTCGCTGACCGTCACGAAGCCGCCGATGTTGGCGCCGGCCACCAGGTCGCCGGGCACGCCGTACTCCTCGGCGGTCCGGGAGCAGGTGGCGTGGATGTTCGCCATGATCTCGCGCAGCCGCTCGTCGGTGTGCTCGAAGGTCCACGAGTCGCGGGTGGCGTTCTGCTGCATCTCCAGGGCGCTGACGGCCACGCCACCGGCGTTGGAGGCCTTGCCGGGGGCGAACTGGACGCCGGCCTCGCGGAGCACCTCCACGGCACCCGGGGTGGCGGGCATGTTCGCGCCCTCGGCCACCACCACGCAGCCGTTGCCGGCCAACGCCCGGGCCGCGTCCGCATCGAGCTCGTTCTGGGTGGCACAGGGCAGGGCAACCTCGCAGGCGACGTCCCAGATGGACCCGTCGGCGATGTAGCTGCCGCCCTTCTCCTCGGCGTAGGTGGACATGCGCTCGCGGCGCTTCTCCTTGAGCTCGATGAGGTGGGGCACGTCCAGGCCGCCCTCGTCCACCACGTAGCCCTCGGAGTCGCTCATGGCCACCACGGTGCCGCCGAGCTCGGTGACCTTCTGTGCGGCGTAGAGCGCCACGTTGCCCGAGCCGGAGACCACCGTGCGCAGGCCGTCGAAGCTGCGGCCGGACTCGGCCAGCATCTGCTCGGTGAAGTAGACCGTGCCGTAGCCGGTGGCCTCGGTGCGGGCCCGCGCGCCGCCCCAGCCCAGGCCCTTGCCGGTGAGCACGCCGGCCTCGTAGCGGTTGGTGATCCGCTTGTACTGACCGAACAGGAAGCCGATCTCCCGGCTGCCGACGCCGATGTCGCCGGCCGGCACGTCGGTGTACTCGCCCAAGTGGCGGTGCAGCTCGGTCATGAACGACTGGCAAAAGCGCATGACCTCGCCCTCGGAGCGGCCCTTGGGGTCGAAGTCCGAGCCGCCCTTGCCGGCGCCGATCGGCATGCCGGTCAGGGCGTTCTTCAGGATCTGCTCGAAGCCCAGGAACTTCACGGTCCCCAGCAGCACGCTGGGGTGGAAGCGCAGGCCTCCCTTGTACGGGCCCAGGGCCGAGTTGAACTCCACCCGGAAGCCCCGGTTCACCTGCACCTCCCCGGCGTCGTCCACCCACGGCACCCGGAAGATCAGCTGGCGCTCCGGCTCGCACAGCCGCTCGATGATGCTGGCCTCGGCGAGCTCGGGACGCTTCTCCAGCACCAGCCCGAGGCTCGCCAGCACCTCGTCGGTGGCCTGGTGGAACTCGGTCTCCCCGGGGTTGCGGCGGTGGATGGTCTCGCGGATGTCCGCCAACCGGGGGTGCAGGCGGTGCTGGGAGCTGCTCATCGATCCTCCTGGGGCTCGGCGGCGTCGCGGTGACCTCGCTCGTGGGGCCCCACGGTAGCGGCGCTCCCGGTGGTGGCCCGCAGCCGGCCTCAGGCGCCGCGGGGTGCGTACATGATGACGGCGACGCCCACCAGGCACAGGGCCGCACCGGCGAGGTCCCACCGGTCCGGTCGGAAGCCGTCGAGCGCCATCGCCCAGGCCAGCGAGCCGGCCACGAGGACCCCGCCGTAGGCCGCGAGGATGCGGCCGAAGTTCGCATCCGGCTGCAGGGTGGCCACGAGCCCGTACAGCCCGAGGGCCACCATCCCGGCGCCGACCCACACCATCCCCCGGTGCTCGCGCACCCCCTGCCACACGAGCCAGGCGCCACCGATCTCCAGCAGGGCAGCGAGCACGAAGAGGGGCACCGAGCGCAGGACGTCCATGGGTGCAGTCTCTCCCGCGGGCGCCCATGAACGCCCGGCGGGCCGATGGGGGAGCGGACCCGTCAGACGATGGCCGGCTGCGGGTTGCCCGCATCGGCGATGCCGCGGCGCACGTCCAGGCGGGACAGGACCAACCCGCCGAGCACGAAGAACACCAGCAGGGCCAGGATCGCCGGGCGGTAGGAGCCTGTGAGCTGGAAGACCAGTCCGAAGGTGAGGGTGCCGAACCACGACGTGCCGCGCTCGCCGGCCTGGTAGAAGGCGAAGAACTCCGACTCGCGCCCCACCGGCACCAGCTGGCTGTAGAGCGAGCGCGCCAGCGCCTGCGTGCCACCCAGCACCAGGCCGATGAGGACCGCGCACCCGAGCCAGGTGAAGAACGCCCCGCGCGGGACGAAGTAGGCCAGGCTCACCACCACGACCCACAGGCCCACGCCCAGCAGGACGGCCTTCTTGGCGCCGGTGCGAGCCGCGAGGCGCCCGAACAGCAACGCCCCGCCAACGGCGACGAACTGCACGAGCAAGATGGTCATCATCAGCTGCCCGGTGTCGAACCCGAGAGCCTCGGACCCGTAGATGCTGGCCGAGGCGATGACGGTCTGGATGCCGTCGTTGAACAGCAGGTAGGCCACCAGGAAAGTCAGGGTCTGGGGGTAGTTCCGCAGCTCCTTGAAGGTGGACCACAGCTGCCGCAGCGAACCGGCCACCGGGCCGGCGCTGCGCTCCACTGGGACGGCCGTGGTGCCCACGACGCGGCGCAGCCCGATCACCGGCACGAGGGTGAACACCGCCCACCACAACCCGGCGGAGAACAGCGAGATGCGCACCGCGGTCTCCATGCCGATCCCCAGCGACTCGTGCAGCTGGATGAGCACGAGGTTCGCCGCCAGCAGCAGCCCGCCGCCGGCGTACCCCATCGCCCAGGCCCGCGAGGAGACCCGGTCCCGCTCGTCGGGGCCCGCCACGCGCACCAGCAGCGCGTCGTAGACCACGGTCGAGGCCCCCAGCGCCACGTTGCCGATGATGACCAGCAGCACCCCCAGCTGCCACGAGCTGCCGCTGAGGAAGACCATCGACATGGCCGCCAGCGAGCCCACCCAGGCCAGCAGGCCTAACAGTCGCACCGGCCGCGGCGTGCGGTCGGCGATCGCACCGACCACCAGCACCAGCAGGACAGAAACGATCGTGGCCACCGTGATCGTGTAGGAGGCCAGCGAGCCCGCGGCCACGGGCAGGCCCAGCACGTCGAGGGTGGCCGTGCAGGTCTCGTCGGTGGCCAGGTCCGGGCACGCGTCGGCGGTGGCCAGCTGGGTGAGGTATGGCCCGATCAGCACCGTGCCGGTGGTGGTCACGTAGGCCGAGTTGGCCCAGTCGTACCACCCCCACGCGCGCTGGTGGGCGCGGGTACGTTCGCGGCGGGGGTCGGCCGTCGGGGCGGTGGCGGTGGTCACCTCGGCAGCATGGCACGCGCGTCGGCCGGCCGTTTGCAGGACACCGACCCTGTGCCGCGGGCTGCCCCGGCGCCCCAGTTCCCACCGCGCCGCCCCGGCGGTCCGCCGCAGCGCCACCCTCGCCTTCTTCACCAACGGTGCGCTGCTGGGTAGCAGTCTGCTCCGCTACCCGCAGGCGAAGGAGGTCTGCGACCTCGGGCCGCAGGCCTTCGGGGTGGTCGTGGGGCGCCGTGGCCGTCACGCACCGTCCGGGCGGCCTGAGCGCCGACTCCCTCAGAACAGGCTGGTCTGCTGCGCCACCCCGGGCGAGTCAACCCGGCCCGGGGTGAGCTTGCGCCCCGTCAGGTCGCCCAGGTCGGCGACCCACCGGGCGGGGTCGTCGTTCACCGCCACCAGGGCGACGCTGCCCACCATCGCGATCACGTGCAGCCGGTGGTCACCGGCTGTCAGGTCGTGGGGGAGGGGCTCGTGGCCACCGAAGGGTGCGTCCTCGACCAAGGCGGCGTGCACGGCAGGCGGTTCCCAGGCCTCCGGCTCGAGCGCGGCGCCGCGGGCGGCCAGCACCTCGCGGGCGCGCGCCACCGCCTCGGCGTGGGCCTGCTCGAACCCGGCGACCGGGAGCGGACGGCACAACGCGGCGACCTTGGCCCGACGGCTGCGGGTCTGCGGCAACCCGGCCTCGGCGGTCACCGCGTCCTCCAGGGAGCGCACCGCGAACCCGTCGGCCGTGTGCGCCACGTAGCTGGCCCGCACGGCGCCCTGCTCGTCCAACCGGGCCCGCTTGCGCACCGCGCTGGCCGTGCCCACCTTGGAGCGGCCGTCGGCGAAGGTGGCGACGTACAGCCAGTGCGGCTGGCCCACGTAGGCCCGCAGCGCGGGCGGCACGTGCCCGCCCCGGTGCACGTGGTGGATGAACCGGAAGTCGTCCGTCGCGGCGCACCGGCCGCACTGGTGGCCGCTCTCGGCGAGGCGGCGGCTCGGGCAGGGCGCCAGGCGCACCGCATCGTCCCCGACGAACTCCGAGCGACCGATGCAGTGGCGGCCCGGTTCGGTGGTGAAGGCCAGCTCGGCACCGATGAGGGGGACGCACGCCGCATCATCGGCGATGTCGAGCAGCTGCAGGACGGGGCGCTCGCGGTCGGTCCAGGAGATCCCGCGCACGAGGTGGGTCTCGCCGTCGGCCCAGGAGGTACGCATCACGCGAGCGTAGGTGCGGACCCCGCGGGGGAGTCGTCGGCGCGCCCACCAGACAGCCGGTGGACCAGCAGGCCGACCACGAACCCGGCCACGGCCGGCACCACCCACCCGAACCCGGCCGAGTACCCTGGCAGCACCTGCCCCGCCAGGCCCCCGAGCCACTCGGCGCCCGGCAGGGTCACCGGGAGGGCCACGACGAAGTCGACCACCGCGGCCACGGCGACGAACCCGATGGTGAACCGGTGCACCACCGGCGGCCGGCCCAGCCACGGGGTGAGCAGGCCGAGGACGATGGTCACGATCGCCAGCGGGTACAGCAGCACCAGCACCGGCACCGACCACGCCACGATGGTGGCCAGACCGAGGTTGGAGAGCCCCCAGGAGACCAGGACGAAACCCACGGTCCACAGCCGGTAGGCCGTGGGGGTGCCGAAGAGCTCGGCGAACATCTCACCGCAGGCGACAACGAGGCCGATGGAGGTCTTCAGGCAGGCCAGCACCACGATGGCGCCGATGAGCCAGATGCCGAAGGACCCGAAGTAGTGCTCGCTGGACTCCGCCAGGACCGCGCCGCCGTTGTCGGCCCGGGGCACGGCGTCCACCGAGGTGGCGCCCAGGAAGGCCAGGGCGCCGTAGACGGCGGCCATCGCCAGCCCCGCGAGCACTCCGCCTTGGGCGGTGGCGACCGCCACCCGGGCCCGGTCGCGCACCCCGAACCGGCGCACGGCCTCGATGATGACGATGGCGAAGGCCAGACCCGCCAGGGCGTCCAGGGTGTTGTACCCGTCCAGGAAGCCGCCGCTGAGCGACTGGGTGGCCGAGCTGCCCGGGTCGGCCAGCGGGGAGCTGTTCATCGGCACGGCCACGGCCGCCACGAGCAGGACGGCGAGCAGGGCGAGGAAGGCCGGGGTCAGGTAGCGCCCCACCCAGTCGATGAGCCGCCCGGGCCGCAGGGCCGCCGCCAGCGTGAGGGCGAAGAAGGCCGTGGAGAACAGCACCAGGCCGAGCTGCTGGTGGCCAGCAGGGACCACCGGGGCCAGGCCGATCTCGTAGGAGACGGTCGCGGTCCGGGGGATGGCCAGCATCGGGCCGATCGCCAGGTAGAGCAGGACGGTGAAGCCCGCGGCGTAGAGGACCCCGACGGGGCGGGTCATCTCCTGGACGTTCCGGCTGCCCGACAGGGCGCTGGCGATGATGGCCAGCACCGGCAGCCCGACCGCGGTCACGAGGAAGCCGAGCGTGGCCCAGGGGGTCTGGCTGCCGGCGCCCCGGCCGAGCTCCACCGGGAAGATGAGGTTGCCGGCGCCGAACATGAGCCCGAAGACCATCGAGCCGATGATCACGACCTGGGAGGGACGCAGTGCTGAGCGGGTGTCCGTGCGCATGGCGGGAAAGCGTAAGGGGGGCAACCGAGTGCGGCTCAGGGGGGGGTGGCCCTGGGGCCGTTCGGTGCGGTGGTTGGACGGGGCGGGCCCCCTCAGCGGCCGAAGGCAGCCACCAGCCGGTCGATCGCGTCGTCGAGGATCGCCGGCGTGGTGCCGATGTTCATCCGCGCGTGCCCGGCGCCGCCTGCCCCGAAGGCCGGGCCGGCGCTGAGCACGACCCCGGCCCGCTCGGCGATCACGCCCGTCGGGTCGTCGCCCAGGTCGTACGCGCGCCAGTCAAGCCACAGCAGATAGGAGGCGCGCGGGTCGCTGACGCCCAGCTCCGGCAGCTCGGCGGCCAGGCGCTCCCGGGCGTGAGCGGCGTTGCGTGCCACCTGGTGCGTCACCGCATCGAGCCACGCGCCGCCCTCGCGGAAGGCGACCTCGGCGGCGAGCACCCCCAGGTGGCCCACGTTGCGGCCGTGGGGGTCGGGCAGGCCGGTGAGGTCGGGGCCGGCGGCGTCGGTGATGAGCAGGGAGGCCTTGAGGCCGGCGAGGTTGAACGCCTTGGACGCCGACGTGGTGCACACCCCGGTGCGGCGGGCCGCCTCGGAGACCGACAGGTACGGCGTGAACCGTGCCCCGGGGTGGGTCAACGGGGCGTGGATCTCGTCGGCGATGACCACTGCGCCGTGCCGGTCGGCGATCTCGGCCAAGGCGGCCAGCTCGTCGCGGGTGGGCACGGCACCGGTGGGGTTGTGCGGGTTGCTCAGCAGGACCACCCGGGTGCCCGCCTCGAGGGCGGCCTCGATGCCGAGCAGGTCCAGCCGAGCGGTCTCGGTGGCGGCCCGCAGCGGCACCTCCACGGGCGTCACCTCGGCCGCGGCGCACCACAGGTAGAACGCGTTGTAGACCGGCGTGGTCAGGACCACGGTGTTCGACGGGCCCGCCAGCAGGCGCAGCAGCGCGGTGCCCGAGGCACCCAGGTCGCTGAAGGTCTCGGTGCGGTCCACGGCGGGGCGCCACCCCCATCGGCGCTCGGAGAAGTCCGCGAAGGCCTCGGCGAGCGCAGCGTGGTCACCCGGGTAGCCGGTGTCGCCCCTGTCGATGGCCTCGTGCAGCACGCGTGCCACCGGCTCGGCGAGGCGCACGTCCATCTCCGCGACCCACATCGGCAGCCCGGCGTGGGGTGCGTGGGTCCACTTGGCGCTGCGGCGGCGCTGCAACTGCTCCAGCGGGAGGTCGAACGGGGCGGGGTCGAGCGGGGTGTCCATGGCTCCGACGCTACGCCTGCACGGAGGTCCCGCCGCGGGCTGGGGTGGGAGATGCCTCAGGCCGGGGTGTGGGCCACGTCGGTGCCTCCGGCGATGCCGAGCTCGACCGTGCCGTGGGTGCGCAACGCCTCGGTGGTGGCCGATGGGGTCCACCGCGCCCGGGTGAGCAGGACCGGGGCGCCCACCAGGGCGGCCGCCGGGCCAGCGGCCAGGGCGTCGGGGAAGTTCTCCCCGGTGGCCACCAGCGCACGGGGACTTCCGTCGGGCCAGACGTGCCGGGCCACGGCGGCAGCGGTGGCGTACCGGTTGGAGCCGGTGACACGCTGCAGCGTGGTCGGCCGCACCCGCTGGGCGATGGTGCTCGCGACGGCGGGGCCGACCACGTCCGGACCCCCCACCAGGGTGACGGTGGCCGGATTGCGGCGTGCCAGCGCCTCGAGCGTGGCCGGTGGCACGCGGTCGCGGCGAGTGAGCAGCAGCGGAGACCCGCAGTGGGCGGCGGCGGCCGCCGCGGCGGTGGCGTCGGGGAAGTCCTCGCCGCAGACCACGAACACCTCGTGCTGCGGGGTGGTCAGCAGGTCGGCCACGGCTGCGGCGGTGGCGTACCGGTCCGAGCCGCCCACGCGGGTGACGAGGGCGCCGGTGCGCAGGCGCACGAGGCTTTCCACGAATGCTGAGAGGGCGGTCGTGGAGCCGACCAGCACCACCGTCTGGGGGGCCAGCCGCACCAGTTCGTCGGCGACCGCGTCGAGCAGCTTGTGGGCACGGGTGAGCAGCAGTGGGGCGCCCATCGCGCCTGCGACCGCGCCGGCGGCCAGGGCGTCGGGAAAGTTCTCCCCGGTGGCCAGGAAGACGGTGGGGCTCGTGGTGAAGCTGGCCCGCGAGAGGGCCACGGCGGTGTCGTAGCGGGTGGCGCCGGCGAAGCGCTGGAGCAGGGGAGTGGGCATGGGCCGGTCCTTGTCGTGGGGTGGTCAGCAGCCGTGGCCGGCGGGGGCGGCGGACAGGAGGGAGGCGGCCGGGAGGCGGCGTCGGAGTGGCGGGGGCAGGACGGAGGATGCGCGGTGCCAGTAGGACACCGGGTCGGCCCGGTGGGAGTCGAAGTAGTTCCACGTGGACAGGTACCCGACACCCCATCGGCCGTGGGCGGGGTCGTGGTCGCGGAAGGGGGTCTGCTCCACGTCGCCGACGGGGCGGCTGGTCAGCTGCAGCGCCGGCGTGGGCATCGTGCCCAGGTACACGCGGGAGAAGAAGAAGCGCACGTCGTTCTCGCGGCCCAGGGTGCCCGCAGCCACCAGGCCGTCGACGGCCTCGCCGATGGCGCGGTGGTCGCGGTGCGCGTCGACGAACGAGTGGGCCCGTACCAGGGCAGTGGGGAAGCGGGCGGTCCAGTCCGCCACGATGCGGAGGGCCGCCTCGGGGGTGCCGGTGCCGTCGGCGTAGCGGTCGGGGGAGATGACGCGGCCCTGCAGCGGCACGCCCAGGCGGGCGGTGGACTCGAGGAACTCGTGGTCGCGGGCGGTCACGAAGTCCTCGACGCTGGGCACGAAGCCCAGCTGGCGGGCGAGGCGGCCGGTGCGGGCCCCCGAGGCACTGCCGTCCGAGCAGTTGACCACCACCACCTGGTGACCGGCCTCCACGTCGGCGCGCACCTGGCTGCCCATCTGCAGCAGCTCGTCGTCCTGGTGGGCGGCGAAGAACAGGGCCACCCGGCTGGTGCCCCAGGTGGGCAGGGCCGGGGCGGGTGGCGGGGTGCTGGTGCCCAGGGCCGTGCGCGGGGCCGCGGCCGCCGGGACGGCGGTGGCCGCGAGGGCGGCGGACGAGGCGGCCCCCAGCAGGAGCGTTCGGCGGGTGGGGGAGGAGGACACTGCGGCACCACTCTCGGCAGGGGGTGGGGAACCCGCAGCATCCCCAGCGCGCCTGTCGATGGCCTGTCGTTGCGCTGTCGCCTGATCAGTCCGCCGGACGCCGCCGTTGGGCCTTCAGCTGGCCACGCTGCTTCTTGGCCTCCAACCGGCGGCGTTGCGAGCCGCGGGTCGGGCGCGTGGCGCGTCGCGGGCGTGGGGGAGTCACCGCATCGCGCAACAGGGTGGCCAGGCGCTCCCGGGCCGCGGTGCGGTTGCGGCGCTGGGAGCGGTGCTCGGCGGCATCGATGGTGAGGACGCCGTCGACCAGGCGGTGGGCCAATGCGGCCAGCGCGCGGGCGCGTTGGCCGGGGTCGAGGGCCGTGGTGATGGTGAGGTTCAGGCTGAGCTGGACGCGTGAGTCGGTGGTGTTGACGCCCTGTCCGCCGGAGCCGGAGGCGCGGGAGAATCGCTCGACCAGCTCGGAGGCGGGGACGACCAGGCCGCCCGGCGCGCCGGGGCCGGGGGCGATGCGCAGGTCGTCGGTGGGGGGCACGTGTCCAGTGTGCGGGTCAGTGACGCTGGGCCGCGAGGTGGTCCCGCTCGGCCCGGCGCTGGGGTTGCAGCCACGCGGGGTAGAGCGGCAGCGGCAGCACGTAGCGGTGGGCCAGTGGGACGGTCACCGCGATGCCGAGCAGCACCTCGCCGATGACGACGGTGCCCGCCAGCGGGCCGAAGACCGCCTCGCGCAGGCTCTGGTGCGCCAGCACGAGCAGCCCGGCCACCATGTGCAGCTGGGCGCCGTAGGGGAGGAGCGCCAGCGCGATGGCCTCGGAGGCGCTGCTGTAGGAGTTCGCGTGCTCGATGGGGATGCGGCGCACCCACCAGCGCGCCGCCCGGGAACGGCCCCGGCGGGACCAGACGGCGAGCACCGCGAACAGCAGCGCCAGTCCGAGGCACGCCAGGGCGCTGACGAGGGGTTCGAGGTGCATGGGATCAGTCCGCGGGGCGACGCAGCCAGAGGGGGAGCGCGCCCCACATCAACAGGGCGAGGACTGCCACGGTGCCGCCCGCGACACCGGCGGCAGTGGTGCCGAGGACGATGGCGAAGATCAGGGCGAACATCGCGGCCACCGAGAGGCCCAGGGTCACCAGCCCCACGCGGACCAGCGTGTGACTGACGGCGATGAGGCGGCCCTTGAGCTGGCGGTGGAACAGGCCCCTGTGGACCGCCACGGGTGTGATCAGCAGCAGCACCGTCAGCACAGAGAGGCCCGTGGCGGTGAGGAACAGGCCCGTCTGGGGACCGGTGAGCTCGGTGAAGCGGGCCTGGAAGGGGAGTGTGAGCAGGAAGCCGGCGAGGACCTGTGTGCCCGTCTGCAGGACCCGGACCTCCTGGAGGATCTCCGCGAGGTTGCGGTCCTCCTGCTGGGCGGGGGCCTCGTCGCGGAGGGCGCGCGAGGCGGCGGGGTCGGCGGCGGTCACGGGGTCAGTATGGCGGTCCGGGCGTGGGGGAAACTCGATTGCCCGGCTCATCACAAACGAGGGTGTAGTTGGGGTCTGAAGCCGCCTGCCTCGAGTAGGCAGCGGGCGATGTAGTTGGTGAGGTTGCGGAACCCGAGGGCGGAGCCGCGGAGGTGTTCGAGGCGTCCGTTGATGGCCTCTGTGGGTCCATTCGAGGAGCCGGGACGGTCGAAGTAGGCCAGCACGTCCTCGGCTCTCTTCTTCAGGGTCCGGCCGAGGGTGATCAGCTCGGTCAACGCGGCGGGGACACCGGAACTGACCGACTCGATGACGGCCTGCATCAGCTCGCGGCCCTTGCTCCGGTCGGGTTGTCGGTAGGCGGTGATCATCCGCTGGTAGATGCCCCAGGTGGCTTCGACCTCGACGTGCTCCTCGACCTTGAACAGAGCCGCCAGCCGGTCGGTCTGTTTGTCGGTGAGTAGCTCGGACCCGGTGTGCAGGGTGCGCCGGGCGGCGTAGAGCGGGTCGCCGGTGCGACCGCGGTGCCCGTGGAGGTCTTGCTGGACCCGGCGCCGGCAGGAGTCCAGGGCGTCGCCGGCCAAGCGCACCACGTGGAAGGGATCCATCACGGCGACGGCGTCAGGCAGCTCCTCGGCGGTGGCGGTCTTGAACCCGGTGAACCCGTCCATTGCGACGATCTCCACCGTTGCGCGCCACGAGGGATCCCGCTGCGCGAGCCAGGTCTTGAACGCCTGCTTGGAGCGGCCCTCGACCATGTCCAGCAGCCGGGCCGGGCCGGTCCCGTCACGGATGCCGGTCAGGTCGATGATCACGGTGACGTACTTGTCCCCGCGCCGGGTGTGCCGCCAGACGTGCTCATCGACGCCCACCGCGGTGACGCCATCGAACCGGGCCAAGTCGTCGATCAGGACGCGCTTGCCCTCGGCCAGGACCGCGTCGTTGGCAGTGTTCCAGGCAACACCGAGCCCGTCGGCGACCCGCGCAACCGTCAGGTGCTGGCACACGATGGCCTCCAGCGCCCACCGCAGCCCTCGTCGCGAGAGCTTCGCCCGCGGCTGGGCCGCCAGACTGGTGTCCTGGCGCCACACGTGCCCGCACCCGGTGCACCGGTAGCGCCGGACCGTCACCTCCAACGTGGTCGGGCGCCAACCGAGCGGCTCGTGGGCCAACTCGCGCGTGACGGCGTCGCGCGGACTGCCTTCGCAGCCGCACCGGCGACACCACCGGTCGGGCTCGAGTACCCGACACGCCAGGATCGCACGGTCGGGCGCGAGTCGTTGGCCGGTGACCTCCAGACCGAGCTCATCGAGGCCGCAGAACGTGGTCAAGTCCGGGCGGGCGAAGGTAGCGTCAGGCACGTCGAGGTCTTCCAGATGGGCAGTGTGAGAACTTCCATCTTCGGGAGACCTCGACGCCTACCCAGCGACCGACGCGCCGCCGGCCCCTACACCCTCATCTGTGATGAGCCCGATTGCCCCCGCGGCTCGCCATCCAGAGACTGGCGGCATGGACACCACTCTGCACACCGTCGACGCGTCGGGTCTGGACGAGGCCCTGGAGGCCCTGGCCTCCTTCCAGGTCGAGGGCGGGCCGGTGCACCTGCACCCGGGGGACCTGGGGTGGGCGCTGCGGCACGGTGCGGACCTCATCGCGGACGAGCTGCGGGTGTGGCGGCGCGATGGGGTGATCGTCGCCCTGTCGTGGGTGGACGTGGACGACCTGCTGCCGCGGATGGCGGTCTCGCCCGAGGTGGACGGCGACCGTGAGGTGGCAGAGCAGCTGGTGGCCGACCTGACCGACCCTGCCCACGGCGTGCTGCCGGAGGGCGGGGACACGGTGGAGGCGCGCTCGGGCACGGGGTTCCGGGCGCTGCTGGCCGAGCGCGGGTGGGAGGCCGATGAGGCGTGGACGCCCCTGCACCGGTCGTTGGCCGAGCCGGTGGAGGACTGTGGGCTGCGGATCGAGGTGCTCGACGCGGGTGAGCCCGACGAGCAGGTGCTGCGCGACCGCATCGCGGTGCAGCGGGCGGCGTTCGACAACTCGACCTTCGACGAGGAGCAGTGGCGCACGATGGCGGCGAGCCCGGCGTACCGGCGCGGTCGGTGCCTGGTGGGCTACGACGCGCAGGACAACGCGGTGGCCACCGCGACGGTGTGGTCGGCCGGCGAGGGGCGGCCCGGCCTCATCGAGCCGTTGGGTGCGCACGCGGACTTCCGGGGCAAGGGGTACGGGCGGGCGATCACGGTGGCCTGTGCGGCGGAGCTGCGCGAGATGGGCGCCTCGAGCGTGACGGTGTGCACCCCATCGGACAACGTGGGTGGCGTGCGGGCGTACGTGTCGGCGGGGTTCACGGCGCTGGGGGAGTCGACCGACTTCCGGCGGCCTGTGGGGTGAGTGGGAGGGTCTGGCCAGATGCGCCGATCTGGCCAGTCTTGGTGCATGGGCGAGGTCATCAGCAGTTGGGCGCAGGATCAGCCACGGGTCGTGATCGGCTCGAGGCCTGCCCGAGGTCTGGAAGGTTCGGCGACTTGCCGCGGGGTGAGTGTTAGTCGCGGGTGCGCAAGGCGTCGAAAGTGATGAGAGCGGTCATGCACAAGCCGGCCAGCACGGCTGCAGCTGCGCCGGCGGGGGAGCCGAGGGTGAAGTCGGCGACGATCCCGGCCGCGCCGATCACCGCGAGGACGGTTCCGAGACGAAGGAAGAACGGCGCGCGGAAGGCGTGGCTGAAGGGGAGGAAGTGGAGCCCGACGGCCATGGCGACGAGGGACGGCACAGCGGTGGCCTGGTCCATGGCGTTGAGCAGCCGGGAGCCCAGCGCGATGAGCAGGACCATGCCCAGGCAGGCAAAGCCGTAGATGGCTCCGGCACGGGGTGCGGGGGTCTCCAGGGTTTCCCCATCGGGGCGACGTCGGATCCACACCGCCCAGACGGCGGCACAAGCGAGCAGGACCCAAGCCACGAGGGCGGTGATCGACCACGCGGACGGCAGTGGGGACCGGTTGACCAGAACGAACACGGCACCGCCGATGAGTCCGATGGTGCAGCCGATGCGGTAGATCACCCAAGGATGTGGCATGAGCGGAACCTACCGGTGGTGGTCGGACGGCTTTTCACGCGCCCCTGAGTGCTGTGGGGACGGTGGGTGGGGAGCGGTGCGTAGGCACCGATGACTGTAATGACATAATGTCGATTATCGGCGTGAGGTGAGTGGGCCAGAGTCTGGGGCGTCCGGACTTGCCGGACACCCTGCCGACGTGGTGGTCAACGCCTTCCGATGCGGTGCACGAACCGTCCTTGCCCCGCGGCCAGGACGTGGGCGTGCATCAGCGGCAACCACCAGCACTCCCACCGTTGAGGCTCTCCGCCGCCGTCAGGGTCCAGTTCGCCAGCCAGCCACCTCTGCGACACGTCCTGCTGGGTGGTCAGGTGGACGTACCGCCGATGTTGCATCTCGTCCCGTGTCGGGGCGATGTCGTACAGATCGCGGCCGACCACGCCCACCATGGACAGGTCGGCCAGGCCGGTTTCCTCCTGGACCTCGCGCAGGGCGGCCTCTCGCGCAGTCTCCCCTCGCTCCATCGTGCCGGCGGGGACCTGCACGCCGGCCTCGGTGAGAGGCACGTCGAGGTGCGTCACCACCAGGAGGTGGTCACCGGTTGTGACATAACAAACGACCTTGTCGGTCCTTCTCGGTGGTCGGCGCACGTCACGATTTTCCATGATCCGTATGCCCCGCCGTGAAGATGCACGTGGTCTGCGGGCTTGATGTCACGACCGTCTTGATGCGAATGGCCTCGGACGACCCGCACGGCACACGGAACTCAGGCCGTGGTCACAGGCGCCTCAGCATCGTGATCGAGTTGCCGGACTCCCCCACCTCGACGAACCCGCGTGAGCGGTAGAGCCGCAGGGCGTGGTTGTCGACCTCGACGCTCAGACTCACCGCTGGGACTTCCGCGTCGCGGGCGGCAGTGAGCAACCCGTCCAGCAGCCGCCCACCCACACCGCGGCCACGCCAGGTGGGCGCCACGCCCATCGAGAGCTCTGGCGTCGCAGTATCCACGAAGCCGTAGCCCGGGTCGTCCGCGCCGAACTGGCGCACCCACGCCGCGCCGACGGGGGCTCCGCCCGACTCCGCCAGCACGCCCAGATCACCGGCCCGGGGCCACCCGTCCACGTAGTGCGCCAGTCGCGGGTCGGCTCCGATGTCCTCGAGGCTGCCCGGCGGACCGCCGGCGCGCCAGAACGCGGCGTGCACCAGCATCTGGCGCAGGAACGCCTCATCGGCCGCGGTGACGGGCCGCAGCGTGACCGGCATCGTCACTCCCCCAGCGCATTCGCCACTCGCCGCGCGAGGGCCGGCAGGTCAGCATCGGTGCCCTGTAGCGGCTCGTAGGGCTCGACCAGCGAATCCTTGGCGGGGTCGTCGTAGCGCGGGATCACGTGCAGGTGGAAGTGGAACACTGACTGCCACCCGGCCTTGCCGCAGCAGTTCAGGAGGGTCACCCCATCGGCATCGAGGCCGTCCACCACCGCGCGGGCCATGCGCTGTGCGACCAGCGTGGTGGCCACCAGGTCGTCGGCCGGGATGTCGAGCACGTCCGCGCTGTGACGCTTCGGGATCACCAGCAGGTGGCCCTCGGTGCCGGGGTTGATGTCCATGAAGGTCATCGTCGCCTCGTCCTGCGCCACGATGGCGCTGGGCTCCGTCCCGGCCACGATGGCGCAAAAGATGCAGTCGTCGCGGATCTCTGGGCTGTCAGGCATGTGCCGACACTAGCGATGTCACAGCGGGACGCCGGGCGCTTCAGTCGCTGCCGGGCGCGGGCAGGTTGCCGTCGCCGTAGGTGGCCTGCACCTCCGAGACGACGATGCGGTAGCCGTCGTACCAGCGGTGAACCTGCTCCTTGGCCTCCAGGTGCTGCGGGAACCGGCCCAGCGCGGCCACCGACTCGCGGTCGGTGAAGTAGTAGATCGCGTTCACCACGTCACCCTCGGGCGAGAGCCACCTCTCCACGTGGACGAAGCCGGGCAGGCTGCGGGCGTACTCCCCGATCTGGCCGTCGAGGCGGTTGAAGTCGTCGTCGAACGCGCCGGGCTTGAAGATGAACTGGCAGCAGATCATGGCTGGCCTCCGGGTCGAGTGCGGCAAGGGGCATCGCCTGCCACCAGCCAACCACTCCCTCGTCCCGCGTCACATCCCGCCCAGCAGCGCACACACTTCACCCACCGCAGTCGGCGGCCCGGCCACCGACCACGTGTACCCGCCCGCCGTCACCTGCCGGGCCACTCCCCCGGCGCCCTCCACCAGTGCGCTGCCCGGCATCCAGTCCCAGTCCGGCACGCTGTGGTGCACCCACAGGTCCAGCCGCCCGTCCACCACCGCGGCCAGGTCCATGGACCCCGAGCCGTTCATCCGCAGCACCTTGGCGGCGGTCGCCACGCGCGTGAACGGCTCGCGCACCTCCGGCACGCCCCACCAGGTGGTGTGGAGGTAGGTCGCCACCGCGCACTCCCCCAGCGGCTTGTCCACCAGCTGCGCCACGCGCACCCCATCGCGTGTGGTGGGCAGGTCGCGCCCGCCCACCCAGGTGTGGTCGTCGTGCGGGTGGTGCACCGCACCCAGGGCGAGCTCTCCCCCATCGGTCAGGGCGAGCGCCGAACACCACCAGGTGAGCCCCTGGACGAAGTTGAACGTGCCGTCCACCGGGTCGATCACCCAGGTGCGCCCCGACGTCCCCTCGCGTGCGGCGCCCTCCTCCCCCACGATGCCGTCCGCGGGCCGCTCGCTGCCCAGTCGCCCGACGACGAGCTCCTCTGCCGCCAGGTCGGCGGCGGTCACCACGTCGCTGGCGGAGGTCTTGTGGCGGGTGTCCACCCCCTCGGCGCGCATCCGCTGGGCGAGCTGGCCGGCCTCGCGGACCAGCGATGCGGCGAGCGCGGCGTCATCGGTGAGGGTCGGGTCAGTGGGGTGGCCGGGCATGGGGCGAGGGTCTCAGACGCCGCCCGCGGCGGCCATGTCGACGCACAGCACGCCGCGGTTGCCGTCGGGGTCGGCGATGACGGTCAGCCCCGGCTCGCTGTCGTCCACGACTGTGCCCCCGGCCGCGACGGCGGCGTCGATCCGCTCCTGGGCCACCTCGGCAGCCACGTAGACCTCGAGGTGGAAACGCTGGGCGGGCGCGTCGGAGTCGGTGCCCCTGCCCTCATCGAGCCCGTCGAACCACAGGTTCGGGGTGCGGCGGGTGGCGTCGCGGATCTCCTCGCCGGGCGTCCCCCGGCCCTGCGATGCGGCATCGCCCGTCAGCAACGCCGCCCACACCGGCGCAACCCGCTCGGGGTTCGCCGTCTCCAGCCCGAGCTCGAAGTCCACTGCCGCCGTGGGGTCGGCCACCAGGCCCTGCTCGGCGGCCACCCCGGAGATCCGGCGGGCGAGGTCCACGTCCCGCTCGGTCACCCACTCCACGACGTGCTCGGTGCTGTCGTCCTCCCGGTAGATCGCGTCGCTGGAGGTGAGGCGCAGGTCGACGTGCGCCTCCCCCATCGAGACGGTCGGGTGGTGGCCCACCTCGTTGCTGACCGCTGCGACGGCGGTGATGAAGCGCGCGCCAGCGGCGAAGTCGGGCACCACGTAGCGGGTGTGGAGCCCCTGGGCCAGCTTGCGCCAGTCGGTGAGCCCCGCCTCGGCGATGGCGGCGCCGCGCATCATGTCCATGGTCGTGCCTCTCGGGTGGCGTCCCGGAGGGCGCGTGGGTGGGGCGAGGCGGACCCCCGCTCTGCGCCCAGTCTTGCGGAACGGGCCCGGACGTCAACCCCTGCCAGCCGGTGGGCGCCCCGAGCGGCGGTGCGCCCCGGTGATCAGTCCTGGGCGACGCCCACCTGCCAGCTCACGCCGAACCGGTCGGCCACCCAGCCGAAGGGCCCGAACCCGTAGTCGTCATAGGGCATGAAGACCTGCCCGTCCCGGCCCAGGGCCTCCAGGCGCTGCTGCACCTCCTCCGCATCGGCGCACTCGAGCCACAGCGACTGGGCGGGAGAGAAGGTCCACTCGTGGTGCACCGGGCTGTCGCTGCACCGCATCCGCTGCCCGGCGGCCGTGAACTCGGCGGTCATGACGGTGCCCTCGGCCTTGGCGCCCCCGGGACCGTCTGCGCCCCAGAGGGTCTGGCTGAGCACCTCCCCGCCGAGCAGTTCGGTGTAAAAGGCCATCGCCTCGGCCGCGCGCTGGCCACGGCTGGGCTGGAAGGTCAGGAAGGGAATGATGTGCACGAGGGTCTCCTGTCGCGGGGGTGGGTCTCAGCGTCTCAGAACCCGGCACCGCGGTGGGTGCAAAACTGCTGTCCCTCGCGCGCGGCATCGCCCACCATGGGCGCATGACCCTCCATGCCGATGAGGTGCCCGTCTCCCCCGCCGACGCGCGCCGCCTCATCGACTCCCAGACGCCGCAGTGGCGCGAGCTGCCCCTCACCCCGGCCGGGCACGGCACCGACAACGTGATGATGCGGCTCGGCGACGACCTGCTGCTGCGCCTGCCGCGGCGGCCGTCCACCGCGCAGGATGTGGCCAAGGAGCAGCGTTGGCTGGGGCATCTCGCGCCGCACCTGCCCGTGGCCGTGCCAGAACCGGTGTTCTGGGGCCAGCCGGACGAGGGCTACCCGTTCGAGTGGTCGGTGCTGCGGTGGATCGAGGGCGAGCACCCCGGGCCTGGCACGGTCGGCGACTGGGAACGTTTCGGGGTGGACCTGGCGGTGTTCGTGCGGGCGCTGCACCGCATCGAGCTGGCCGGGGCAACGCCTGAGGGGGCGCTGGAGTGGTACCGAGGGCGGCGGCTGTCCGACTTCCGCGCCGAGGGTCAGGAGGCCATCGACGAGCTGCGCTCCTTCGCGCGCCGGGTGGACCTGGGGCTCGACCTCGACGCGCTGCAGCGTCTGTGGGACCGCGCGGCGGGCACCCCCTCCCCCGTCCTGGATGCGGTGTGGCTGCACGGTGACCTGCGCGCGGACAACCTGCTGGTGCGCGATGGGGTGCTGGTGGGCGTCATCGACTTCGGGTGCCTCAGCATCGGCGACCCGACGGCCGAGCACGCGGCGCTGTGGGAGTTCCCGCGGGCGGCCCGGGAGGCCTACCGCCGCGAGCTGGGCCTGGACGACGACACCTGGGCCCGGGCCACGGCGTGGAAGGTCGTGGTGAACCTCAGCGGCATCCCGTACTACTGGGAGAGCTGGCCCGAGTTTGCGCAGGGCTGTCTGGAGACCGTGCAGGAGCTGCTGGCCGAGGTGGGTGCCGGGTGAGCGTCAGCCCTCGTCCCACGGTGCGCTGAGCCGGAGGTGGGAGGTCGTTTTGCCACTACGTCGACAAGGAGTGGCGAAGTGACCGCTGAGCGGTCGTTTCACCACTGTGTGCTGCCGCCGGGCCGCCCGCCGTTCGCTCAGCGCACGGTCCTGTCGCAGGTCCGCAGCATCCGCCGTGCCGGCGGGCGGAACTCATTTGTGGACGCCCTCCCCACGCCGGGAGCATGTCCGGATGTCCTCCACTCCGTTCAGCAACAAGCCGACCCTCACCGGTGACCTCGTCACGCTGCGCCCCATCCATGCCGAGGACGCGGACGCCATCGACGCGATCATCCGCTCCGATGGGGAGGTCGCCCGCCTCACGGGGTCGGTGCACTCCAGCACCGAGGAACCTGCCGGCCTGCCGCTGGCGAACCTGCGTGAGATCTACGCGCAGTGGGCCGAGGCGGACGACCGTCTGGTGCTGGCCGTCATCGACAACTCAACGAGCGACATGGTGGGCGAGATGGTCCTCAACGAGTGGGACGAGGGCAATGCGTCGTGCAGCTTCCGGTGCCTCATCGGCGCTGCCGGGCGGGGTCGTGGACTGGGCACCGAGGCGACGCGGATGGTGGTGGAGCACGGCCTGGGAGCGATGGGGCTGCACCGCATCAGCCTCGAGGTCTATGACTTCAACCCGCGTGCGCGGCACGTGTACGAGAAGGTCGGCTTCGTCCACGAGGGCACCGGCCGGGAGGCGCTGCGCTTCGATGGCGAATGGGTGGACGTGCACTACATGGCCGTCCTGGCCGGCTGAGCGGGGCTTGCCCAGCAGGCGCCCGCGGAGGGTGGTCGTTTTGCTTCAACGTCTCGTTGGTGTGGAGAAATGACCGCTGAGCGGTCGTTGTGCTTCAACGTCGCCACGGAGTGGAGAAGTGACCGCTGAGCGGGCTTTCGCCACTGCTTACCGCCGCCCTGCCCGGCCACGCAGCCCGACCGCCCGCGCCGCCGCGGCATCCTCCATGGGCTCGACCCTACGCGCGGGCGGGGCGCCCCCTCATCGATGAGGAAGCGCCCCGCCCGAGGGAGAACACTCAGCGCGTGCTGACGGCCCCCTTCGAGGCGGGCGTGGAGCCCGCCGCGCAGGCGGCGGCACCCGCCGGCACCGCGATCGCGTTGAACGCGTCCTCGGTGGCCTTGCACTCGGCGGAGTCCGCGCCGAACAGCTCGATGGCCGACTCGATGGCGCCCTCACGCGCCGCCGGGTAGTCCGAGGTGCTGGTCAGCTTGGTGGACAGCGTGCGGTACCAGACCTTCTCCATGGCCTCCCGGCTGCTTCCGGTCACGGTCGACCCGTCACAGGTGGGCGAGTCGTAGGCCACACCGTTGATCTCCTTGGCGCCCGAGCCCTCCGAGGCCAGGTAGAACCAGTGGTTCAGCGGGCCGGAGGAGTAGTGCGGGTCCATGCCGTTCACGTCGGTCGACCAGCAGTCCACGGACTTGCCGTCCCTGCTCGGCTTGTCCATGTAGCGCAGCGGCTTGCCGTCACCGCGGATGTCGATCTTCTCGCCGATGAGGTAGTCACCGGCGTCCTCGCCGTTCTCCACGTGGAACTCCACCGCGGCGCCGAAGATGTCGGAGGTCGCCTCGTTCAGACCACCCGGGTCGCCCTGGTACACGAGGTTGGCCGTGTTCTCGGTGATGCCGTGGGTCATCTCGTGGGCGGCCACGTCGAGCGCCACGAGCGGGTTGGAGCCCGACCCGTCGCCGTAGGTCATCTGCTCGCCGTCCCAGAAGGCGTTGCCGTAGTTGGTGCCGTAGTGCACGCGGCTGCGGGCGCCGCGGCCGTCGTCCCAGATGCCCCGGCGCTCGTGCACGGACTCGAAGTACTTGTAGGTGTTCTCGGCGCCGAAGTGAGCGTCCACGGCGGCCGTGGCCCGGTCGCTGGTGGTGCCGTCACCCCAGGCGTTGTCCTCGTCGGTGAAGACCTCGCCGTTGCCGTAGGTGGAGTGGTTGAGGTCCGTGGTCACGTTGCCCACCTCGTCCTCCAGCGTGAACGCGCCCGTGGACCCGGAGGTCGTCAGCGGCACGTTGCCCACGTAGTGGCTCTCCCCCGTGCCGGCGGCGTGGACGATCTCGTCCCACGACGCGAGCAGGGCGCCGTTCTCCGCATCGACATACGACTTCACGCGCGAGGGGGTCTGGTCGGCCTTGATCCCGGTGGTCACCACCTCGTAGGCCAGGCGGGGCTCGTCCCCACCGGCGTAGATGACGAGCTCGCCCTCGGGGGCGTCCTGAGTGGCCGCCGCGGAGGCCATCTTGCCGCGCGAGAGGGCCGCCGCCTTCGACAGCGTGGGGGTCGTGGAGGCCACGGCCACCTCGCCCGACGCGTTCTTGCGCGTCTCGGCCACCCTGCCGTCGGGGGTCACCGCCACCACCATGTCGCCGCCCACCACGCGCAGCCCGTCGAAGGTGCGGTCGTAGCGGATGTGCTCGGTGCCATCAGGGCGGTGGTGGTGAGGGTGGCACTGGCAATGGCCAGCAGGGTGCGTCGGCGCGGGAAGTGGGCCATGGGGGCTCCTGGGTCAGGGGACCGCACACATCCGGTGCGGCCCACGGGTGGGGGTGGGCACCCTGACCGTGGCCCGAGTGCCTCTGCTCACCGTTGGCCGATGCGGGGCCCCTGCCAAGGGCTCTGGCCGAATGCAGAACCACTCCGGAGCAGATCTTGACCTGCGCCAAGGTGCTTCACGAGCCGGACGGGTGCACCGTGAGCCGCGGCCATGCGGCCAGGTCTGCCAGCAGCTGCCGGTCGTGGGTGGCCACCACCACGGCCACGGGCGTCTCGTGCAGCGCCCCGGTCAACTCGTCCACCAGCGCCGCCGAGAGGTGGTTGGTCGGCTCGTCCAGCAGCAGGAGGTCTGGCTCCTCGGCCAGGCACAGCGCCAGGTGCAGGCGCCGCTGCTGCCCCTGGGACAGCCGACTCACCGGTGTACGAAGGGCGGCGGGGTCCAGCAACCCGGTCGATGACGGGGACGTGCCGCGCGTGCCGCGCCCGCCCTGCCGAGCGAGCTCCTCGACGTGCCGCTCCACCACCTGGTGCGCGGTGAGGTGCTCCGGCCAGTCCGGGACCTCCTGGGAGAGCAGGGCGATCCGTGCCGCCGGGTGGCGGTGGACCTGCCCGGTGGTGGGCTCCAGGTCGCCGGCGAGCATCCGCAGCAGGGTGGACTTTCCCGCCCCGTTCGGGCCCACGACCACCAACTGGTCACCGCCGGTGATGTCCACGTCGGTCGGGGCCAGTCGGCCGTCCACGCCGGCGGAGTCAGCGCTGACGACCGCCCGGCCGGCCACCGTGGACCACGCGGGGAAGCTGAACCGCATCGGCGGCGTCGGCACGTCGATGACGTGTGCCTCCAGCTCCTCCTGCCGCCGGTTGAACGCCTGCACCACTCCCCCAGCCCGCGTCGCGCGCTGGTGCTTGCCGGTGCCCTTGTCCGGCCGCCAGCCCGTGCGCAGCCGGCTGCGTGCCTCCTCTGCGGCCTGGGCCAACTGGGCACGCTCGGCCACCTGCTCGGCGTGCTCCTGCTCCCAGCGGGCACGGTCGGCGGCCCGGCCCTGCACCCACGCGTCGTAGCCACCGGCGTACTGGCGGGGACGGCCGTCCCGGCTGGGGTCGAGGTCCAGGAAGGTGGTGGCCACGTCCCGCAGCAGCGCCCGGTCGTGGCTGACGATGGCCACCCCGCCGCGGTGCTCACGCAGCCGCTCGGTGAGGAAGGCGAGGCTCGCCGCATCGAGGTGGTTGGTCGGCTCGTCGAGCAGCAGCAGGTCTGCGGCGCCACCCAGCGCGCACGCCAGCCGCACCCGGTAGCGCTGCCCCACCGAGAGCGTGGCCAGCGGGCGCTCGCGGTCGGTGCACGCGTCCAGTCCGGCCAGGGCCACGTCCACTCGTCGCTCGGCGTCCCACGCGTCGAGGGTCGTGGCCGTATCGAGTGCGGCGGCGTAGGCGTCGTCGGCGCCCGGGGTGCCCTCGGTGAGGGCGACGGTGGCGGCGTCCAGTCGGGTCAGGGCGTCCTGTGAGTCGGCGATGGCGTCACGCACCAGGTCGCCGACGGTCTGGCCCGCGCGGCTCCCCAGGGCCTGCTCCACGAAGGTGACGGTGCCCACCCGGGCGACGCTCCCCGCATCGGGCACGAGGGTGCCTGCGAGCACGTGCAGGAGGGTGGTCTTGCCGCGGCCGTTTTCGCCGACGATCGCCAGGCGGGAGCCCGCGGTGACGGTGGCGTCGACCTCCCGCAGGACAGGGCGTTCACCCAGGGTGACGTGGATGCCCTGGGCTCGGACGTGGGCGCCGGCTCCCGCAGGGACGGCACTGCGCGGGGTGGTGGTGGGGGTGGGTTCGGGATGGGTGTTCGTCATGGTGATCTCTCAGCTCGTCTGGGGAGCCGGGCAGCACGAAGAGGCCGTCCGGCGGGGTGGGCCGGGGCGGCGTGCGGAGATCAGGACGTGGACTCCGCCGCCGTCAGCGACGGGTCCAGAGCTTCATCGAGGCGATACCCATGGGCGGCACCGTAGGTGACGGGTGACGGTGGGATCCAATGGTTTTCCCAGGCGGGCGTCGGCCCGTGATCACCCACCTGAGGTGGCTGTCGGCGGCACCAGCGTCACCCAGCGCTCGGTGACGTCGTAGCCGACGGCCCGGTTCATCGCCAGGCTCCCCGCGTTCACCTGCGCGCCGCCCGTGCCGAAGCGCCGGTGGCCAGCGCGCACCCCCGCCGCGACGGATGCCGCCTTGACCGCCACGGCCAGCCTCCGCCGCCGGTGTGCCGGGTGGACGGCCGTGAACTCGGTCTCCACCAGCGTCCCCGTGTCGTGGGCCGCCGTCATCGCCACCAGCTCCTCCGATGCGGTGCGCACGCCGTGCACGACGCCGCGCTCGGTCAGCGCCCGCGCGCCTGCCGCGTCCACGGCATCGTGGAAGACCGCGGCTCCGATGGGGTAGTCCGCGTGCGTCGCCCGGTCCAGCGCGGCGATGTCGGCGGCATCGTCCGCGGTGAGGACGCAGAGGCGGTACCCCTGGGGCAGCGCCGCGGCCAGCGCGTCCAGCCGGGGCAGGTCCTGCTCCCCAGCCTCCAGCCGCGCGCCCCAGGACTCCCCGGCGACCACCCACCCCTCGGCCAGCAGACGGGTTGTCTCAGGGTCCTCCTGGCGCAGGATGCGAGTGCGGCTCATGCCCCGAGACAACCGGACGGGCTCGCCGGCGGCAAGCGGGTTTCAGGCGGAAGCGTCCACCACCCGGCAGATCGCCAGCCCGTCCCACCCCTTGCTGCCGACGGTCTGGAAGGCAGTCGCCTCCAGTCGGGGGTCCGCCGCGATCATCTCCAGCACCTGCCGACTGCCCATGACCGCTGGATCCTGCGACCCCGCATCGGCCACCCGACCGCCCCGCACCACGTTGTCCACCACGACGACGGCGCCCGGCCACGTCAGCTGCAGCGCCGCCTGGAGGTAGGTGGGGTTGCTGGGCTTGTCGGCGTCGATGAGCACCAGGTCGAAGGGGCCGACGCCCTCATCGACGAGCCGCTCCAGGGTGTCCGCCGCACGGCCGGTGAGCACCTCGACCCGGTCGCCCACGCCGGCGGCAGCGAGATTGGCCCGCGCCACCCGGGCGTGCTCCGGGTCGATCTCGAGGGTCACCACCCGTCCGTCCTCCCCCACCGCGCGGGCGAGGTGGATGGCGGTGTACCCGGCCAGGGTGCCCACCTCCAGCACCCGCCGGGCGCCGATGAGGCGGCACAGCAGTGCGACCAGGGCCGCTTGGTTGGGCGCCATGGCGATGTCGGGCAAGCCGGCCGATGCGGCGCGCTCGGCCGCCGCCGTCAGCGCCTCGTCGTCAGGCGTGAGGGTCCGCACCAGGTAGGCGTCCACCGCCTCGGCATCCGGCCACGGCGGCATCCCCACCTCAGACCCCCGCGAACTGACGCACCTCGACCGGCGCGCGGCAGGCAGCCGATCCGGCGGCAGCGAACTGCAGCGCCTTCTCCCGGTCGTCCACCTCGATGACCCAGAACCCGCCCACGCGCTCGCCGGGAAGGTAGGGACCCTCGGTGCGGGTGGCCTCGCCGCCCGTGGCGTCGACGACGGTGGCGGTCTCCCCCGGCATCAGGCCGCCCACGTGCAGCAGCACACCCGCATCCACGAGCGTCTGGTTGAAGGCGCCGGTGTCGGCCATGGCCTGCTCCATCTCCTTCTGGTCGGCGTAGGCGCCGAACGAGTCGGCGGCGGTGACCGCGTTGTGGACGGTGAGCATGAACTGCATGGCAACTCCCGGGGGTGAGGGGGGCTCGGTGCGCCTCAGCCGTGATCCTGCCACCGCGGACCCCGGGGGGCTAGGGTGCCGGCGGCAGCCCCCAGGCGGGGTCGGGCTGGAAGGACTCCCATCCGTCGCAGAAGGGGGACCCCCAGGCATCGATCACCGCCTCGGCCTCGTCGGCCACGGCCTGGATGCGGGTGGCCTCGTCGGGTGTGAATCGACCCTGTTCCACCGCCAGCTCCAGCTCGTCCTCGTCCTTGCGTGATGCGTTGCGCTGCGGATCGACCACGACGTCGAGCACGAGGTCGTCACTCATCGTCCGCTGTCCCTCACGCACGTGCGGTTGCTCGATGTTGACGTACCACCCGCGGAACTCGTGCGTCCCCGGGGCGAACAGCAGCCACACGGACCACCACTGCCCAGGGGTCTGGATGCGCAGCACGCCCTGGGTCTCCCACACCCTCGGCGCGACCACGCGGGGGGCCGTGAACAGGGTTGCGGGATCACTGCGCACTGGCCGCCCGTCCGCGCGCACTCGCTGCAGGGCGGGGGTCCCCACCGCGAGCCACGCCACCAGGCCGGCCTCGTCGTCGCGGACCACGCGCATGGGGTGCACCGCTTGGGCCGCCGGGGGCCCGTAGCACCAGTGGATGACCTCTCCGGGTTGCCAGAAGGTCATGTCAGCCCACCTTGAACGCCCGCACCGGCAGTCCGGCCTCCACCCCTGCTCGGCCCCCACCGCCGGCCAGGATCTGCGGGATGAACTCCGCCGGCACCGGGTGGTTCGGCAGCGCCGCGAGGTAGGCCTCGTGCTGCTCCAGCGAGGCCACTGCCGCGGCCACGTCGTGGGCCCCCACCTCGATCACCTGATCCGGGTCCGCCGTCCCCGTCACCAGCAGCCACGTGGTCGACCACGGCTCCAGCCCCTCGTCGTCCACCAGCTCGGGGAAGATCCACCGGTTGCCGGCGGCCGACACCGCATCGGCCGTGGACAGCCCCGCCACCCGGTGGTCGGCCTGGTTCACGCCCCACGGCGCGATGTCCGCCCACCCCATCGTCACCACGGCCTGCGGCCGCACCTGTCGGATCACCCGCGCGATGTCGCGCCGCAGCCCGAGCGTCAGCTCCAGCACGCCGTCCGGGTGGTCGAGCACGCGCAGGTCCTCCACGCCCACCTGCTCGCACGCCCGCTGCTGCTCGGCGGGGCGGATGCGGCGGACCTCATCGGGGTGGTCGGGCATGCCCGCCTCACCGTGCGTCAGCAGCAGGTAGGTCACCTCCACGCCTGCCGTGGTCCACGCCGAGACCGCGGCCGAGGCGCCGTACTCCATGTCGTCGGGGTGGGCCACCACGCACAGGACGCGCTCGAGGCCGGTGGAGTCGAAGAGGGGCAGCTCGCTCATGGCCCCAGCGTAGGGCGGGATGAACCGCGCCCACCCGGGCGTTGTCGCCGGACCCGATGAAGGAGCGCCCTTGACCCTGTCCGACCTCGCCACCCAGCACAGCCGCCTCGTTTCACTCGGCCTGGAGCTCCCGCCGCTGCCACCGACCCTGCGCGGTGACCTGCTCGTCATCGGCCCCGATGCGGTGAGCCTCGCCGACCTCGTGCCCCACCTGCGCCGCGGCGACCAGGCGGGCTTCGTCGTCGAGGACCTCACCGACCTGGCGGAGTTCGGCCCGGCGCCCGGCGTCGACCTGCCCGAGGCGCCGCTCTACGCCATCGAGGATCCGCAGCGGGGTGACGAGTACGCCAACCAGAGTCCCGATGAGGTAACGCCCGAGCTGGCGGCGCGCGGCCGCCAGCCGATGACCGCCGCCGAGGGGGTGTGCTGGGCGCTGCAGGAGCCCGACGTCATCGAGCGCAACCACTGCTTCATGACGCCTGGCTCGCGCAAGCCCGGTCGCCGTGCCGGGACGCTGGACAAGCGGGTGCCGGCGCTGTGGATCAGCAACGGCACGGGCCGCGATGGCGCCGACCGCAAGGACGCCCCCAAGCTGGGCTGGTGCTGGGCGGGCAACCGGCACACCTGGCTCGGCATCGCGTCGGTGGGGGCACGGACTGCGTGAGCGAGACTGGCGCCATGAGCTCCCCCACCTCCACCTGGCCCGGCCTGGACGACGACGGCGCCCACTCCCGCTGGTACATCCAGCGGATGCGGTCGCTCGCCGCCCGAGGGGAGGACCTGCAGGGCGAGACGCGGCTGTTCGACGTCCTCGCTCCGCGCGGTGCCCGCCTGCTCGATGCGGGGTGCGGCCCCGGTCGCCACGCCGGTCACCTCGCCCGCCTCGGCTTCGATGCGGTGGGCGTGGACCTCGACCCGGCACTGATCGCCGCCGCCCGCGAGGACCACCCGGACGGCACGTGGGTGGTCGCCGACCTGGCCACCCTGGACCTCGCGGAGCACGGCCAGCCCGAGCCCTTCGACGGCGCGATGCTGGCCGGCAACGTCCTGGACTTCGTAGCCCCCGACCACCGGGGCTCCGTGCTGTCCCGCGTGGCCGCGCACCTGGTGGCCGACGGGTTCCTGGTGGTGGGCTGTCGCACGAACACGGGCTTCGACACCGCCACCCTGGACGCGCTGCTGCCCGATGCGGGTCTGCACCTGGAGCACCGCTTCGCCACCTGGGACCTGCGGCCCTGGCAGGAGGACGGCGACTACGCCGTCAGCGTGCTGCGTCGCCGGGGCTGAGCTCGGCCGTCCGGCGGTCCCGGACGGCGAGCCACAGCATCGGCACCACGGCGACGGCGAGGGCCGCCCCCAGCAGGGACAGTCCGGCGAAGCTCGAGGCGGCCACGACGATGCCGGAGAAGGCGCCACCGGCGGCGCCCGCCAGGGCGATGAGGACGTCGATGGTGCCCTGCGTGCGGGCCCGGTTGGCCGGCACGGTGCCGTCGACCACCAGCGCCGTGCCCGAGATGAGGCCGAGGTTCCAACCCAGTCCCAGCAGCACCAGCGCGGCGACGATCCACCCCATCGACTCCCCCGGGGCGAACGCGGCCACGACGCCGGCCAGCAGCAGGGTGACGCCGGCTGCGGCGGCCATGGGCAGGCGCCCCACACGGTCGATGAGGGCGCCGGTCACCAGGGAGGGCAGGTACATGGCGGCGATGTGGAGGCTGATCACCAGACCCACGGCCCCCAGTGCGTGGTCGTGCGCGCGCATGTGAACCGGGGTCATGGTCATGATCGCCACCATGACCACCTGGGTCAGCACCATCACCCCAGCTCCCACCCAGGCCGTGGTGCGCACCGGCGGGACCGTGCCGGCCGGCGTTCCTCCGGGTGCCACCTCGGCCGTGGCGGCCGGGTCCGGGTCGGCGGGGGTTCCACTGAGTGACCGTGCGAGGAGGAAGGGGTCGGGCCGCAGCAGCACCAGCAGGGCCGCGCCGGCGGCGAGGTAGGCCACGGCGGCGAGCATGAACGGGCCGGCCAGCGGAGGGATGCCCCAGGCGCCGGCCAATCGCCCCAGCGGCTCCACCAGATTCGGCCCGGCGACGGCCCCGACGGTGGTGGAGACCAGCGCCATGCTCACGGCGGTGGCGCGACGCTGCGGGGTGGCCAGGTCCGTGCCGGCATAGCGGGCCTGCAGGTTGGTGGCGGTGCCGGCGCCGTAGACGAACAGCGCGGCGAACAGCAGCCACACCTGGCCCAGCACCGCGGCGAGCACCACGCCCGCTGCGCCGATGCCGCCGATGGCGAAACCGGCACCCAGTCCCAGCCGGCGGCCCCTGTGCTGTGTCACGCGTCCGACCAGGTAGGCCGCGAGCGCCGACCCCAGGGTCACCACGGCCACGGGGATGCCGGCCAGGCCCTGCGAGCCGAGCATCTCCTCAGCCAGCAGTGCACCCACGGTGGCGCCGGCGGCCAGTCCGGCACCGCCCAGCACCTGACTGAGCACCACCACCCGCAGGGTGCGCGACTGGACGGCCTCCCGCTCGGCGGCGGTGGTCACGCCGGGCTGCGTGGTGACACCGGGTGCACTCACAGGGGTTCTCCTTCGCGGGGGTGGTGGGGCCGTCGGTCGTGGGGCCGTCGGTCATCCTGCCCCACGGGCGGCACGCCACCTCACTCCGTGAGCGACGGGACCGGGCTGCGGTAGCTGTGACCGGTGGGTGTCGTGGTGACGACCGCGACCTGCTGGGGCGGACCCGGCTGCAGGACCTCGTCGGCGGTGGATCCCCTCGACCGAGCCCGCACCCGGTCGCTGCCCCGGAGCTGCCGGACCTTCCGCATCCATCCGCCGGCAGGGTCCGTGTCGCCAGCCTTCCCAGCGCCCGGAACCAGGACGGGGCGAGTGCCCCACCGGGGATGGTTCTTGGTCTGGTTGCAGCGGCTGCACAGCCCCTGACCGTTGTCGATCGACGTGGCGCCGCCCTCGGCCCAACCGACGACGTGGTCGGCCTCCCTGATCGTTGCGTCGCACCACGGGGTGCGGCAGAACCGGTCCCGGGCCACCAGCAGCTCGCGGTCACCCTTCGAGAACACGCGGCTCCGGGACTCCCGTCCCACGATGGTGCCGCGCAACGGATCCATGAGCAGCCGCCGCAGCGTCACCGCCGCAGAGTCCCGCACCATCCGGCGCGCCAGCGGTGCCGGTAGGGGGCCGTAACCGGTGAGGAAGGCTGGTTCGTCGTCTCGGGTCAGGCGGCCCGGCACAGCGCGGATGCTGCCTCCGCTGCCCACGCCCGCGCTGCTGCTGCGGGGGTCAACGGCCTCACAGGGCCCCTCCTTCCACGCCGCCCGCGCGGCGGTGCCACCGAAGATCGACCCTGCCGGCACCACGAGCTGGACCTCCAGCGGAACCGCATCGGCCGTGGCCTGCCCGGTGAGCCGCTCCACCAGGATGTCGGCCCGCAACTGGTCGATGCTGCGCTCGTCACCCACCGCGCGGCGCGAGCGGGCCTCCCGGTCGAGCCCGGCCCACACGGCCACGCCCTGCGTCGCCGGCAGGTAGGCCGTCAGCAGGGTCATCGTGTCCGGCTTGGGTTGGAGTCCCACCCGGCGGTCCTTGTGCGCCAGGGCCACCCGCTCCAGGGACCCCTCGGGGTCCAGCCGGTAGGCCTCGGCCTTCACGGCATTCGTCACCCGCCGGGGCGACAGCTCCTCCAGCCGCGGCGCGATCGTCTGGTCGAGCACCTGCCGGTGAGCAGGCGTCAGGTGGCTGGCGTGCGTCTGCACGAGTCGTGCCTGGTACTCGGTCGCCCGCCCCGCCAGCATCTCGGCAAAGGTGCACGGCAGGTCCCCGGACAACGTCTCCGCCAGCGAGGTGGTCTGCGAGCCCCGGTGCGGCGACTCCCGGCGGGCAAGTCCCACCATCGATGCGGTGCACTCCCCCGCCATCTCCTCCGGCACCCCGGCCTCGAGGTCCTCGAGCGTCTGGACCCGGCGCAGCTGCGCCACCGCCTCCAGCTGGATCGCGGCCACCACGTTGCGCAGCTCCTCGAGCTCCCGGATGGTGTCCACCAGCTCGGCCGCCGTGGTGCCCAGGTTCCTGCGCCGTCGCAGCAGGGCCGCGCGCAGCGGAACCCCCGGTGGCGCTCCCCCGCGCAGGTCGTCCGACGGCTCGTGCCCGGACCGTCCCTCTGACTGTTCGTCCATGGAATCCCCCTTCCTGACCACACGGTACCACAACACCTGTACGATGCACAAGGAAACAGGATTCTGTGGACAGGATCGCCTCAAGCCACCTACGAGACCATGGCCCCACCATGCCCTCGCCCTCCCGCATCGTCCTCGCGCCCGACTCGTTCAAGGGGTCGGCCACCGCGCGACAGGTCGCCGCAGCACTGCGCGACGGGATCCTCGGGGTGGAGCCGGCCGCCGACGTCCGCTGCCTCCCCATCGCCGATGGGGGTGAGGGCACCCTCGACGTGGCGCTGACCCGCGGTTGGCAGGGGCAGCGCGCAGCGGTGGCTGGTCCCTGGGGCGACCCGGTCGAGGCGCAGTGGGCGATGGCCCCGGGCGGGGACGAGGCGCTCGTGGAGCTGGCCGCGGCCTCCGGCATCGCCCTGCCGGTCCAGGCCCACCGGCCGACCGACGACGCCACGCGCGCCCTGGCCGCCTCCAGCCGGGGAACGGGCGAGGTCATCGCCGCCGCACTCGATGCGGGGTGTCGCCGGGTGGTCGTGGGCGTGGGCGGCTCGGCCTGCTCCGACGGCGGCCTGGGGATGCTGCGCGCGCTGGGGGCCGTGGTCCGCGACCAGTCCGGACAACAGGTCCCCGACGGCGTGGTCGGCCTGGAACGCGCCGCCTCGGTGGACCTGGCCCCGGCCCGCGAGCTCCTGACGGGCGTGGAGCTGGTGCTGGCCGCGGACGTCACCAACCCGTTGGTCGGGCCACAGGGTGCCGCGGCGGTGTACGGGCCGCAGAAGGGGGCCGATGAGGACCGTCGACCGCATCGAGACGGCGCTCGCCCACTGGAGGGACGTGCTGACGCGCGCCGGCACGGACCCTGCGCACGGCCCGGCGCGGGGGCGGCCGGCGGGGTGGGCTTCGCGCTCCTGGCGCTGGGCGCGCGGCGTGTCTCGGGGGTGGAGCACCTGCTGGACCTCGCCGGCATCGACAGCGCGCTGCGAGATGCCGACCTGGTGGTGACCGGTGAGGGACGACTGGACTCCCAGACGCTGCACGGCAAGGCGCCGGCGGGCGTGCTCGGGCGCGCCCGAGCGGCAGGTGTCCCGGTGGTGGCCGTCTGCGGGACGAGCGCGCTCACCCCCTCGGAGCTGCGGAGGGCGGGTTTCGACCGAGTCCTGGCGCTGACGGACCGCGAGCCCGACGTCGCGCGCTGCCTGGCGGACCCGGTGCCGCTGCTGCGCGAGGTGGGGCGGGACCTGGCGCGGGGGTGCCAGGGACACGCCTGACGGGCCATCCCGGGGACGACCGCGTGGCCGCTGTCGATCTGCTGTCATGTCACGCACCGCCTCTGGACCGGGCCCCCCGGCCGTGGTCGAATCCCCAGAACGACCCCGAGTCCCCGGGGTCGTGGACCCCTCACGCCGGGCGGCATGTCCCTCCGCCTGTCGCGACGGTGACCCCTGCTGCCCAGGAGCACCCGTGAAGCACCCTTCCCTCCCCCTCGTCCTGGCGGGCGTCCTCGGACTGTCCGCCACCGCTGTCGCCCAGGCCCAGCCCGCCGGTGACCTCGCCCCCTCCGCGCCGGTCCTCTCCGCCGGCGCCGAGGCCGCGCCCGATGCGGGTGACGTCACCTCGGACGCGTCCACCCGGGCCACCCGCAGCTACCGCGTGACGGCAGCCTGGCTCACCGTGCGCACGGGTCCCACGACCTCCTACTCCTCGCTCGGCGCCCTGAGGAAGGGCACGGTCGTGAAGGGCACCAAGCAGTCCAACGGGTGGGTGCGCTTCACCCACAACGGCCGCACCGCCTACGCCTCGGGCCGCTACCTGCAGGCCACGAGCACCGCCCCGACCCCCACCGGCACCGTGGTGCGCCACGTCAAGCAGCGCACCGGTGACCTGTTCGTGGACGTTTACTCCCGGCGTGTCGCGTCCTCGGCCCACGAGGCGCACTACCTGCCGCGCGGCGGCATGGTGAAGGGCACCATCGAGGGGAACTGGCTGAAGATGGCCCCCAACCGGTACGTGCCGCTGTCGGACCTCACCACCGCCGCGAGCTCGCACACGGGCTCCAACGGACGTCACCACCCGTCCACCCTGTGTGCCGTGCAGGGCAGCGACGTCGCCCCGCACGTGTTGTTGGCCTGCGATGCGGTGAGTCCCCTCAAGGGCCTGAACCGCGCCTACAAGGCCCGCTTCAACGAGGACCTGCCTTGGGACGAGTGCTATCGCACCTACGACACCCAGGTGGCCTACCGAAGGGCCTTCGGGAGCAAGGCCGCCGTGCCGGGCTACTCGAACCACGGGTCGGTCAACCGCCCGGCCTGCGACGTACCCGAGGACGCGCGCAGGTTCGGTTTCGGCACCGCCCGCCACACTTGGCTGCTGGCCAACGGTCCGCGATACGGCTGGGTGCACCCGTCCTGGGCCAAGCCGTGGGGCAAGAACCCCGAGTACTGGCACTTCGAGTACGCCGGCTGAGGCGGACCGCCGGCGCCAGGGGCAGACTGACCCCATGCCGAGCACCCTCGAGCTGGTGACCGCCTCCCGCCACCGTCCGCAGGACCTGTTCGACCTGTCGTTGGACGTCGGCACCCACGTCGACTCGATGCGGGGATCGCGCGAGCAGGCAGTGGGCGGGGTCACCCAGGGGCGGCTCGGCCCGGGTGACACGGTCACCTGGCGTGGGCGGCACCTCGGGGTGTACTTCCGGATGACGGTGCGCGTGACCGTTTTCGACCGGCCGCACCGGTTCGTGGACGAGCAGGTCTCCGGCCCGTTCCGGATGTTCCGTCACGAGCATCTGTATGAAGCCGCGAACGGCGGCACGCGCATGGTGGACCGCATCACGCTGGCCTCCCCGGTGGGCGGTCGGCTGGTGGAGCGAGGGCTGCTGGTGCCGCACCTGCGCCGCATCGTGGCCCAGCGCAATGCCGTTCTGGTGGCCGAGCTCGACCGGCGGGCGGCGCATCGGGCGGGCTGAGCCGCCAGCACTCCCTCAGCCTGCGGCGGCCAGCTCGTCGTCCACCCACGTCTGCCGCGCGGCCCGCCAGCCGACGAGCCCGAGGAGCACCCCGGAGCCGGCCATGATCCACAGGACCGCGGACACGCTGCCCGTGGCGGCCACGATCGAGCCCACCAGCAACGGGCCGACGGCCGCGAAGATGTAGCCGACGGGCTGGACGATCCCCGACAGCCGCGCCGTCACCAAGGGGTCGCGCGTCCGCGCCGGCAGGAGCGCGATCACCATCGGGAAGGCGAAGCCACCCACGCCCAGGATGGCCGCCCACAGGAGGGCCAGGGAGCTCGGGGCCACCAGCAGCCCCAGGTAGCCCACGGCGGTCAGGGCACCACAGGCCAGTGCGAGCGCAGGCAGGGAGGGTGCCCGCTCGATGATGGTGGGCATCACCCAGCCGCCGATCACCCCGGCTGCGGCGATGAGGGCCGTGTAGAACCCGGCCATCCCAGGGGTGACGCCCCCCTCGGTGTAGATCCGGGGCAGCCACCCGAACTGCGTGTAGGCGTTGGTGGACTGCAGGGCGAACATGGCCGTCAGGGCCACCGCGGTCGGCGAGCGCCAGATGGTCACGTGCTTGGCGTCGGTGGAGACGGCGCCGCGGGGGAAGTCGTGGCCGGTGCGGCGGGCCACCACGGCCCAGATCACCAGCGGCACCAGGGCGATCAGGGCCCAGGTGAGGATCGAGCCGCGCCAGAGGCCACCGGACGGGTCGGCCCCGTGTCCGATGGCGGGGAGCGACCCGGCGCCGGGCAGCTGTGTGAGGGGCACGGCCAGCATCGCCCCGGCGGAGCCGCCGATGGACAGCACGGCGACGTAGACCGCCATCAGGCGACGCAGCTGGGTGCCGGAGCTGTGCCGCTTGATCCACGCCGGGACCAGGACGTTGCCCAGGGCACCACCCATGAGGGCGACCACGCTGAGGGCGAGGAAGATCGTCATCGTCCCCACGAGGGGTCGCAGCGCCAGGCCGATGAACGACAGGGCGAGGGAGGCGACGATCGCACCGCCCAGCCCGAGCCGGCGGCCGATGGGGACCGCAGCCAGGCCGAGCACGCCGAAGATGAAGGGCGGCAGCGCGGTGAGGACACCTGCGCCGATGCCTCCGCCGCCGAGGTCCTCGGACATCTCGGGCAGCAGCGGGCCCAGCGAGGTGGCGGCCGGGCGCAGCATCAGGGCCACGGTCGCGACGGCCACCAGGGCCACGACCGGACCCACCGGCAGACGACGCGTTCTGCTCGGTGGGGAGGTCATGGGGTCAGACTAGGAGGCGGCCTTCTCGAGCGATGCCAGCGACTCCTCCAGGAAGTCCACGCCGAAGGCCGGCAGGGGCACTTCTGCGCGGAACCAGGCGGGGGCGTCGGTCCAGTCGTAGGTGAGGGTGACGTCGGTGCCGCCGTCCACGGGCGCGAGCTCGTAGTGCCAGGTCCACCAGATGTCCTCGGGCAGCTCGCCGTCCCTCAGCTGTCCCGGCGCCCAGGCGATGACCCGCTCGGGCTCCAGCGCGATCACCCGGTTGTGCATGACGTACGGCTCCCCGTTCTGCGGGAATCCCATGTTCATGCCGAACACCTGCCCCACCTCCGTGAGCGGTGCGGGGTCGATGGCGTCACGCACCCAGTCGCCGGGCTCCGTCTCCTGGTGGCGTGCGGGATCGCTCAGGACGGCCCACACGGCAGCCGGGGGCACCGGCATGCGACGGGTGGCGGACATGACTTCACGCTCTGTGGTCATGGGCCCATGGTGGCCTCGCCGGGCGGGGCTGTCACTCCCCCATCCTCGGCGTCGGGCTCGTGTACCGGTGTCCCGTGGGTGTGGTGGTCACGACCGCGGCCTGGCTGGCGTGCTCCCTGGCCGCGGCCAGGATGCGGGTCCTGCCGGTCGGTTCCGTGCCACCCTCCGCGACGGGTTCCGCCTGCCAGCGCGGATGGTTCCTGGTCTGGTTGCACTGGGTGCACAGCCCCTGACCGTTGCCGGTGCTGGTCGGTCCCCCGCGGGCCCAGGGCTCCACGTGGTCCGCCTCCCGGATGGGCGCGTCGCAGTACGGCGTCCGGCAGGTCCGGTCCCGCGCGATGAACAGGTCCCGGTCGCCCTGCGAGAACACCCGGCTCCGGCTGGCCCTGCCGACCACGATCCCGGTGACCGGGTCGGCCAGCAGCGTCCGCAGCCGAGCCTTCTCGGCACCCGGATCAGGTCGCGAGCCATCGGCGCCGGAATCGGCCCGTACCCGCTGAGGGTCGCCGGCTCGTCCGCACTGGTCAGCGCCTGCAGCACCTCCGCGTTGCCGAAGGCCGTGCCCGCGGGGGTCACCAGCTGCACCTCCAGGGGCACCGCATCGGCCCTGGCCTGTCCCGTCACCCGCTCCACCAGCACGTCGGCACGCACCTGGTCCAGGCTCCGCTCGTCACCGGCGGCGCGAGCAGCCCTGGCCGCCCGGTCCAGCGCACCCCACACGGCCACGGCCTGCGGGGCGGGCAGGTAGGCGGTCACCAGAGCCATCGTGTCCGGCGTGGGGCGCATGCCCACCCGCCGGTCCTCGTGGGCCAGCGCAGCGTTCCGGGTGTAGCCCACAGGGTCGATCCGGTAGGCGTGCGTCTTCACCCGCGCCGCGACCTGCCGTGCCGAGAGGTGCTCCAGCTCGGGCGCCATCAGCTCGTCCACGCGGGCCCGGTCCTCCGGCCCCAGGAAGCGGCTGTGCCGGTCCACCAGCTCGGCCTGGTACTCACTGGCCCGCCCCTCCAGCAGGGCCTGCCGACAGGCCGGCAGCTCGTCCGCCAGCCGCTGCGCCAGGTGCACGTCACGCACTCCCCGCCGTGGGGGCTGCCGCCGGGCCAACGCCACCTGTGACGCAGTACAGGTGCCGGCCTGCTCCTCGGGCACGCCGGCCTCCAGGTCCTCCAGGGTCTGCTGCTCGACCAGCCGCACGATGGCAATCATCTGCACCGCAGCCACGGTGTTCCGGAGCTCCTCCAGCCCTCGGACGAGGTCGACCAACTCTGCGGCCGTCCCTCCCCCGCCACGGTCCAGGCGCTGCTCCATCGCCCGCAGTTCCGCCTGCAGGTCATCCACTTCCATGGGCCCTCCTCCCATGACACCGCACCCTCGACAGGTCCGAGGCGTCCCCGCGATGTTGCGACAAATGTACCACAACACGCGTACTGAAGCGCGCCCCTGTGGACGACCCCACCGACCACCTCACCCCGCCCCGACCGACCCCACAGCCACCGCCGAAAACCCCTTGTCCCCCACGCGCCCCACACCTACGCTCGCCCCATGGACTCCTGAGCCCCCGCCCACCCCGCGCCGCGGCACGTGCCCCGCGGGGTCCGAGCCTGCTCCCGGAGACCCATGACCTCACCCCTGCACAACCCCGATTCCCCGCACACCGCCACCCCGTCCAGCGACCACCTGCGCCTCGACGGCATCTCCCGCACCTTCCCCGACCGCCGCGTCCTCACCGACGTCTCGCTCACCGTCCCCGCGGGCACGGTGGCCGCCCTCATCGGCGAGAACGGGGCCGGCAAGTCCACCCTCCTGCGCATCGCCGCCGGACTCGACGCACCCGACACCGGCACCGTCCACACCACCGGCACCGTGGGCCTGCACCACCAGGAACCCCCGTTCGGCCGCTCGATGACGGTCGCCCAGGTCCTCTCCGATGCGGTGACGCCCGTCCGCGCGCTCGTCACCGCCGTGGAGCGCGCCGGGGAGGCCGTGGCCGCCCAGGGCGCCGACGCAGACGCCGGCTCGCCCTCCGACGCCGAGGCCCACCTCGCACGTGCCATCGCCGCGGCCGACCGGGCCGGCGCCTGGGAGCTCGACCACCGCATCGACCGGGTCGTCGACGGGCTCGGCATCGCGGCCCTGGACCGTTCCCGCCCCGCCAGCGACCTCTCCGGCGGCCAGCTCGCGCGCCTCTCGCTGGCCTGGTTCCTGCTGCGGGCTCCGGACACCCTGCTGCTCGACGAGCCCACCAACCACCTCGACGACCGCGGCTGGGAGCTGCTCGCGGGTCTGCTGGGCCAGTGGCGCGGGCCAGTGCTCCTGGCCAGCCACGACCGCGCGTTCGTGGATGAGGTGGCGACCGTCCTGTTCGACCTCGACCCGGTGCCCCTCCCCCACGCCCAGGTCGCCGCCGACCACGACTCCCCGGGCTCCGGCTTCGGTGTCGCCCGGTTCACCGGCCGCTGGAGCGACCACCTCATCGAGCAGCGGGCCGCCCGCACGCGGTGGGAGGAGCAGTTCAGGACCGAGCAGAAGGAACGCCGCCGGCTCCAGCAGCGGCACGCCGACGACCACACAGTCGGCCGCCCCGAGCGCGGCCCACGCACCGAGGGCCGCGGCGCCAAGAAGTTCTACGCCGACCGCAACGCCAAGGTCGTCGCCCGCCGCCTCAACGACGCCGCCACCGCACTGGAGCGCCTCGAGGAGAACCAGGTCCGCAAGCCGCCGCCGGAGCTGCGCTTCCGCGCCCTGGAGGGCATCGAGCGCCGGGTCTCCCGCTCCGGTCCGGTGCTCACCGCACAGCAGGTGGCCGTCCCCTGCCGCCTGGCCCCCACCAGCCTCGCCCTGGGTGCCACCGACCGGCTGCTGGTCACGGGCCCGAACGGCTCCGGCAAGTCCACCCTCCTGCACGTTCTCGCCGGTGACCTGGACCCGACCACCGGCTCCGTCAGCACCCCGGGCGGCGCCCGCATCGCCCTGCTCACCCAGTCCCCCACGCCGCGGGCCGACGGGGACACGCCCCGCACCGCCTACGAGCGCGCCGTGGGCCGACGCACCGCCGATGAGGTGCCGCTGGCCACCCTGGGCCTGCTCGCCGGGCGCGAGCTCGACCGCCCGTTGGCCTCCCTGAGCGTGGGCCAACGCCGCCGGCTGGAGCTCGCCGTCGTGCTGGCCGCCCCGCCCGACGTGCTGCTCCTGGACGAGCCCACCAACCACTTCTCCCTGCGCCTGGTCACCGAGCTGGAGGAGGCCCTGACCGGCTATCCCGGAGCCGTGGTGGTGGCCAGCCACGACCGGTGGCTGCGCGGGCGGTGGGCCGGCGAGGTGCTTGACTTGGCCGGGTGACGCCCTCCTCCGCCGCCGACCACGAAGACTCGCCGCAGCGGGAACGCGTCGACGCAGGCAGCGGGTCACCCAGCGGGTGGGGGCGACTGCTGGGCGGCCTGGCCCGCACCCGGCTGGTGCGCGCCGCGCGGCGGTACCTGTTGGCCCACGGCAACGTCTACGCCGGTGGCGTGACGCTCTCGGCCCTGATCTCCCTGGTGGCCGCGCTCACCCTGGCCGTCACCGCCTTCCGGATGGTCCTGGGGCGCCGCCCCGAGCTCTTCGAGCGCGTGGTCGATGCGGTGAACGGCACCTTTCCCGGGCTCCTGGGTGACGGCGCCGGAGGGGGCGTGCTCACCGCATCGGACCTGGTGATCGACGGCGGGCTGACGCTGGCCACCCTGGTGACCGTGCCGGTGCTGCTGTGGACCGCCACGAACGCGATGACCTACCTGCGCATCTCCATCCGCGCCATGTTCGGCCTCGCGGCCGCCCCGCTGCACCCGGTGCGGGCCAAGCTGTGGGACCTGGTGGGCATCCTGCTGCTGAGCACGTCGGTGGTGGTCACCGCCATGCTCTCCAGCGCCGCCACCTCGGCCGCGCGTTTCGTGCTGGACCGCGCCCACATCGATGCGGGGACCGACCTCACGCTCCGTCTCGCCGCGCTGGGCGCGGCGTTCGTCGTCGATGCGGTGACCATCGCCCTGCTCTTCCGGGTGGCCGCCAAGGTGCGCACCCCCTGGGCGCAGCGGTGGCGCGGTGCGGTGCTGGGTGCGGCCGGGTGGGGCGTGCTGCGGGTGGCGGGAACCAGCCTCATCGGCACCTGGGACAACCCGCTGGTGGTGTCCTTCGCGAGCCTGGTCACGCTCATCGTGTGGATCAACCTGGCAGTGCGGTGGGTGCTGTTCACCGCGGCGTGGACGGCCGACCCGCCGGCGCCGCAGTTCGCCGAGGCGGAGGACGTCCACGCCCGGGAGATCCCCAATTACGTCACCCGCGCCGCGCCGCACACACTGCTGTGGCCGCACCACCGGGTGACCGGGGCCATCATCGGGGAGCAGGACGCCACGCCCGGGGCCGGACCGGAGCGCCCCGCCGACTGACCCGGACGCCCGGCACGCGGGGCCCGGGGACCTTCATCGGATTCCCAGCCACCGGCCCTACGGTGCCTCCATGGCCAATGACGTGCCCATGACCTCGATCGACCTCGTGATGGCCCTCGCGGGGGACGACGTGGAGGAACGCGATCCCGATGAGGTGGCCCGCGCCATCGGTGCCCGGCTCTCGGAGTTCCGGCTGCGCTACAAGTTCGCCCTGGACGAGGTGCTCACCAAGATCGACATCCTGGCCGAGGAGGCCGAGGCGCGGGGGACGCGCGGCCCCATCGAGCACGTGAAGCACCGGGTGAAGTCGTTCGACTCGATCCTGCACAAGATGAACCGACTGGGCTGCGGGCCGGACCTGGACGTGGTGGCCCGCGAGATCCGCGACATCGCCGGCGTGCGGGTGACCTGCCCCTACATCGAGGACACCTTCCGTCTGGCCGAGATGCTCATGGGGCAGCCCGACCTGACAGTGCTGGAGACGAAGGACTACATCTCGCACCCGAAGCCCAACGGATACCGATCGCTGCACCTGATCGTGACCGTGCCGGTGTTCCTGGCCGAGGAGACCCTGGAGGTGCCGGTGGAGATCCAGATCCGCACCATCGCCATGGACTTCTGGGCCAGCGTGGAGCACCAGATCCGGTACAAGTACCACGACGAGGTGCCCGATGACGTGGGCGAGACCCTCCGGGAGTCCGCCGTCACCGCGTGGGAGCTCGACCGGCAGATGTCCGGCCTGCGGCAGACCGTGCGGGCCAAGGAGTCACGGCCTCGAGCGGTGGCGGTCTCCCCCGCGGCCGATGTCGTGTCCGAGCCGGCAGCGCCCGGCGATGCCGCCTGAGCGCCTCCACCCCGGGCTGAGCGCCGCCCAGCAGGCCCGGCTCGACGCCTGGCTGCCCGGCGCACAGCTGGTGGCCGACCAGTCGTGGACGGAGCTGGGCCAGCGAGCCGTGCTGTGGGTGCGGGCAGGGGACGCCGACCTCATCGTCAAGGCGGGGTTCGAGGGCGATCACCACATGGAGCGTGAGATCACCGCGCACGAGCGGTGGTTGGCGCCGCTGGTGGAGCGGGGTCGGGCGCCGCAGATGCTGCACGCCGACCGCGCCCAGCGGATGGTGGTGACCCGCCGGCTGCCGGGCGAGCTCGTCCAGGGGCACGATGCCCAGGACCAGCCCGACACCTACCGCCAGGCCGGTGAGCTGCTCGCGGTGCTCCACGGTCAGCACGTGGAGGTGGACCACTCCTTCGAGGCCCGCGAGAACGCCAAGTCCCTGGACTGGTTGAGCCGGCCGCACCGCACCGAGGAGCCCCTGGCCGGGCGCCTGTGGCACCTGGTGGCGGGCTGGCCCGCACCGGCGGTGAGGGTGGTGCCGGTGCACGACGACGCCCAGCCCCGCAACTGGCTGGTGCACCAGGGGCAGGTGTCCTTCATCGACTTCGGCAAGGCGACGCTCAAGCCAGCGGCCCTGGACCTCGGGCGGCTGGAGCACCAGGACTTCGCCCGCGACCCCGCGCTGGAGGCCGCTTTCCTGGAGGGGTACGGCAGCGACCCGCGGGTTGAGGGTGCGCCCGATGCTGGCTGGTGGAGCCGGGTGCAGGTGCGCGGCGCCATCGGGCAGGCCGTCTGGGCGCACCAGGTGGGAGACCGCGCGTTCGAGGACGCAGGGCTCGCCATCCTGCGCCGGCTGCTCGGCTGACCACGAAGTGGTGAAGTGACCCGGCCGCTGGACAAGCAGTGGTGAACAGCCCGCTCAGCGGGCCTTCCGGCACTCCTTGTCGACGTAGTGGTGAAGTGACCCGGCCGCCGAACAAGAAGTGGTGAAGTGACCAGGTAGCCCAGCTCAGCCGAGCTGCACCGGCAACAGTCCCCGCGGTGTGGTGCGCGCGATGTCCGCGAGCGCCGCATCGAGCTCACCGAACTCCCAGGTGAACCCGCTGTCCAGCAGCACCTCGGGGTGCACCCAGCGGCTCTTGAGGACGAGCTCCGGCTCGGTGCGGATCACGCGCCCACCGAGTCCCAGCATCCACGCCGGTGTGGGCACACCTACCCGCTCCCCCAGCCCTCCGACGTGCGCGCGCAGGGTGCGCATCAGCTCGGCGTTCGTGACCGGGTGCGGCGTCGCCAGGTTCACCGGCCCGGCGATGCGGTCCTCGGCCAGCACGTGCCGCACGGCGCGGTACACGTCGTGCAGGTGGATCCAGCTGAACACCTGGCCACCGTCTCCCTGGTGGCCTCCCGCGCCCAGCCGGGCCAGGTTCACGATGGCGTTCAGCGCCCCACCGTTGCCGAGCACGATGGAGGTCCGCAGCGCTACCCGCCGCACCCCGGGGGCGTCCGCCGTGAACAGCTCGCGCTCCCAGGCCCGTGCGACCTCCACGGAGAACCCGGTGCCGAGCTCCCCGGTGACCTCGTCCTGCGGGCGGTCGCGTGCGTCGCGGTAGATGGTGCCGGTGGAGGCGTTCACCCACACCGGCGGCGGGGCGTCGCAGCGGGCGATGGCCCGCCCCAGCGCCGCAGTGGTCTGCGTGCGCGAGGAGAAGATCTCGTCGATGGTGGCCTTGGTGTACCGGCAGCTCACCGACCGCCCGGCCAGGTTCACCACCGCATCGGCGCCCTCGAGCAGACCGGTGAGGTCGTCCTGCCAGGTCGCATCCGCCCCGGACCGGCCGATGGTGCGCACGGTCACCCCATCGCCCGCGAAGGCCTGGGCCAGGTGGCGTCCCATGAAGCCCGATGCGCCGGCCAGGACCACGGTCCGCAGAGTGCTCATGCGTGCTCCCCTCGGGAACCACGGGAACCCGCCGAACCCGCCGAGCCCGCCGAACCCGCCGAGCCCGCAGCCCCGCCCGCGAGCCGGTCCATCAACCCCAGCGCGTCCTCGGTCAGGCCTCGCCCCACGGGGAGCCGGCTGAGCCGCAGCACTCGCGAGAGCAGGGGCGCCGCCCCATCGACCAGCGTCCGCGTGCGCTGCTGCTCGGGCGAGCTGTCCAGCACCCAGAAGAGCGTCACGCCCATGTACACCAGCCACAGCAGGTAGGGAAGGCGCTCGCCGACGGAGCCTCCGGGCACACCGGAGGACGCCCGCACCACATCGGCCATGAGCCCGATGGCGGCCTCACGCGCCTCGACCTGGTCGGGCCCGAAGGGGTTCACCGGTGAGCCGGGGGTCAGCGCCGCGGAGAGCATGGTGGAGCCGAACCCGTGGTACGGAGCGTTGGTGTCGAGCCCCCGGTGCAGCACGTGCGCCAGGTTGGTCTCCAGGCGGGCCCCCTCGCGGATGCCGGGCGCGGCCACCTCCCGGTGCTCCACCTGCAGCTGCCGGTACAGCTCCTGCACCAGCTCGTCCTTGCCGGCGAAGTAGTAGTAGGCGTTCGAGGGTGAGAGCCCCGCCTCGGTGGCGACGCGGCGCATGGTGGTGGCGGCGTACCCCTCCTCGCGGAAGAGGCGCAGGGCCGTGTCGAGCACCAGCTGCCGGGTCCGTTCTGACTTCTTGGCCATGCCGCCATCGTAGCGCTGATTTGAACATGTTCAACACCACGCCGGGCTCCATGAGCAAGCCCTCATGAACGCCTCACCGAGCCATCACACCGTCTCCCTAGCCTGACGACCACCTCGCAGGACCCCTCCCGCGAGGACGGACCGAGGAGAGCCATGACGCAGCGCCACCCCCTCCCGCACCACCGTCCGACGGGAGTCCCCCTCCCCCGCCGGACCCCGGTGCGGGGCGCTGGTCGCACCGCCGCGGTGGTGGGCTCGTGTCCGAACGGGCTGGCCGCCGCCGTGGCGCTGGCCCAGGCAGGCCTGGAGGTCACGGTCCACGAGGCCGCCAGCTCCCCCGGTGGGGCGCTGCGGTCGGCCCCTGCACTGGGGCCCGGGACCGTGGTGGACCTCGGCGCCGGGGTGCACCCCTTCGGGGTGGCGAGCCCGTTCTTCCGGTCCCTCGGGCTCGAGAGGCACGGGTTGGAGTGGGTGCACCCCGACCTCCCCCTGGCGCACCCCCTGGAGGACCGACCGGCCGCCCTGTTGCACCGGGACCTGCAGCAGACCGCCGAGGGCCTGGGGCCCGACGGCGCGGCCTGGCGCCGCCTCATCGGCCCCGCGGTGGCCGACTTCGACCGGATCGTCCCGGCGGTGCTGGGCCCGATGCTGCGCGTACCCCGCCACCCGGTCGCCCTGGCCCGCTTCGGCCTGCGCGGTCTGTCCCCGGCCACCCTGCTGTCCCGCGCCGCCTTCCGGGAGGACGCCACCCGGGCCCTGTTCGCCGGTCTGGCCGCCCACTCGGTGATGCCGCTGCACCACCCGTTGACCAGCGTGTTCGGCGTGCTCTTCGGTGCAGCGGGCCACGCCGTGGGGTGGCCGGTGGCCCGCGGGGGCTCGCAGGCCATCGCCGACGCGCTGGTGGCCGAGCTGGCCGCCCACGGTGGGCGGGTGGTCACGGGGTGCCCCGTCACCGACCTGCGCCAGCTCGCCGACGCCCACGGCCGGGCGCCCGACGTCACGATGCTGGACACGACCCCCGCCGCGGCCGTCGCCCTGGCCGGTGACCGCCTGGGCGACACGGTCCGCACCGGGCTGCAGGCCTGGCGCCACGGCCCGGGTCTGTACAAGGTGGACTACCTGCTGGACGGGCCCGTGCCCTGGGCCGACCCGCGGGTCGCCGGCGCCGGCACCGTGCACGTGGGCGGCACGATGGAGGAGCTCGCCACCGCAGAGGGCGCCACCCACCGTGGGCAGGACCCCGAGCGCCCCTTCGTGCTGGTGGCCCAGCAGAGCCTCTTCGATGCGGGGCGCGCACCACAGGGGAAGACGGTGCTCTACGCGTACGCCCACCTGGCGCCGGGCACCCGCCAGGCCGCCGGCCCCCTCATCGACGCGCAGATCGAGCGCTTCGCGCCCGGCTTCCGCGACCGGGTGGTCGCCCGGGTGAACAGCTCCCCGGCGGACCTGCAGGCGCGCAACGCCAATCTCGTGGGGGGCGACGTGGTGGGCGGGTCCATGGCCGGTACCCAGCTGGTGTTGCGTCCACGGCCCACCCTCTCGCCCTACGACCTCGGCCCGGGCCTCTACCTCTGCTCGGCCTCCGCGCCACCCGGCGGGGGTGTGCACGGCATGGCCGGTGCGCACGCCGCCGCCGCCGCGCTGCGGGACCTGGGCCTCACCCCGGAGCCCCTCACGCCATCCCCGATGACCACGCCCGTCCCCATCCCCCACCCGAGGAGTCGATGATGACCACACCCGAGGCACGCGCCAAGCGGGCCACCTACCTGGCCGGCACCGCCCTGGTGGCCCTGGTGGCCTCCCCCGTGGTGCAGAACTGGCGCCCCCGCGCCGAGCGCACCGACGACTTCCCGCTCTCCTACTACCCGATGTTCTCCGCCAAGCGGGGCGCCACCGGCACCGTGCACCACCTGGTGGGCATCGACGCCGAGGGCACCGAGCACGTCCTGCACTTCCGCCACGCCGGGTCCGGTGGTCTCAACCAGATCCGCCGCCAGATCACCCGCCGCGTCAAGCAGGGGCAGGCCGATGCGGTGGCCCGCACCGTGGCGGACTCCGTGGCCCTGAGTGGTGGCCGCACCGAGCGCCTCGTGCAGCGGGTGCAGGTGGTCACCAGCCGTCACCGCTACGACACCTTCTTCGGCGGGGACCGCACCCCCCGCGAGCGCACCGTCCGGGCCGAGGCCGTGGTCCCCCGCGATCCCGACGAGTCCGTGGCCCAGGTCGTGGCCGCGGTCGAGCCCGCCGCCGAGCACGAGTCGACCACCAAGCCCGCCGTCTGATCACGCACCCCTCCAGGAAGCAGCCATGCAGACCTCCCTCACACACACCTCCCCCCTCCAGCGGGCGCTGCGCGCCGTGCGGCGCCTGGCCGGCCAGCTCGACCAGCGGATCCTGCCGGCCACCCCGGCCACCCGCCCGGCGGTGCTGCGCATCGCCACGGGTGCCTACACCGCCTGGTACCTGCGCCCCCGCATCAAGATGTTCGCCAAGGTGCACCGCACCGATCCCTCGCTGTTCGCGCCGGTGGGCCCCTGTCGCATCCTGCGGCGTCCGCTGCCCCCGCGCGTGGCCGACGCGTTGGTGTGGGCAACGGTGGCCAGCGACGTGGCCTTCACCCTGGGCCTGCGCCACCGCGTGGTGGGCCCCCTGCACGCATGGCTGCTGCTGTGGACGCTCTCGTACCGCAACTCCTGGTCGATGATCTTCCACAACGACAACAACCTGGTGTTGCACACCGCCGTCCTGGGCCTCACCCGCAGCGCCGACGCCCTGGCGCCGGGCGCCCGAGCGGTCGGCGGTCCGGCCGGCAACTGGCGCTACGCCGCCCCGCACCGGGGCATGCAGGCACTGACCCTGGTCACCTACTGGCTCGCGGGAGTGGCGAAGGTCCGCAGCGCGGCCGGCTGGTCGTGGGTGCGTGGTGAGGGCATGCGCCGGCAGGTGGCCGCGGACGGTCTGCGCAAGGAGCTCCTGGGCTCCTCGGCCGGTGGTCTGGGGCTGCGGCTGTACCCGTACACGCGGATCTGGACCACGCTGGCCACCGGCTCGTTGCTGCTGGAGCTGTTCGCGCCGCTGGTGATGCTGGATCGCCGCGCCGGACGCCTCTGGGCGGTGGGTGCCTGGGGCATGCACTGGGGCATCTACCTGGTCATGAACATCACCTTCCGCCACAACCTGTCCGGGGTCATGTACCTGCCCTGGTTCCCGGTGGAGAAGGCGCTGGGCCGGCTGGGTCGCTGAGCCGTAGGCTCACCGGGTGCTCGAGATGCTTCCCGCCTCCACCCGCTCGGACCTCGCCATCGACCTGCTCGCCGGGACCGAGGTGACCGATGCGGGTGACCACCTGGTGGTCCGCACGCCGGGGCGCCCGGGGTACCACTGGGGCAACTTCCTGCAGGTCACCCGCGGCGACGTGGACGACGCCGCCGGGTGGGTGCGCCGCTTCGAGGCCATCTTTCCCGGGGCACGCCACCTGGCGGTCGGGCTCCCCCGCGAGCCCGACCCTGCCGCGTGGGAGGCGCTGGGCCTGCGGGCCGACGTGACCGAGTGCCTCACCGCCCACCGGGCGCCGCGCCCGACCCCGGTGCCCCCGGGCCACCGGGTGGCCCCGTTGACCTCCGACGCCGACTGGGCCCAGCGCATCGCCACGGAGCTGGCCGAGAACGAGGCCACCGGCGAGTACCCACCGGAGGAGTACGCGGAGTTCGTCGCTGGTCAGGTGGCCGCCCGCCGACGGCTGGTCCAGGCCGGCCACGCCCACTGGGTGGGGGCGTGGACGCACCGGGGCGAGCTCGCCGCATCGATGGGGATCGTCGTGCTGGAGGACGGCCCCGTGCCCCTTGCGCGCTACCAGTCGGTGCTCACCCACCCCGCCCACCGGCGGCGCGGCCTCGCGCGCCACCTGCTGACGGTGGCGGCCCAGTGGGCCGGGGACACCGGCGCCGGTGAGTGGGTCATCGTGGCCGACGCCGGGTCGGACGCCGGGCGGCTCTACCGTGCGGCCGGGTTCGCCCCGGGCGCCCTGGCGTACGGCTACTACTCCAGCCGGTGGGGCTGAACCGGTTCAGCCGGGTCAGTCGTCCAGCTCGCGGCGCAGCGCGTCGGGGTCCCCGAACGAGTCCACCCGCGGCGGGCGCAGGATCGACCGGGAGACGTTGTTGAAGTCGAACCGGGCGAGCACCCGGGCGGCCTCCTCATCGGAGAGCTCGTACGCGTGGGCCAGCATGCGCACGTTCTCGGTGTAGAAGGCGTGGAGCTTGTCCACGTTCTTGATGAACTCGATCTCACTGCTCGCCATGGGTTTCCCTTCCCATCGTTCGTGTCGGGTCCATCCTGCCCCACCCGGGCACCCGATGAGATCCCCCTGGGCCGGGGTGGTGCCCGACTAGGCTGCTGCGGGTGAACAGCTCCCCCACACAGCCCCCGGTCGTCGCCGTCATCGTCAACCCCGTCCACGCGCACGCCATGCCGGCGCTCGTCGCCGCCCTGCGCACCGCGGAGTCGATGGGGTGGGAGCCGCCCCTGGTGCTCCGCACCACCGTGGACTCCCCCGGTGCCGCGCAGGCTCGGCAGGCCCTGGAGGCGGGGGCGGACCGGGTGCTGGTGATCGGTGGGGACGGCACCGTGCGGCAGGTGGCCGACGTGCTCGCCGGGACCGAGTGCGTGCTGGGCATCGTGCCCACCGGCACCGCCAACCTGGCGGCCCGCAACCTGGGCCTCAACGAGCTGCTCACCAAGACCGTCGACCACCTCGTCACCTCCGCCCTCACCACGGCGGGTGACCGCATCGACGTCGGACGGGCCACCTGGCGCACGGCCGAGGGGCTGGGGCGGGGCACCTTCCTGATGACGGCCGGGCTGGGCCACGACGCCGCGATCATCAGTGGCGTGGGGACCGCGGAGAAGGAGCGCCACGGCTGGCGGGCCTACGTGCGCCCGGCCCTCCGCCGCCTCGACGCTGCGGGGTGGCCGCTGCGGGTGGACGGCCGCGAGGTGCGCCCGTGGAGTCTCCTGATCACCAACTCGGGCTCCATCCCGTTGGGCATCGGTGTCTCCGGCGCACGGCTGGACGACGGCACCCTGCACGTGGTGGCTGTGGACCCCGACCCGCTGCTCGAGTGGTTCACCATCGCCCTGGCCGGGCTGCTCCCCGGCGCCCAGCACCTGCCGGGCATCGATCGGCGGGACACCCCACAGACCACCGTCGTCCCCGACTCCCCCACCCCCGCGCACCTGGACGGTGACCCGCTGGGCGAGGTCTGGGAGCTGTCCGCCTCGGTGGACCCCGGCGCCCTGCTGGTGGCCCGGCCGCGGCCCGCTGGCCGCGCCGCCCCCACGCTGGACGAGCAGGTTCTGGCCACCGCCGGGCCCGCCGGCATCGTGGCCATCATCAACGCCCTGCGTGAGGGGGGCATCACCGCCGGCGAGCGGGAGGAGGTCACCCTGGCCCTCACCGCCCTGGAGGGCGAGGAGCTGCAGCAGGTGAAGTACCTGTTGAACTCCGGGGGCGACGGCCACGACCTGGAGCACTTCGTCTACGACGTCCTCGATGGGGGGCAGCGGCGGCGCGTGCTCGACCACATCGCCGAGCAGGCCGTGCCCCACGACGAGCTGCGGGTGCTGTGCGACATCGACGACACCTTCAAGAGCAACCTCCACGACGACCGGTACGACCGGGGCACGGTGTACCCGGGCATCGTGGAGTTCCTCCGGGCGCTCGACGCCTCGGACGCCGCGGGCGACGACCACCTGCCGGGTGACCTGACCTTCGTGACCGCGCGCCCCGGCGGGGTGGGCGACCTCATCGAGCGGTACACACGGCGCGGGTTCACCGAGCACGACCTGCCCGCGCACACGATCATGACCGGCTCGCTGCGCGGCCTGCTGGACCGGGGGCGGATGGCCGGCGGCAAGGTCACCAACATCCGCCGCGATGCCGCGCTGTTCCCCGAGTGCCGGCAGGTGTTCATCGGCGACTCCGGGCAGGCCGATGCGGACGTGGCCCTGAAGGTGCGCCGGAGGTGGCCCGAGCACCTGGTGGCCTCCTTCATCCACTGCGTGACCGACGTGGACGAGGCCACCCGCGCCAGCTGGCGCGAGGAGGGGGTGTACGCCGTGGACGACTACGCCCAGGCGGCCCGCATCGCCGGCGAGCTCGGCCTCATCGACGCCGACCGGGTGGCCCGCGTGGAGCAGGCCGTCGAGCAGGGGGTGCCCGGCCTGCCGCGGTGACCCCCCTCCGCCGGGTGGGCCACCGTCCTCACTGGTTGGGCAGGGTCTCCAGGCGCTCCAGGATGCGCTGGCCACGCGCCGAGTCCGGGTCCAGCGCCACGGGGTAGCCCTGGTGCAGCGCCACCGGGGTGAAGGACACGTCGGTGACGCCCTGGTCGTCCAGGGTGAGGTGGAGGATGGCCGAGTCGGTGTGCTCCGCGCCCTCCGGGTAGCCGTCGAAGACGAAGTTGCCCAGCCCCCAGGCCACGAACGTGCCGTCCTGCTCGTGGGCGATCTGGCCCTGCAGCACGTGGGCGTGGTGGCCCAACACGGCGGTGGCACCCGCATCGAGGGCAGCCCGGGCGATCCCGCGCTGGGCGTCGTTGAGCTGGGTGCGGTTCTCCAGGCCGGCGTGCATCATCACCAGCACGTCGTCCACCTCGTCACGGACGGCGGCCACGTCCTGGGCCACCTGCTCGGGGTGCCCCCAGGCGACGCCGGCCCGGTCCGGGCGGGCCTCCCAGTCACGGTTGGCGAACGGGATGTAGCTGTCGTTGGCCACGTCCACGTAGGACAGCACCGCGATGCGGCGGCCGTTCGCCTCGATGATGGCGGGCTTGCGCGCGGCCGCCGGGTCGGCTCCGGCCCCGGAGAAGGGCAGCCCGGCGGCGTTCAGGTGCTCCACGGTGGTCGTGATGCCGCGCACGCCGAAGTCGTAGGTGTGGTTGTTGGCCAGCGACACGTAGTCGAAGCCCACGTCCTGCAGGACCTTCGGGGAGTTCGGCGGGGACATGAAGGTGTAGCGCTTGCCCACCTTCTGCCCCTGGTCCGCGGCCGTGCCCAGGGTGGTCTCCAGGTTGCCGAGGGTCAGGTCGGGCGCCGCGAGCTCGTCGGCCACCCCCGCGAACACCTTCGCACCCCGTCCGGCCGCGATGTCCCCCGCGGCACGGTGCGCGAGTTTCATGTCACCCACCACGGCCAGGGTCACGGGTCCGGCGTCCGGGTCGTCGGGGCGGTCGGCCGGGGCGCCGGCGGTGTTCCCGGAGGCAGACGGCGACGGGGTGGCTGGTCCGCTCGCCTCGTCGCTGGTGGGGCTGGCCTCGTCAGAGCTGGGGCCGGTCTCGTCAAAGCTGGGCTCGGATGCGCTGCTGGTGGGGCTGGCGTCACTGGACGGGCTGCTGGTGGAGCTGGCCTCGTCGCTGGTGGGGCTGGTCTCGTCAGAGGTGGGGCTGGATGCGCTGCTGGTGGGACTGTCCGTGCTGTTCCCGCTCGTGCTGCTCGTGCTGGGGTCCTCCCCGTCCTCCTGTGCCGAACAGGCGGCCAGGCCGAGGCCGAGCACCAAGCCCAGGGCGGTGGCGCGGTGGGCCAGGGGGCGGCGTGCGGTCGCGTTCATGCCCGCACGGTAGCGGCCCACGTCCCTGCAGCGCGCAGCGGCTCGTGACACGATGCCGGGGTGAAACCACCTCAAGCCCTTCGCAACACGTTCGGTCGCTCCCGGACGGCCGACGACGTGGCGGCCCCGATGCCCGAGGACCCGGACGTCCACGACGACCGCAGCGAGGTGCTCGCGGCAGGCTTCCGGTCCGTGGCAGCGTTCGCCCTGCGCCTGCTGCTGATCATGGCCGCACTCGGCGCCGTGCTCTGGCTGGTGGGCAAGCTGTGGGTGGGTGTCCTTCCCCTGTTGCTCGCCCTCATCCTCACCACCGTCCTGCAGCCGGTCGGTCGCTTCCTGCGCCGGTTCATGCCGGAGGGCCTGGCGGCGCTGACCACCGTCATCGGGGCGTTGCTGGTGCTGGTGGGCGTGCTCACCGCCATCGCGCCCTCGCTGGTGGAGCAGAGCGGTCAGATGGCCGACCGCGCCGTCACCGGCATCGAGGAGGTGCAGACCTGGGCCTCCGGTCCCCCGCTGAACATCCAGGACTCCCAGATCGATGCGGCCATCACCCAGCTCACCCAGCGCATCCAGGACGCCAGCGGGGACATCGCCGGTGGGGTCTTCACGGGTGTCTCCGCGGTCGCGTCCGCGTTCGTGACGGTGCTGATGACCCTGGTGCTCACCTTCTTCTTCGTCCGTGACGGCGAGAAGTTCCTGCCCTGGATCAGCCGCCTGTCCGGTCGCAGCGCGGCGCCGCACTTCACGGCGCTGGGCACCCGGCTGTGGCGCACCCTGAGCGGCTACGTGCGCGGCCAGGCGATCATCTCGGCCGTGGACGCCGTCCTCATCGGCATCGGACTGATCATCCTCGGCGTCCCCATGGCCGGCGCGCTGATCATCCTGACCTTCCTGGGAGGCTTCATCCCGATCGTGGGCGCCGTCGCGGTGGGCATCCTGTCCATCCTCGTGGCACTGGTCAGCGTCGGCTTCACCAAGGCGCTCATCCTGTTGGCGATCGTGCTGTTCGTGCAGAACGTGGAGGGAAACATCCTCCAGCCGATCGTGCAGGGCAAGGCGATGCAGGTGCACGAGGGTCTGGTGCTGCTCTCGGTGGCCGTCGGCGGATCGCTGTTCGGCATCCCCGGCGCCTTCCTGGCCGTCCCGGTGGCCGCGAGCGTGGTGGTGATCCTGCGCTACCTGAACGAGCAGGTGGACGCGCGCTCCGGGGCCGACCCGCAGACGCAGGCACGGGAGCGAGAGCTCGACAAGCAGGGCAAGCCCCACGGGCACCGCCAGCCGGAGTCCGAGGACTTCGATCCGGGGCACGACGACCGGGACGCCGGGAGCGACCGCCCGGGCGGTCAGGACCCAGCGGGCGACGACCGTCCCGCTCGTCGCGGCGCTGACGGCGAGGAGCAGGACACCCCCGGGCCGCGGTCCGGCCGCTCCCCCGGGACTGCGACGGGAGGCGCCCACCCGGCCGGCGCCTGAGGCAGGGTCCCGGTGAGCGGGCGCCGCGGCGCCCGCTCACCGCATCGGGACATGAAGGAGCCCCACACACCAGAGGGGGAAAGGTGTGTGGGGCTCCATCAGTCCCGCGCGGGCGGGACGGCCCGCGCGAGAGGTGTGAGGGGTCGGTCAGCTGGCCTTCTTCTTGGCCACGCCCCGGCGCTCGCGCAGGAACTCCAGGCGCTCCTGGAGCAGGTCCTCGAGCTCCGGGATGGAGCGACGCTCCAGCAGCATGTCCCAGTGGGTGCGCACGGGCTTGGTGGGCTTGCGCTCCGGCTCCGGGCCGTTCTCGAGCTTGGCCTCACCGCCACAGCGGCACTCCCACAGGGCGGGCAGCTCGGCCTCCACGGAGAAGGGCAGCTCGATGACGTGCCCCTGGGGGCAGTTGTAGCGGACGGTCTGTCGCTCGCTGAAGGTGACGTTCTCGTCGCTCTCCATCGAGAGGGCGGAGAGGTTCGTGCCACGCAGGGATCGCTCGGCCATGCTTGAACTCCTGATGCCCCGGTGAAGGGGCGGACGCTGGGTGACTGGTGGTTCGTCGGGGGTGGTGCGGCGCGCTTCGCTGGACGCCCTGTCCGCCTCCGGCCACGCACAGGTGAACATCAGTTGAACGGCTGACATTCCCGCAAGGGGTCCCGTGGGGAGGCGGTGGTGCCGCGCCAGCGCGGCAATCCATCAGTGTGCCAGAACGTGACGGTTCACCGCCAGTTCACCCGGGTGTGGTGTGCCGCACCCCTCCTGGGGCGCCGATGGGGTGCCTCCCCGCCGCGGCTCACGGCCGGTCGTCGAGGATCTCACCCTCCAGCACCTCGTCGTCTCCGGGCCGCGTGCTGCCGGAGGACGGGCCGCGCCCACGGGAGCGGGGCGGGTCGGTGCGTTCACCGGGGAAGCCTCCCCCGGGGCCGCCCGCCTGCCCGAAGGGGTCGCCGAAGGGGTCCCCGAAGCCCATGGGCTGCTCACCGAAGGGGTCACCGCCGAAGAGCATGCCGCCGAGCAGCTTCTTCTCCACCACGCGCTGCAGCACCCGGCGGGTGAGCGGACGGGTGAAGGGCAGCACCAGGAACAGGCCCATCGCATCGGTGATGAAGCCGGGTGCCAGGAGCAGCGTGCCACCCACCAGCACCAGGGCGGCGTCGGTGAGCTGGCGGGAGAGCTCGTGCCCGGTGCCCAGGGAGTGCTTGAGCGCCTTCCACGTGCGTGAGCCCTCGCGGGTGACGATCCACGCACCCAGGGTCGACCACAAGATCAGCAGCCCGATGGTCCAGCCTGCGCCGATCTGCCGTCCCACGGCCAGGATGGCGGCGACCTCCGCCATCGGCATGACGAGCAGCAGCACGCTGAGCACCACCAGCCAGGTCGGCTTCCTGCGACGGCGGGCTCCGGTCTGCACGGCGCGGGGGCTCACCGGGGGGTCACGTCCCCACCCGGCCCGCGGCCGAGGGCGCGCTGCACCTGACCGGTGCGGTGCTCGATCGCCCACCGGGTCACGCGCACCAGGGACTCCTTGACGATGGACGAGTCCATCTTGGAGTTGCCCCGCTCGCGCTCGATGAACTCGATGGGCACCTCCACCACGCGCAGCCCGCCGCGGACCGCCCGCCAGGCCATGTCCACCTGGAAGCAGTAGCCCACCGAGTCGACGGTCTGCAGGTCCAGCTGGCGCAGGGCCGAGGCGCGGTACACGCGGTAGCCGCCGGTGGCGTCGTTGAGCGGCATGCCCAGGGCGAGCTTGATGTACACGTTGCCCAGCTGGGAGATGAGCTTGCGGTCCAGCGGCCAGTTCACGACGCTGCCGCCGGGCACCCAGCGGGAGCCGAGAACCACGTCGGCGCCGGCGTCGGCGGCCTCGAGCAGCAGGTGGAGCTGCTCGGGCTGGTGGGAGCCGTCGGCGTCCATCTCCACCGCGGCGTCGTAGCCCTGCGCCAGCGCCCACTCGAAGCCGGCGAGGTAGGCCCGGCCCAGCCCCTCCTTGCCCTTGCGGTGCAGGACGTGCACCTGCGGGTCGGCGGCTGCGAGGCGGTCTGCGATCTCCCCGGTGCCGTCGGGCGAGTTGTCGTCGAGCACGACGACGTCCACCTGGGGGGTCGCCGCGCGCACCCGTCCGACGATCCACTCGAGGTTCTCGGCCTCGTTGTACGTGGGGATCAGCACGGCGACGCGCTGCAGGGGCGCGCGCTCGGGGGTCGACTGGCTCACGAGCTCTCGTTCTCCATCAGGGGGGTACGGGTCACCGGTGACAACACCGGTCAGTGGTCGGAACATCCCATCATGCCCGCTCGGTGCGCGTCCTCCCCCGGCGGGTTGAGGGTGGCAGCAGCCCGGCGACGGCCGCGGGCACCACCAGGGCGCCCAGCACCCAGGTGGGCCAGTTGCCCAGTCGGGTGGCCAGCGTGAGGCCGTCGTTCAGCGGCAGCGATGCGGAGAGCAGGGCGGGCTCGAACAGCTCTGTCCCGCGCGGCTCGCCCCCGTCGGGCGAGGACAGGATGCTGCCGTCGGGCCCCAGCAGCGCGCTCACGCCCACGGTGCTGATGTGCACCACCGAGCGGGCGTGCTCCATGGCCCGCACCCGGCTGATGGCGAGCTGCTGGGTGGACTGGTCGGTGATGCCGAAGCTCGCGTTGTTGGTGGGGATGAACAGCAGCTCGGAGCCCTCCACCACGGGCACGCGCATGAGGTCGTCGTAGGCCACCTCGAAGCAGATGCCCATCCCCACCCGCAGGTCGCCTGCGTCCGTGGGCACGTCCATGGCGCCCATCTCGTCACCGGAGGCGAAGTCCCGCGGCACGAGGTCGACCTTGGGTGTGATCCTGCGGAACAGGTCGCGGTGCGGGATCCACTCACCGAAGGGCACCGGGTGCTGCTTGTCGTAGCGGGCCACCGGGCCCTGGCCGGGCAGGTACTGGAGCACCGCGTTGGAGACCATCGGGCTGGGCTCACGCAGGATGGCACCCACCAGCATCGGGGTGTCGATGGCCCAGCTGGCCTCGGCCAGCAGCCCCGCGGCCTCCTCGTCGCGCGTGGGGTCCACGTCCGAGGCGTTCTCCGGCAGGAAGACCACGTCCGGCTGCGGGCGTTCCCCGGCCTCGATCTCCTCCGCGGCCCGGTGCACCAGCGAGGTGTGGTTGGTGAGCACCTCCCGGGCGTTCTCGTTGAAGCGGAAACCGCTCTGCGGGGCGTCGCCCTGCACCGCCAGCACGTCCAGGGAGCCGCCGGTGGGGTCGTTCACCGGCAGCAGCAGCGGTCCCACGGTCAGGGCCGCCGCGCCGGCCAGCGTGCCGAGCACCACGGGAGCTCGGCGGCGTGCAACGGCCAGGCAGGCCAGGGCGAGCAGACCGCCGATGGCTCCCACCCAGGCGCTCAGGCCGGCGGCGGTCACCCAGCGCACGGCCGCCAGAGTGGGAGCCTCGGCCTGCGAGAAGGCCAGCCGCGCCCACGGGAAACCGCCCCACGGGATGGTGGAGCGCACCCACTCCTGGACCACCCAGCAGGCCCCCACGAGCAGCGGGAGCAGGGCGGTCTCGACGGGCAACGAGAAGCGGGAGGTCCACCGCTGCACGGCCACCAGCAGGATCCCCATGCCGATGAGGTAGCTGGCCTCGAAGCCGGCGAGCGCCAGCCATGCGTCGGCCCCCACGTAGATGCCCGACCAGCGCAGCAGCGGGACGAACAGGGCCAGTCCCGCCACCAGCCCGACGAGTCCCCCGGTGGCCAGGTGGGCCCCGCGGGTGGCCAGGGTGATCAGGGCGACCCCCGGGGCAGCGGCCCACCAGAGGCCGGCGTCCGGGAAGGACAGCCAGAGGGCAGTTCCCCCCAGGAGTGCGGCGAAGAGGCGTTGGAGGAGGGCGACCACGCCGGGAGTCTAGGCCGCGACGCTGGCTGCGCCGTGCTGCGACTCCCGGTCCGTCGCCGTCTGGACCGCAGGGCGGTGATCGCGAGAACCGCGCCGTTGGGGCCGTGGGCGACCCGGCTGGTTGCCGACCCGTCCACGTTTTCTACTGAGCGCGGTTCTCACGACACCGGATGTTCGACGGGCGAACGCCTCGGTGATGGGCAGAAACTACCTGCTCCACGGCCCCAGTCAATCCGGCTCTGACCTGCGCATATGCACGTTTGCGCAGGTCAGGGGCACATGGCGTGGCAGCGAACTACATCGGGGGAATTCCTGCGTCGTGCGCCACGTGCCCGTCCACCACCGTGACCAGGGCCTGCGGGGGCTCCCAGCCGGCCACCCAGTCGTCGAGCGCGCGCGGGCTGGAGCCGTCCACCGTGGTGTCCCAGAGCACCACGTCGGCCTCCCCGCCGCGGCGGATGGAACCGCCCTGGCGGCCGAGCGCACCCCAACCGCTCGTGGTGTGCAGCGAGAGAGCGCGCGTGGCGGGCAGGAGGCCGCCGGGATTCTGGGGCCGCACGCACGCCCGCAGGGCACCCCACGGGTCCCAAGGGGTCACCGGGGAGTCCGAGCCGAAGCACACCGGGACGCCCAGCTCGTCGAGCGTGCGCCAGGGGTTGGTGCGCTGCCACCGCTCCCCCAGCCGCATCCGGTACAGATCCTGGGGGCCGCCCCACAGACCCTCGAACATCGGCTGCATCGAGCAGGTGACCCCGAGCCGCGCAAAGGTGGTCATGGCGCGCCGGGAGGGCAGCTCCGCGTGCTCGATGCGGTGCTGGGCCGCGCGGACCGCATCGGCCCCCAGTCGCTGCGCGGCCTGCTCCAGCCCCTCCGCGGCCAGCTCGATGGCCGCGTCACCGATGGCGTGGAAGCCTCCCTGCACCCCGGCGAGCGTGCAGGCGACGAGGTGCTCGGTGACCTCCTCGAGGGTCAGGTACATGTCCCCGGTGGTGTCGGGGGCGTCCGTGTAGGGCTCCAGCATGCCGGCGTTGCGGGCGCCGATGCTGCCGTCCAGGTAGATGTCGCCCCCCAGGCCCACCACGCCCAGGGCATCACGCAGGTTGGCTGCGCGCACCGGGTCGTCCACCAGCTCCCCCCAGTAGGCCGCGGTTCGCGGGCGACCCTGACCGCCGGCGAGGGCCACGTCCCGCACGTCCTCCTGGCTGGTCAGATTGGTGGCCCCCATCTCGTGGACCATGCCCACGCCCGCGCGGGCTGCCGCGGCCAGGGCGAGGTCGATGTTGCGGCGCCGGGCCCCCGGGCCCACGGAGGCGGCCCAGGCCTGCACCACCGCGTCCTGCGCGGCCCGGGTGGCGGTGCCCACGCCGTCCCACCCGTCCTTGGTGGCGACGCCCGCCACGGCGGCCAGCGAGGAGGAGACGCAGGCGGCGTGCAGGTCGACCCGTGGGGCATAGACCACACCCCCACCGGAGGCGCGGTCGAGCTCGGCGGCGGTCAGCGCCCGGTTCTCCACCCAGTGGGTCTCGTCCCAGGAGTGGGCGAAGATCGGTGCGCCCGGCTGGCGTGCGGCGGCGGCCGCCACCCGGTCCAGCGCCTCGGCGACGCTGCGGGTGCCGGACAGGTCGGCCCCACCCAGCACCTCCCCGGTGGCCGAGACGTGGGCGTGCGCGTCCACGAAGGCCGGCGTGACCAGCCGCCCCTCCCCCTCGATGGTGCGGGGGTGCCGCAGACCCGAGGTGTCCGGCGCCTGGTCCGTGGGCCCCACCCAGGCCACGCGACCGGCCCGCAGCACGATCGTCTGGTCCGGCTCCGGCAGGAGGTCGGGATTCCAAGTGGTCACGTTCCGCAGGACGATGGGCTGCATCGGACCAGTGTGCGTGATGTGCGGCTGCCGTTTGGGAGACTCGCGGGCATGAGGATCCCCACGACCCCCGCCACCGTCGCCCTCGACGCCGCCGGCGTCCCCTGGACCGGCCACGCGTTCGGCCACGAGGACGACGTGGAGGGCTACGGGCAGGAGGCGGCCGAGGCGCTGGGCATCGAGCCCGAGCGCATCTTCAAGACCCTCGTGGTGGACGGCGGCGGCAAGGGCAGCACCCACCTGGCCGTGGGCGTGGTGGCCGTGGCCGACCGCCTGGACACCAAGGCGATCGCCCGCGAGCTGGGTGTCAAGCGCGTCTCGATGGCGGATCGCTCCGACGCCGAGCGGGCCACCGGCTACGTGGTGGGCGGCATCTCACCCTTCGGGCAGAAGACGCGCCTGCCGATGCTGGTGGACCGGCGCATCCAGGAGCACGACACGGTCTTCCTCTCCGGGGGGCGACGGGGGTTCGACGTGGAGCTCACCCCATCGGCACTGCTGGAGGCGACCGGCGGACGCCTGGCCGACATCCGTCAGTCCTGAGGGGTGCCCCCGAAGGCGGGCCTGCTCTCCCAGGGGGTGGTGAGCACCATCGTGGTGGTGGTGGAGCAGCGCGCGGTGGCACGGATGACGGCGATGAGCTCCTCCAGCACGCTGGGGCGGCTGACACGCACCAGCAGCATGTAGCTGGCCGACCCCGCCACGCTCCAGCAGGCCTCCACCTCGGTGAGGTGGCGCAGCCGGTCGGGCACGTCGTCGGGCGCCCCGGGGTCGAACGGGGTCAGCGAGAGCAGGGCGGTCACCGGCAGCCCGGCGGCCTCGGGGTCGATGACGGCCGTGTACCGCTGGATCACGCCGTTCTCCTCCAACCGCTTCACCCGTTGGTGGGCCGCGGAGGTCGAGAGGTGCACCTTCTGCGCGAGGTCGGTGAAGCTCATCCGACCGTCCCGGGTGAGGTGCTGGACGATCAGGCGGTCGGTGGTGTCGAGGGGCTGGCTGCTCACGGCCCCACCCTAGGGCCATGCGCGGCCTGAACGCCGGTGACCGCCAACGGCCGCTGTCCTAGTCTGGTCGGGTGACCGACGGACCGTTGATGCTGATCGATGCCGCGAGCCTGTACTACCGGGCCTTCCACGGGGTGCCCGACCGCCGGCGTGACCCGGCCCAGCCACCCAACAACGCCGTCCGCGGCCTGGTGGACATGACGGCCTCCCTCATCGGGCAGCGCGGCCCGGCAGCCCTGGTCATGTGCTGGGACGACGACTGGCGCCCCGCCTTCCGCGTGGAGGCCATCCCCAGCTACAAGCAGCACCGCCTGGCGCCCGGTGACACCACCGGCACCACCGAGGACACCCCGCCGGACCTGGTGCCGCAGGTGCCGGTGATCGTGGAGCTGCTGGCCGCCCTCGGCATCGCTCGCGTGGGGGCGCCGGGGTACGAGGCCGATGACGTGATCGGCACCCTCGTGGAGCGCACCGCCGGCCGCCGCCCCGTGGAGGTGGTCACCGGCGACCGCGACCTGTTCCAGCTGGTGGACGACGCCGCCGGCGTGAGCGTGCTCTACACCGCCCGCGGCGGGGTGCGGGACGCCGACGAGGTGGACGAGTCCTGGCTGGTGCAGAGGTACGGGCTGGCCTCCGGGCGCGCCTACGCCGAGATGGCCGTCCTGCGCGGCGACCCCTCCGACGGGCTGCCCGGGGTGCAGGGGATCGGCGAGAAGACGGCCGTGCAGCTGCTGGACACCTTCGGCTCGCTGGCCGGCATCATCGAGGCGCTCGACCGCGGCGACGAGCGCATCAAGGGCGCCCGCCGCACCCGCCTGGAGGACGCGTGGGAGTACCTGACGGCCGCCCCGCGGGTGGTGGACGTGGCCCGCGACGCCCCGGTGGAGCTCGACGAGACCGCGATGGCGCTGCCGACCGCCGTGGCTGACGAGGCAGCCGTGCGCCGCCTCGTTGAGCGGTACGACCTCGGCAGCCCCGTCGGGCGACTGCTGGAGGCGCTGGGTGCGCCGCCGCTGAACTGAGTCGGTCCAGCCCGCCTCAGGAGACCCGGGTCAGTCCAGCCGGTCGGCGGCCACCACGCCGCGCAGCACCTGGTTCATCGCCTTGCGCGCGGTGCCCTGCACCGAGGGGTGCGGTGCGGCGAGCTCCACCTGGCCGAGCAGGTCCACCACCTGCTTGGCACGGCGCACGAAGTCGCCGGCGGAGAGCTCGGAGTCCCGCAGCACCATCTCCAGGCGCGCGCCGGAGGCCCACTTGTGCATCATCCACGCCATGCCGGCGTCCGGCTGGTCCGTGGGTGGCAGCTGGTGCTCGATCTCCGAGTCCTCGATGCGGGACCACAGGTCGATCATGCGGTCGTAGGCCCGGTCCACCCGGTCGGTGGGCATGGAGGGGTTGATGGTCACCTCGCCGCGCCGGGGCTCGTGGATGATCACCGAGGCGATGGCGGCAAGCTCCGCGGCGTCCAGCCCCTGCCAGGTGCCGCGCTGCAGGCACTCGGCCACCAGCAGGTCCTTCTCGGTGTAGGTGCGCTGCAGGATGCGCCCGGCCTCGGTGACCTCCTGGCCGTCCTCGCTCAGGTAACCCCACTCGGTCAGCAGTGCGCAGATGCGGTCGAAGGCCCGGCTCACCGTGTGGGTGCGCCGGGCGACCTTGCGTCGCAGGCCGGCGGTCTCCCGGTCCAGCGTGTGCAGGCGGGCCGCCCACCGGGCGTGCTCCTCCCGGTCCGGGCAGGCGTGGCAGGGGTGCCGCTTGAGGGCCGCCCGCAGCTGGTCGATGCGGTCGAGCCCGTTCGCTCCCCGGCCGGCCGCGTGGTCCGAAGGGGCGGACGCGGCATCGTGGTCCTCGGCCCCCTTCCGACCCCGCCCGGGCGGCGGATCGGCATCGGGCACCTTCGCCCGCATCGTGGCCGCCAGGTCCTTGCGGTCCTTCGGCTTGCGGGGGTTGAAGCGGGAGGGGATCTGGATGCTGCCCTGCACCACGGGCGGCTCGTCGAGGTCGGCGGCGATGACGGTGCGCAGGCGCCCCGCATCGGTCACCAGGGCCACGTCCTCGTGCTTGCGGCTCACCCCGTGCGTGCCGGTGATGACCACCGCGCGCCCCGCCCGACGCCCCGAGCCGATGCGGAGCACGTCGCCGGGCACGAGCTCGCCCAGGGCGTTCTCCACCTGCGCGCGCTGGGCGGCCCCGCGGCGCTTGGCGGCATCCTTCTCCGCCTGCGAGAGCTCCTGGCGCAGCGCGGCGTACTCGGAGAAGTCACCCAGGTGGCACTCCATGGCCTCCCGGTAGCCCTCGATGGCCTCGGTGTTGCGGTCCACGGCGCGGGAGTGCCCCGCCATCGCGCGGTCGGCCTGGAACTGGGCGAAGGACTCCTCCAGCAGCTCCCGGGCGGCCTGTCGCCCCATCCGGTCCACGAGGTTCACGGCCATGTTGGGCGAGGGGCGGAAGGAGGACTTCAGCGGGAAGGTGCGCGTGGAGGCCAGGCCGGCCACATGGGTGGGGTCCACCCGCGGCCCCGAGAGCACCACGGCGTGCCCCTCCACGTCGATGCCGCGACGGCCCGCCCGCCCGGTGAGCTGGGTGTACTCGGCCGGGGTGAGGTCGGCGTGGTTCTCGCCGTTGAACTTCACCAGCTTCTCGATGACGGTGGTCCGCGCGGGCATGTTCACGCCCAAGGCAAGCGTCTCGGTGGCGAACACGCACTGGATGCGCCCGGCGGCGAAGAGCTCCTCCACGATCTCGCGGAACAGCGGCAGCATGCCGGCGTGGTGGGCGGCGTAGCCGTTCGTGAGGCCCTCCACGAAGTCGTGGTAGCCCAGCACGCCGAGGTCCTCGGGGGCCACCTGCAGCACGCGGGCCTCCACCTCGTCGTGGATGGCCTCGCCCTCCTCGTCGCTGATCAGGCGCGTGCCGGAGGCGAGCAGCTGGCGCACCGCGGAGTCGCAGCCGATGCGGGAGAAGATGAAGACGATGGCGGGCAGCAGGCCGTCGGCGTGCAGGGCCTGCACCACCTGGGCACGGGAGGGCGTGCCGACGCCGCGCGCGGGCGGGCCACCGCGGGAGGGGCCACCCTGGTGGCGGTGGTCGTCCCGGCCCCGCCCGCTGCCGCGCCGACCGCGTCCCCGGCGACCGGCCGGTCCCCCGGAGTCCTCGCGGTGCCAGGCGGTGCGCTCGGCCTGGGCGGTGCGCAGGCGGGCCATGAGCTCGGGGTTCACCGCGCGCGAGCTGCCGGCCCGGGCGCCCACCCCACCCTCGGAGAAGAGGTCGTACAGGTCGTTGCCCACCAGCATGTGCTGCCACAGCGGCACCGGGCGCACCTCGGAGACCACCACCTCGGTGTCACCGCGCACCTGGGCCAGCCAGGCACCGAACTCCTCGGCGTTGCTCACGGTGGCTGAGAGGCTGATGACCTGCACGTCCTGGGGAAGGTGCAGGATCACCTCCTCCCACACCACACCGCGCATGCGGTCGGCCAGGTAGTGCACCTCGTCCATCACCACGAAGCCCAGCCCGGCGAGCGTGGAGGAGTCGGAGTACAGCATGTTGCGCAGCACCTCGGTGGTCATCACCACCACCGGGGCGTTGCCGTTCACGGAGCTGTCACCGGTGAGCAGGCCGACGTTGGCCTCGCCGTACTCCTCGGCCAGGTCGTGGTACTTCTGGTTGCTCAGCGCCTTGATGGGCGTGGTGTAGAAGCACTTGCGGCCGGTGGCCAGGGCCAGGTGGACGGCGAACTCCCCCACCACCGTCTTGCCGGCGCCGGTGGGTGCGGCCACCAGGGCCCCCTTGCCGTCCTCCACCGCCTCACACGCCGTCACCTGGAAGTCGTCGAGCTGGAAGGGCTGCCCCATCAGGAAGTCCTGCAGGTGCGGGTGGCGGGCGCGGCGCTTGGCCGCCGCGAAACGGTCGGAGGGACTGGACATGTCCCCACCCTAGGTGGGAACCGCCAGTCCCTCGCATCGTGGCCCGGTGCAGGGCCGATGGGGTCAGAGCGCCGAGGCGGTGTCCGCGTCCGTCTCCATCCACTCCGGGCGCTTGCGCTTGCGCATCCTGTCCCGTGCCATGGCGATGCCGCAGGCGATGAAGTACATGATCATCATCGGGATGGTGAGGGTCACCATCGACATGGGGTCGGGCGCTGCCAGGGCGGCGAACACCAGCACACCCACGGTGGCCCAGCGCCAGCTCCTGAGCATGACGCGTCCGGAGAGCAGCCCGGCGTGGTTGATGGCCACCATGATCACCGGCAGCAGGAAGGCGATGCCGAACCAGAGGATGAAGTTGCCCACGAACGCGAAGTAGGGCTCGGCGGCGGTGAAGTTGGCCCCACCCTCGGGGATGAAGGCGTCCAGCAGGGTCTTGACCGCCGTGGGCAGCGCCCAGATGGCCAGGGCACAGCCGGCCAGGAACATCGGCACGGCCACCAGGAAGTAACCGAATGCGATGAGCTTCTCGCGCCGGTACAGGCCGGGCAGGATGAACGCCCAGAACTGCCACAGCCAGATGGGGCTGGCGAGGATGACCCCCACCACCGCCGACATCTTGGCCTTGATGGTGAAGGCCTGGGTCACGCCCCCGGCGCTGTAGTTGATCTCGTTGGTTCCGCCGTTCTTCTCAGCGAGCTCCTCGATGGGCTGCATGAAGAATCCAGCGATGTCCTCGTAGTAGTACCACCCCACGCAGAGCCCGACGAACACCGCAGCCGCCGCGATGAGCAGGCGGTTGCGGAGTTCCTTGAAGTGCTCCATGAGGGCCATGCGGCCCTCCGGGTTGGAGGCCTTCCGACGGAAGGGAACGCGGGGTGCCACGTCCGTCAGTCGAGGCGGGTGCCGTCGCTGGGCTTGTTGTGGTCGGCCGAGCGGGTCGGGTCGGACAGCCGCGAGTCAGGGCGCTCCGCGTCGTAGCGGTCAGCGTGGTCGCGCGGGTTCCACGAGTCGTCGCGGACGTCCTCACGACGGTCGTCGGCGACGCGGTCGCGACGCTCGTCGCGGACCTCACGGGCCTCGCCGTCCACGGTGTCGTCCTTGCCGTCCTTCTTCATCTCCCCGACCTCGGACTTCAGCACGCGGGCCGAGCGGCCGAGGCTGCGCGCCATGTCCGGGAGCTTCGCCGAGGCGAAGACGAGCACGATCACGAGGATCAGGATGAGCAGGATCCAAGGGTTGTCGAACAACCGGCCCACGGTGTCTCCTTCAATCGATGGTGCCCGGTCCGGGCGGTGTCACTCTACGGTAGCCGCGGAGCCACGCGACAACCGTGCGACCGCGGTGTGAGCCCCACGGCGCACCTCGTCCACCAGGCCCGGGGGAGCGGCCACCACGACCGCTCCCCCGGTGCTCCACACCAGGCGCTTCACCCAGGCGGGATCGGCGGCGCGGACCACCACCCGGCGGCGTCCGGCGGTGCCCTCGCCCGCATCGGTGGCCCCGTAGTACTCGGCCACCCAGTCGGCCTCCGGGCTGAGGTCCAGCACCACCTCCACGTCGTCCGGGCCACCCCCGTAGGCGCCGGCGTCCAGGTCCTTCGGCTCGGCCTGCGGCGGCGGGGTGCCGTCGGCGTCCAGCACCTCGGCCGCGGTGATGCGGTCCAGCCGGAAGAGGCGCACGCCCTCGGCCGTGTGGCACCACGCCTCCAGGTAGGTCTGTCCGTCCACGGCCACCACCCGCATCGGCGCCACCTGGCGGGTGACGGCCTCGTCGCGGCCGTGGGCCACGTGCACCAGCTGCACCAGCCGCTGCTCCTGCACCGCCCGGCGCAGGTCGGAGGCCAGCTGGTCGTCCTGCGGGGAGGCGGCCTCCTGCACCACCGTGCCCTCCACCAGCGAGCGCAGCGGACCCGCCGCGGCGGCGATGCGCTCGGCCAGCTGGTGGGCCAGGTTGCGGTCGTCCGCGGGCAGCCCGGGCGCGCCGGCCACGGAGCGCAGGCCGGCCACCAGGGCCGTCGCCTCGTCCGGCCCCAGCCGCAGCGGGCGGGCGATGGTGTCGGCATTGCGCAGGTACACGTGCCCGCCGGCCCACTCGGCCTCGATGAGGTCGTCGGGCATGCGTCCGGGCAGGCCACACATGAAGATCAGCTGCAGGTCCCGCTCCAGCGAGGCCGGGCTCACGCCGAAGGTGCGCGCGGCCTCATCGATCTCCACACCCTGCCGTTGCAGCAGCCAGGGCACCATCGACAGCAGGCGCTCCAGGCGCGCGGTCGCGGACTCGGCGGCCATCAGCCCTCCTCGCCGGTCGTCTCGGGTGCGTGCACCGCTCCCTGGGCCACGGGCTGCAGCCGGTCGAGCACCTGGGTGCGCAGGTCGTCCGGCTCCACGTCCAGCAGGTCCGGCCCCAGCTCGGCCAGCTGACTGACGATGCGGGAGCGGTCGGCGGCGTGCAGCACCAGGACGTCGGCGTCCGCACCGGGCGTCACCTCATCGGCCCACCGGCGCAGCGCCCACCCCCGCCCCGGGGTGACTGTCACGCGGGCGGGCACGGTGTCGGTGGCGCCCTCGGTGGCCGCAGCGATCACGGCCGAGGGGTCGTGGTCGGCGGGCACCTGCACCACCCCGGCCTCGCCGGTGGCACGCACCGCACCCACCACGCGCGAGAGGCGGAACACCCGCGGTGCCTCCCGGTCGAGGTCGTGGCCGGTCACGTACCAGCGGCCCCGGCGCAGCAGGAGCGCCCACGGGTGCACGCGGCGCCGGGTGATGGGCGCACCGCTGCGGCGGTAGTCGAACTCCACGGCCTGCCGAGCGTCGATGGCGTCACGCAGCCCGGTGAAGGCGGCCTCCGGGGTGCGGATCACGGGCTGCACGCCCAGCCCCGCCGGTGCGCGCCCCGCATCGGCGGTGTCCCGGGCGGTGATCTTGTGCAGCGCGCGCTGCGCGGCGGTGGACAGCGAGGCCTGCCCCCACACGCGGGCGGCGACACCCAGCATCGTCAGCTCCTCGGCGGTGAACACGAGCTCGGGCAGGGCGTACTCGTCGGGGTCGACGCGGTAGCCCTCCTCGTCGTCGAAGCCGGGGTCCACCGGGCCGGTGCTGATGGGCACACCCAGGGCCCGCAGGTCGTTCTTGTCGCGCTCGAAGGTGCGGTCGAAGGCCTCTGCCGAGCCCTCCTGGTACTCCGGCATGACGCGCCGGATCTCCGCCTTGGTCAGCGGCCGTCGGGTGTGCAGGAGGGCCAGCAGGAGGTTGAGCAGACGCTCGGTCTTGAGGTTGGGGTCGTGCCCACGTCCTGCTGCTGCCATCAGCGGTCGGAGACGTCCACGAGGTCGACCACGAAGATCAGCGTCTCGCCGGGGCCGATCACGCCACCAGCACCCTGGTCGCCGTAGGCGAGGTGGGCGGGGATGGTGAGCTTGCGGCGGCCACCCACGCGCATGCCCTGCATGCCCTGGTCCCAGCCGGCGATGACCTGGCCGATGCCCAGCTGGAACTGCAGCGGCGTGCCCCGGTCCCAGCTGGCGTCGAACTGCTCACCGGTGGAGAAGGACACCCCCACGTAGTGCGCGGAGATCACGTCGCCGGCGCCGGCCTGGGCACCGTCGCCCTCGATGAGGTCCTCGACCACCAGCTCGGTGGGCGCCTCGCCCTCGGGGAAGTCGACCTCCGGCTTGGTGCGCTGTGCGTCGCTCATGTCCAGTCCCTCTCCGGGCACACGAAGGCCCTCACGGATGCGTGAGGGCCCAGTGTGCCTGATGGGTGGCGGGTCAGGCAGCCCGAGGGTGCGGGCTCACTGGCCCTGGCCACCACCACCCGGCGCGGACTGCGCGTCGAGGATGTCCACCACGAACACCAGCGTGTCCTTGCCCGAGATGCCGGCCTGCGGGTTGCCCTCCTTGCCGTAGCCCTTCTCCGGGGGAACGACGAGCTCCACGCGGGAGCCGACCTTCTTGCCCACCAGGGTCTCGTCCCAGCCCGGGATCAGGCGGCCGACGCCGATGGGGAAGGTGGTGGGGGCACCGCGGTCGTGGGAGGAGTCGAACTTCTCCCCCTCGGAGCCCTTGGCCCACTTGACGCCGGTGTAGTGGATGGTCAGCTGGTCGCCCTGCTTCACCTCGTCACCCTCGCCCTCGATGAGGGTGGCCTCCTTCAGCTCCTTGGGCGCCTCGGAGTCCGGCATGGTGATCTTGGCCGGCTTGTCCTTGAACACCTCGGCCTTCGGGAAGTCCTCCGGAGCCTCCTTCTCGGTGCCGGTGGCCTCCTCCAGTGGCTTGGTGGCCTCGGTGATCTTCATGAGGTAGACCGGGGTGTCACCGGCCTCCAGGCCCAGGTGCGGTGCACCCTCCTCGCCGAAGGCGTCCTTGGCGGGAATGGCCACCGCCATCGTGGTGCCGGCCTTCTTGCCCTCCATGGCAGAGCGGAGCGCGGAGATGGTCTGCTCATCGTTCAGGCCGATCGGCACCGGGTTCTGGCCGAAGGCGTTCTGCAGCTCCTGACCGGAGGTGCCGTTGTAGAGGGCGTACTCCACCATCGCGGTGTGGTCGCTGGTGAGCTCCTCGCCATCGCCCTCCTCCACGACCTTCTCCTGCGTCTCGGAGACCGTGAACGGGCCGTCGCCGAAGGTGATCTTGGGCTTGTCGCCGCCGGTGATCTCCAGGTCCTCGAGCTTGCCGGCCGCCTCGGGGTCCGGCTTCTTGCCGTCTGCGTCCTCGGGGGCCTCGCTCTCGCCACCGGAGGCCGAGGGGGCGCCCGCAGCGCCGGCGGAGGCGTCATCAGAGGCCTCACCAGTGGCGTCGGCGGAGGCGGCGTCGTCACCCTCGCTCGGCGACTCCTCGTCACTGGAGCTCTCGGACTCCTCGTTGCCCGCGGGGGCCGAGCTGCTCGACGTGGTCGACTCCGACGAGTTGTCCTCGGACTCCTCACCACCGCAGGCACTCAGGGTCAGCGCGGCGGTGGACACCAGGGCGATCAGGCGGACGGGGGTGCGCTTCACGGGGGAACTTCCTCACGGGTGGACGTCTGGTCGGCACGCATCGTAGACGCGGGAGTCTGGGCGCGGGCTGGGAATCACCTCAGGAAACGGTCAGGATCCGTCGGCGTACGGTGTGCCCATGGCTGACTCACCCCGCCCCTCGTCGCGCCGCCGCGTGCCCGCGTGGGCCGCCGCCCTCCTCGATGCGGGGTCCATCGCCCTGTTCGCCGGGCTGGGTCGGCAGAGCCACGCCACCGGGGAGGCGCTGACGGGCATCCCACTGACCGCATGGCCCTTCTGGGCCGGGGCGGCCCTCGGGTGGGTGGCCACCGCCGCGGTGCGCCGGCGGGTGCCCTCCACGCTCGCCGAGGGGGCCGTCGTGCTCGTGGCGACGCTCCTGGTGGGCATGGCCCTGCGTCAGCTCACCGACCAGGGCACGGCCACGCCCTTCGTCCTCGTGGCCACCGGGACGCTCACCCTGCTCCTGCTGGGCTGGCGGCTGGTGGCCGGCTGGCTGCTGCGGCGCTGAGGTGACCCAGCACTGAGGTGGCTGAGGTGACCCAGCACTGAGGTGACCGCCGCGGAGGCGGCGCGTCACCCCATCGGATCGCACCTCAGTCCCGCTCCAGGCGGGTGCTGCCCAGGCGCTCCTGCCGCTCCTGCTCACGTCGCACGCGACGCAGCTTCTTGGGCGAGATCCACCGCTCCCCGAGGTTCTGGGAGGTCCAGTCCTCGGCGTCGAAGCGCTCGGTCCAGCCGCCGGCCGAGACGTCCGCATCGGACCCCGCCTTCGCGGGGCGACGCGCCAGCTCCGGGGCGGCCACCTCGGGGGCGAGTCGCCGCATCGAGATGAGGAACCCGGTGTGCCCGTGCATGCGGTGCTCCGGGCGCACGGCCAGACCCTCCAGGTGCCAGCCGCGCACCATGGACTCCCACGCCTTGGGCTCGGTGAAGCCACCGTGGTCGCGCGCGGCCTCCGCCACGCGGGAGAGCTGGGTGGCGGTCGCCACGTAGCAGATGAGCACGCCCCCGGGCACCAGCACGTCCGCCACGGCCTCCAGGCAGTCCCAGGGGGCCAGCATGTCCAGCACCACCCGGTCCACGCTGCCCGGCTCCAGCGTGGCCGGCAGCTGCTCGGCGAGGTCGCCCAGGTGGATGCTCCAGGCCGGGTGGTCGCCACCCAGGAAGGCGCGGGCGTTGGCGCGGGCGATCTCGGCGAACTCCTCGCGGAGCTCGAAGCTGTGCAGGCGCCCGGTCTCCCCCACCGCACGCAGCAGGGACATGCTCAGCGCGCCGGAGCCCACGCCGGCCTCCACCACGACGGCGCCGGGGAAGATGTCGGCCATCCCCACGATCTGCGCGGAGTCCTTGGGGTAGACCACCGCCGCACCACGGGGCATGGACATGACGTGGTCGCTCAACAGTGGGCGCAGCGCCAGCCACTCGGTACCGGTGGAGTGGATCACCACGGTGCCGTCGGGGGCGCCGATGAGGTCGTCGTGCTGGATGTGCCCGCGGGTGTTGTGGAAGCGCTTGCCGGGCTCCAGCACGATGGTGTGCATGCGGCCCTTGGGGTCGGTCAGCTGCACCCGCTCCCCCACGCGGAACGGACCGCGACGGCCCTGCTCACCCGCCCAGGGCTCACCGTTCCAGGGCTCACCGGTGGGCTCCTCGGTGTGCACGGGCGAGGACGGCGGGGTCTGCGAGGTCATGGCGGGTGAGTCTACGGACCGCTGTTGGCGCGCATCCCCGCATCGAGCGAGGCGTGGTCGGCCAGGCCCACGATCTGCGGCGGCCCCTGCCGCCCGTCGGGCAGCTGCACGCCCGGCTGGCGGATGGCCGCCAGGGTGAGCTGCCGGCCCAGCACGGCCTCGATGAGGCGGGTGATGTCCTCCTGCGGTGCGGCGTCCACGGTCCAGTCCCCCTCCACCGTGCGGGCGACCGCCGAGAGCGGGGTGGTCTCCCGGGCCTCGGCCGGCACCTGGGCCAGGGCGGAGGGGTCCACCAGGCCCACGGCGCGGTGCTCCGCATCGGTCGTGACCACGGTGACGGGCACCGGGAAGCCGCGCACCTGCAGCAGGGTGGCCACCGGGGCGTCCTGCGGGATGCCGACGGCCGGGCGCATCACCGAGGCCGTGGTGTGCCGGCCCAGCTCGCGGCGGGCGGTGCCGGCCTGGATGGAGCGGCTGGCGCCGGCCCAGAGGATCCACGCGATGAGGCCGCCCCAGAGCAGGAAGACCATGGACCCGCCGACCGCCACCTGCCAGACGAGGAAACCGATGACCACCGCCGCGATGACGCGGCCGCTCCACCCGGCGGCGATGAGGCCGGCCGGCCGGCTGCCGGTGGCGCGCCACACCAGGGAGTCGACCACGTGGCCACCGTCCAGGGGCATGCCCGGGAGCAGGTTGAAGAAGCCCACCAAGGCGTTCACCCAGACCGCGCTGGCCACCACCATGTGGCCCAGCCCGTCGGGCATCACCAGCAGCAGCGCCAACGCGGCCGCGGCCAACGCCAGGTTGGCCAGCGGCCCTGCGACGGCCACCAGGGCGTTGCTGCCGGGGCTGGTGTTGTCCGACTGGTGGGCGGTGTGTCCGCCGATGAGGTCGAGCTGCACCTGGGTGACCGTGTAGCCCCGCCACTGCGCCACCAGCACGTGACCCACCTCGTGGATGAAGACGCTGAACACCAGCATGGCCGCGTAGGCCAGGCCCAGGCCGTAGGCGGTGGGGGCCCCGAGGGTCTCGGTGAGCTGGGTGCCGTTGAGCACCACCACCAGCACGACCAGGAGCGGCCAGGTGCGCCCGAGGTACACCGGCACGCCGCGGACGCTGCCGATGCGCCATCCGGTCGACTGGGGCATTGCGGGGCTCCTTGGTGAGGGTGAGTGGTGGTTCGGGTGGTTCGGGTGGTTCGGGTGGTTCGGGCGGGTGCGCGGTGCGGGGTGCCAGCCTACGGGCGCCGGCGCTGCCCGGGGGTGCGGGGCCGTGGCGGACCGTGCTGGTGGGAGGTTGTCGGTGGCGGCGCCTACCCTGCCTGCATGGCCACCGCAGCACTCTCCCCCAGCCGCGCCGGCGACTTCATGCAGTGTCCGCTGCTCTACCGCTTCCGGGTGGTGGACCGCCTGCCCGAGCCACCGAGCGCCGCCGCGGTGCGGGGCACCTTCGTGCACTCGGTGCTGGAGAACGTCTTCGACCTGCCCGCGCACCGGCGCCGGCCGGACGACGCGGTGGGGCTCATGGAGGACACCTGGGCGGACCTGGTGGCCGAGCGTCCCGAGGTGCTCCAGGTGCTGCGGGAGGCGGATGCCACGGGTGAGGTGACCCCCGAGGAGCTCGCGTCCTGGATGGCGGACGCCGAGGCCCTGGTGCGCCGGTGGTTCACGCTGGAGGACCCCAGCGTGCTGGAGCCCGCCGAGCGGGAGCTGTACGTGGAGGTGCCGGTCTCCCGCGGTGACGAGCGGGGGGAGCTCACCCTGCGCGGGTACGTGGACCGGCTGGACGTGGCGCCGGCCGACGGTGCCCTGCGGGTGGTGGACTACAAGACCGGACGGGCCCCCTCGGAGCTCTTCCAGGCCAAGGCGCTGTTCCAGATGAAGTTCTACGCCCTGGCCATCTGGCGCCTGCGGGGCCGCGTGCCCGCACTGCTGCAGCTGGTCTACCTGAAGGACGGCACCATCCTGCGCCACGCCCCCACCGAGGAGGAGCTGCTGGCCACCGAGCGCAAGGTGGTGGCCCTCTACGACGCCATCGAGCGGGCTGCCGAGCTCGGCGACTGGCGGCCCAACCGGTCGCGGCTGTGCGACTGGTGCAGCTTCCAGGCCATCTGTCCCGCCTGGGGTGGCACTCCCCCGCCGCTGCCCGGGGATGCCCAGGACCGCGCCACCGACGAGGCGGTGACCGGGGACGCGCAGGTCGCCGACTGAGCGCCGGAGCGCACCTGACCAGCCGGCGGGATCAGCGGTCGAAACGCTCCCACAGCGAGCGGACCGTCTCCCCGGCGAGTGAGTCCACCGTGACCGTGTTCGGCGTCTCGGGCAGCTCCACCATCAGTGGGATCGCCACGAGGCAGGTCCCCGCCGCCGAGGCCGAGCCCACCCCGGAGGGCGAGTCCTCCAGGGCCAGGCAGTCACCGGGCTCCACCCCCAGGCGTGTGGCGGCGGTCAGGTAGGGCTCGGGGGCCGGCTTGCCGTGCGCCACCGCATCGCCGGTCACCACCGTGGTGAAGGTGCCCTCGGGCAGGCCCTCGGTGAAGGCATCGGCCAGCAGGGTCCACGACATCGTCACCAGTGCGGTGGGGATGCCCAGCTCCCGGCACTCCTCCAGCAGCTCACGCGCTCCCGGGCGCCACGGCACGTGCTCGAGCACCTGGTCGCGGACCTCGCGCAGCAGGCGGTCGATGATCTCGGCCTCGCTGAGGGTCACCGGTGTGCGGTCCAGGATGATGCGGGCCGACACCTCCAGCGGGTTGCCCACCATCGCCAGCGCGTCGTCGTGGGTCCAGGTGCCGCCGTACTCCTCGACCAGCCGGGTCTCGGCGGCCATCCACATCGGCTCGGTGTCGATCAGGGTGCCGTCCATGTCGAACAGCACCGCGGCGGGCCGGTCGGGCCGGGTCGCGTCGGGCCGGGTCACATCACGGCGGGCGGACGGGGCGGGGTCAACGGGCTGGGAATGCACCGCCACAGTGTGGCAGCCGCACCCCGGCAACCTAGGCTGAGGGGATGGTGAACAGCGATCCGATGGAGCTGCGCAACCCGGTGGTCGTCGCCGGGTTCGAGGGGTGGAACGACGCCGGCGAGGCCGCAACGGCCGCGGTGGCCCACCTCATCGAGGTCTGGGATGCCGAGCTCGTGGCGGCCTTCGACCCGGAGGACTACTACGACTTCCAGGTCCACCGCCCGCGGATGGTGCGTCGGGGCGGACGGCGCCAGGTGGACTGGCCGACCACGACCTTCCACGTGGCCCACCCGCCGGGACTGGACCGCGACGTGATCCTCGTGCAGGGCCTGGAGCCCTCGATGCGGTGGCGCGCCTTCACCGACGAGCTCGTCGGCTGGGTGCTGGAGGCCGGGGCCACCGAGTTCGTCACCCTGGGTGCGCTGCTGGCCGACGTCCCCCACACCCGTCCCCTGCCGGTCACCACCACCACGAGCTCGTTGGCCCTGCAGCGCCGGCTGGACGTCTCCGGCGGCGACTACGAGGGGCCCACCGGCATCGTCGGCGTGCTCAACCAGGAGGCCGAGGACGCGGGGATCGATGCGGTGAGCGTGTGGGTCTCTATCCCGCACTACGCCGGCTCGGTGCCCTCTCCGCGTGCCACCTGGGGGCTGCTCTCGGCGCTGGAGGAGGTGCTGGACACCGTCATCGACACCGGCGACCTGGAGGAGCTCGCGCGGGCCTGGACGCGCGGGGTGCAGGAGCTCGCCAGCGAGGACGAGCACGTGGCCGAGTACGTGGAGGCCCTGGAGGAGGCCGTGGACGAGATGAGCTCCCCGCAGGCCTCCGGTGACGCGCTGGCCAAGGAGTTCGAGCAGTACCTCAAGCGCCGCGAGGGCGACGGGGGCACCACCCCGCCGGTCTGAGGCGCGGTCTCTCAGCCGAGATCGATGCCCAGCAGCGCGTCCACCGCCAGCAGCAGCACCGCGGCCTCGGCGCGGGCCGTTGCCGCGGAGGCGGAGGTCTCCTCGCCCAGGACGTCGTCGGCCCACCGGTCCACGACGGTCAGGGCGCCGGGGGTGTCCAGGTCGTCGGCCAGGCGCTCGGCGACCTCGCGGGCCACCGCATCGCCGGCCGAGCCCTCCTGGCGCACCGCAGCAGCGGCCCGGCGCCACCGGGCCAGCCGGTCGCGGGCCGCCTCCAGGTGGGCGTCGGTCCACTCCCACGCCGTGCGGTAGTGCTGTGAGAGCAGCGCCAGGCGGAGGGCGGCCGGGTCCTCGCCGGCGCTCCGCAGGCGGGAGACCAGCACCAGGTTGCCCTTGGACTTGCTCATCTTCTCGCCGTCGAGCCCCACCATCGCCTGGTGCACGTAGTGGTGGGCGAAGGCGCCGCCGGTCAGGGCACGTGCCTGGGCGGCGCTCATCTCGTGGTGGGGGAAGACCAGGTCGTCGCCCCCGCCCTGCACCAGGAAGGGCGTGCCCAGGTGGTCGCGCGCGATGGTCGTGCACTCGATGTGCCACCCCGGACGGCCCGCTCCCAGGCTCCCACCCTCCCAGTGCGGCTCCCCCTCGCGGTGGGCGCGCCACAGCAGCGGGTCCAAGCGGTCGCGCTTGCCGGCGCGGTCGGGGTCGCCCCCGCGCTCGGCGAACACCTCCATCATCTGGTCGGTGGACCAGCCGGAGACCTCACCGAAGGTGGGCACCTGCGCGAGGTCCAGGTAGACGTCGGCGGGCTCGTCCCCCGCATCGGGCGCGGCGTCCTCGGCCGGCACCCGGTAGGCGTGCTGCGAGTCCAGCATCGCCTCCACCGCGGCCACGTCCGAGGGGATCCCCTCCACGGCACCCACGTAGGCGTCCGGGGCGATGATGCGCAGCGCCACCATGTCGTCCCGGAAGAGCTGGATCTCGCGGGAGGCCAGGTCCTCCCAGTGCACGCCGTCGCGCTCGGCGCGCTCGAGCAGGGGCTCGTCCACGTCGGTGACGTTCTGCACGAAGCGCACCGGGTGGCCCGCCGCCCGCAGGGCACGGTGCAGCAGGTCGAAGGTGAGATAGGTGGCCGCGTGCCCCAGGTGGGTGGCGTCGTAGGGCGTGATGCCACAGACGTAGAGGCCGGCCTCCTGACCGTCGGCCGGCGCCAACGGGGTGATCTCGCCACGGGCGGTGTCGTGGACCCGGGGGGCCGGAGCGGTGAACGGCAGGGCGGGCACGGCGGGCGAGGTCCAGGAATCCACGGGCACAGCCTAGGTGAGGCCCCCGCCGGGCCGGGCGTGGTGTCGACGCGGGCAGTCCGGCCCGTGGCCCGGTGCCAGACTGCCCCCATGATCGTGGACAAGGCGGTGTACGCCGGCGGCAGGCGGCACGAGTGCCCGGACGTGACGGCGGGTCTTGCGGAGGTGCGCTCCCGGGCTGCCGAGGCCGCCGAGGACCAGCCCTTCCTCTGGGTGGGGCTCTTCGAGCCCACGCCGGAGGAGGTCCGCGAGTTCGCGCGGCTGTTCGGCATGCACCCCCTCACCGAGGAGGACATCGTCACCGGCCGCCAGCGCCCCAAGCTCGACGTGGTGGACGGCACCGCCCTGCTCGTCTTCCGGACGCTGGCCTACTTCGAGGACAACAGCGACGTCGAGACCGGCGAGGTGCTGATCGCCTGGGGCCCCGACTGGGTGCTCACCGTGCGCCACGGGGAGGTCGCACGCCTCGATGGGGTGAGGGCGCGCCTCGAGCGCTCCCCCGAGCTCATGCGGCACGGTCCGGCCGCTGCGGTCTTCGTGGTGGCCGACCACGTCGTGGACACCTACACGGCCGTCGACCTCGAGCTCAACGACGACCTGCTGCGGGTGGAGTCCCAGACCTTCAGCGACGGACCGCAGGTGGACGTCTCGGAGATCTACGCACTGAAGAGGGAGATCCTGGAGGCGCGTGCTGCGGTGCGGCCGGTGGTGGACCCGGTGCGTCACCTCATCGAGACCCCCGGGCTGGTGCCCGACCCACTGCGGCCCTACCTCCGCGACGTGCAGGACCACCTGCTGCGGGCGGACGACCACGTGGCCGACTACGACACCTCACTGACCGACATCCTCCAGGCCCACCTGTCGATGGTCTCGGTCAAGCAGGGCGAGGACGCACGACGCATCTCCGCGTGGGCGGCACTGGCGGTGGTGCCGACGATCGTGGGGGCGATCTACGGCATGAACTTCGACCACATGCCGGAGCTCCACACCGACTGGGGATATCCGGTGGTGCTGCTGCTCACCGCCGCTGCGGTGGTGTTGCTCCACCGCCGGTTCAAGCGCTCCGGGTGGCTCTGAGCGCGGGTTCCTCCGGGCCGTTGCCCTGAGCGGTTCAGGCGCGCGGCTGGTCGTCGGGCTCGGCCTCGGTGTCGTCGTCGTAGGAGTAGGAGTCCTGGTCGCCGTCGTACTCGTCGTCGTAGCGCGAGCCGGCGTCCTCGTCCTCGTCGTCCCCGAAGTCGTCGTCCCCTTCGTCCGAGTCGTCGTCGTCCGAGTCGTCGTAGTCGTCGTCGAACTCGTCGTCCTCGTCCTCGTCCGAGTAGACCTCGAAGGGCGTGACCTCCCCGTAGGTGTCCATCAGGGCGTCGTCGTAGTCCTCGAACGCGTCCGCGAGGTCGTTGTAGGCCGCGATGACGCGCGGGTCCTCCTCCCCGGTGCGGGAGGTGCATGCCTCCAGGTGTCGCTCCAAGGCGGTGACGAGGGTGGTCAGGGCGCTCCGCGGATCTGTGGCCATGGCTCCACGGTAGCCCGCCGCGCCGCTGCGCGATAGGTCAATTCGGTGTGCACAATGTGGCGATGCAGCTGACCGGCCACTCCCTGCCCCCGCACCGCAAGGCGCGGGCCGCCGCCGTGTGGGAGTACCGCACGGTGGAGGCCCACCGTGAGATGAGCCGGGCCGACCTGTGCCAGGTGCTCACCGAGCTGGCCGAGTACGAGGGCTGGAACCTGCACACCGTGCGGCACTACCAGTCCGGGCGCCGCCAGGTGTCGCTCCGCCGCAAGGTCATCAAGCAGCGCCGCACGGCCTGAAGGGTGCGGTCGGCCCCGGGGTCGGCCCGGGGCTGCGCGCTCAGGCCTCCAGCACGAACCGGTGCAGCACCCTGGCGCCGAACTCCAGGGCGCTCACCGGCACGCGCTCGTCGATGCCGTGGAACAGCGGCGCGAAGTCCAGGTCGGCCGGCAGCTGCAGCGGCACGAAGCCGTAGCCGGTGATCCCCAGGTCACCCAGGTGCTTGTTGTCCGTGCCGCCGGACAGGCAGTAGGGCAGCACCCGGCAGCCCGGGTCCTCGGCCTCCAGGGCGGCCCGCATGGTGTCCACCAGCGGGGTGTCGAAGTCGGCCTCCAGCGAGGGGCCCAGGTGGTGGATGCCCACCTCCACGTGCTCGCCGGCCAGCTCGGTGATGGTGGCGAGCACCTGCTCCCACTGACCGGGCAGGTAGCGGCAGTCCAGGCCCGCGGTCACCGTCTGCGGCACGACGTTGTGCTTGTAGCCGCCGGCCACCATGGTCGGGTTGATCGTGTTGCGCAGCGTGCCCTTCACGAAGTCGTGCGCGCCGCCGGTGGCCCCCACGACCTCGGCCAGCGAGGGGGCGTCCTCCAGGGACCAGTCGATGCCGGCCTGCTCACCCACGCCCTCCAGCAGCACCCGCACCGACTCGATGGTCTCGTGCGGCCACTCGTGCTCGTGGATGGCGGTCAGCGCCCGGGACATGTGCACCACCGCGTTGTCCTGGGTGGGCACCGAGCCGTGGCCGGCCCGGCCGCGCGCGGTCAGGGTAAGCCACGCGATGCCCTTCTCCGCGGTCTGCACCAGGTAGGTCCGCTGCGGCTCCGCCCCCTGCGCCAGTTCCTGTCCGGGGACGGTGATGGAGAAGCCGCCCACCTCGGAGACCGCCTCGGTGCAGCCGGCGAACAGCAGGGGGTGGTGCTCCACCAGGTGTCCGGCGCCCTTCACCCCGCCGGCCTCCTCGTCGGCGAAGAAGGCGACCACCAGGTCACGGTCGGGCTGCGTGCCGGTGCGGGCCAGGTGCCGCACCACGGCGAGGATCATGGCGTCCATGTCCTTCATGTCCACCGCGCCGCGGCCCCACACCATGCCGTCCTTCACCTCGGCGGCGAAGGGGTCCACCGACCAGTCGGCGGCCTCGGCGGGCACCACGTCCAGGTGGCCGTGCAGCACCAGCCCGGGACGCTCGGGGTTCTTCCCGGGCAGGCGCACCACCACGCTCGTGCGGCCCGGGTCGGACTCGAACACCTCGGGCTCCAGGCCCACCTCGGTGAGCCGGTCCACCACGTAGTCGGCGGCCTCCCGCTCCCCCGGGCCGGTGCCGTCGCCGTAGTTGGTGGAGTCGATGCGGATGAGCTCGCGACAGAGGTCCACCACCTCGTCGGCGGGGGTGGGCACCGCCTCGGGATCGAACGCGGGCGAGGGCTTCACGGCATCGGAGGTCATGCCCCCACGCTACGACCCCGTGGGTGACGGCTCAGGCGGAGGGTTCGGTGGTACCCACCGCACGCTGGCCCAGGTTCTCGTCGATGCGGAGCAGCCCGGGACCGTCGTTGTCGACCCGCTCGATGGTGGCGACGATCTCCGAGACGGTCGCCTCCTCCTCGATCTGCTCCTCGATGAACCAGTTCAGCAGCGGCCGGGCGTCCAGGTCACCCTCGGCCTCCGCGGCCTTGTACAGGTCACGGATGGAGGCGCTGACCTTCTCCTCGTGCGCCTGCGCCGCCTGGAACACGCTCAGCGGGGTGGGGTCCACCGCGGGGGTCTGGGCCTCCACCGCACCGATCACCGGGCGGGACCCCCGGTCGAGCACGTGGTCGATGAACTTGTTGGCGTGCACGATCTCCTCGTCGGCCTGCCGGCGCAGCCACGAGGCCATGCCGGGCAGGTCCTGGGCGTCCATGTCGATGGCGAACTGCCGGTAGGCCAAGGAGGCCTGGAACTCCAGGGTGATCTGCTTCTCGAAGGCGGCCTTGAGCGAGTCGGTGAGCTTCATGGTGGCGAAACTACGCCGGCCCCGGGTGCCGCGTCAGCCTTCCTGAGCCTTGCCTTTCGACGGTGAGCCTCACCTGCGGCGTGGACCCGGCGCGCAGCCCCCGCCTGTTGACGAGGGCACCTGTTGACGGGGGCACGTGGTCCATGAACACTCGCGTCATGTCCAGCGCCCCCCGGTACGACGTCCAGACCATTCGCGCCGCCGTGCCGGCCCTGCAGGAGGGAGCCGCGCACTTCGACGGTCCCGGCGGCACGCAGACCCCGGCCGTGGTGGCGCAGGCGGTGGCCGACACGCTGCTGGCCGCGGTCTCGAACCGCGGCACCATCACCCCCTCGGAGCGTCGGGCGGAGGAGATCGTCGCGGCCTGCCGTGCGGCCATCGGCGACCTGGTGGGCACAGACCCGCGCGGAGTCGTCTTCGGGCGCAGCACGACGGCGCTGGTCTACGACCTGTCCCGTGCGCTGGCGACCACCTGGTCGGCGGGCGACGAGGTGGTGGTGAGCCGGCTGGACCACGACTCCAACATCCGCCCCTGGATCCAGGCCGCCGAGCGGGTCGGGGCCACCGTGCGCTGGGCCGACTTCGACCCCGACACCGGGGAGCAGGGGCTGGAACACTTCGCCCAGGTGGTCACCGAGCGCACGCGGCTGGTGGCCGTGACCGGCGCGTCCAACCTCATCGGCACCATCCCTCCGGTGCGGGAGGTGGCGGATCTCGCGCACGGGGTGGGGGCGTTGCTGTGGGTGGACGGGGTGCACTCGACCGCTCATCTCCTGCCGGACCGGACCGCGGTGGGAGCGGACTTCTGGGCGTGCTCGCCGTACAAGTTCCTCGGTCCGCACTGCGGCACCGTGTCAGCGAACCCGGCGCTGCTGGAGTCCCTGCGGATGGACAAGCTGCTCCCCTCGACCGACGAGGTGCCCGAGCGGTTCGAGCTGGGCACGCTGCCCTACGAGCTGATGGCCGGCGTCACCGCCGCGGTGGACTTCCTGGCCGACCTGGTGCCGGGTGACGGGGACCGCAGGGCGCGGCTGACCGCCAGCTACGACGCGCTCCACGAGCACGAGGCCGCGCTGCTGGCCAGGATGGAGGCAGGCATCGCCGAGCTGCCCGGTGCGCGCCTGCACTCCCGCGCGGCGCTGCGCACCCCGACCCTGCTGTTCACCCTGGAGGGGCACGACCCGCAGGACGTGCGGCACCACCTGGCCCAGCGACAGGTCAACGCGCCGGCGGGCCACTTCTACGCCCTGGAGGCCAGCCGCCGCCTCGGCCTCGGGGACGCCGGCGGGGTGCGGGTGGGTCTGGCTCCGTACACCGACGAACAGGACGTCGACCGCCTGCTCGAGGGCCTGGGCGAGCTCTGAGCAGGCCACACCGCGGCCTGTCGCCCCCGGGCGCCTCTCCAGCGGGCGAGGCACGGTGCCGCATGGGAGACTGCGCCCATGCCTCCCACGCCCGCCGACCTCGCCGGTCGGGCGTACGCGGACCACACCGCGGCGGCCTACCGGGCCTCCGGCCAGGTGATCACCCACTACTCCACCTCCTTCGGCCTGGCCACACGCCTGCTCGGCGAGCCGGTCTGCACCCGGGTGCGCGCCATCTACGCCCTGGTGCGGGTGGCCGACGAGGTGGTGGACGGCGCCGCGTCGGGAGCGGGACTGGACGCTCACCGCATCATGCAGGCCCTCGACGAGCACGAGGCGCGTCTGGAGGCCGCCCTGGCCAGCGGCTTCTCCACCGACCCGGTGGTCCACGCCTTCGCGCACGCCGCCCGGGCGACGGGGGTGGGCACCGACCTGACGCGTCCCTTCTACGCCTCCATGCGGGCGGACCTGCAGGTGGTCGAGCACGACCCGGACAGCTTCGCCGAGTACGTCTTCGGCTCCGCGGAGGTGGTGGGCCTGATGTGTCTGCGGGCCTTCGCCACCGACGGCGCCGACACCCCGGTGGCGCCGGACGCCGGCCTGGAGGAGGGCGCGCGGCGGCTGGGGGCCGCCTTCCAGAAGGTGAACTTCCTGCGCGACCTCGCCGACGACGCCGACGGCCGGGGGCGTGCCTACTTCCCCGGAGTCGACCTGGACCACCTGACGGACGCCGACCGCGACGCCCTCGTGGCCGATGTCCGCGCGGACCTGGCCGCGGCCCTGGTGGCCATCGAACGGCTGCCCGCCTCGAGCCGCACCGCCGTGCGCGCCTGCCACGACCTGTACTCCGCACTGACCGACCGGCTCGCCCGGGTGCCGGCGGCTCGCCTGCGCACGGAACGGGTGCGCGTGCCCGATGCGGTGAAGCTCGCCCTCGTGGCCCGCGCGGTCGCCCGGGAGAAGCGGAGGGGACGGTGAGCGGGCTGCGGGCCGGTACGGGCGGCGGGAAGCGCGCGGTCGTCATCGGGGCCGGCGTGGCCGGGCTGGCGACGGCCGGGCTGTTGGCGCGCGACGGCTATGCCGTGACCGTGCTGGAGCGCGGCGAGACCACCGGCGGTCGGGCGGGCTCGTGGGAGGCGTCGACCGCTGCGGGGGGTTTCCGGTTCGACACGGGGCCCAGCTGGTACCTGATGCCCGAGGTGTTCGAGCACTGGTTCGCGATGATGGGGACCTCCGTGGACGCGCGGCTGGAGCTGGTGGACCTCGACCCCGCCTACCGGGTCTTCTCCCCCGCCGCGCAGACCCTGGAGGTGCGCTCCGGACGGGAGGAGGCACAGGCACTGTTCGAGTCCGTGGAGCCCGGCGCCGGGGCCGCGCTGGGTGAGTACCTGGACAGCGCCGGGTCGACCTACGTGATGGCGCGGGAGGCCTTTCTCTACACGACCTTCAGCCGCATCCCGCTGCGGACGCTGCGCGGCCTGCTCCCCCGCCTGCCACAGCTGGTGCGACTGCTGACCGAGTCGCTCCACGACCGGGTGGCGCGCACGGTGCGCGACCCTCGGCTGCGGCAGGTGCTGGGCTACCCGGCGGTGTTCCTGGCCGCCACCCCCCGCACCACGCCGAGCATGTACCACCTGATGAGCGCCATGGACCTGCAGGACGGGGTCCGGTACCCGATGGGGGGCTTCGCGCGGCTGGTCGACTCCATCGAGGAGGTGGTCCGCGAGGCCGGGGTCCAGATCCGGCTGGGCGCGGAGGTGACCGAGATCGTCACCGACCGCCCCGCATCGCGACAGGTGCTGGACACCGCCCGCGGGCGCCGCGCGCGGGCGACGGGCGTGCGGCTGGCCGATGGGGAGCTGGTGCCCGCGGACGTGGTGGTCTCGACCGCGGACCTGCACCACTCGGAGACCCGACTGCTGCCGGAGCACCTGCAGACCTACGGCGAGTCCTACTGGGCACGGCGCACGTCGGGTCCCGGGGCGGTGCTGGCGTTGTTGGGGGTGCGCGGACGGCTGCCGGAGCTGGTGCACCACAACCTGTTCTTCACGACCGACTGGGACGCGAACTTCGAGGCGGTGTTCGGAGAGTCGCCGGTGGTGCCGCAACCGGCCAGCACCTACGTGTGCATGCCCTCGGCGACCGACGACTCCGTGGCGCCCGAGGGGTACGAGAACCTGTTCGTGCTCATCCCCGTCTCCCCCGATGCGGTGGACGGCCGCTCGGTGGGCGCCGGCGGTGTCGATGGGGGTGGTGACCCGGTCGTGGAGCAGGCGGTGGACGACGCGATCGCGCAGATGGCGGACTGGGCCGGCGTGCCGGACCTTGCCGAGCGGGTGGTGGTGCGGCGCAGCATCGGGCCCGCCGACTTCGCCGCCGAGTACAACGCCTGGCGGGGGAACGCGCTGGGCCCCGGGCACACGCTGTGGCAGTCGGCCTTCCTGCGCGGGCAGAACCGCAGCCGTCACGTGGAGAACCTGCTGTACGCCGGGGCGACGACCGCGCCCGGGGTGGGTTTGCCGATGTGCCTGATCAGCGCGGAGAACGTGGTGAAGCGGCTGCGCGGTGACCACTCCGACGGGCCGATGGACCCGGTGGCGTTCGGCGCGGGCGGGGGCGCCTGATGCCGGGGCTGTACCTGGCGGCCATCTGTGTCTCTGCGGCGTGCATGGTGCTGATCGACCGGCGCTGGCGGCTGTACCTGTTCGCCGACTGGCGGCGGGCGCTGGCGGTGCAGGCCGCGGGTGTGGGGCTGTTCCTGGTGTGGGACCTGGTGTGCATCCAGCTGGGAATCTTCATGCGCGGGCCGGGGCCGTGGCAGGTCGGGTGGCAGCTGGCTCCGGAGCTGCCGGTGGAGGAAGTGTTCTTCCTGTGGTTCCTGTGCCACTTCACCATGGTGCTGTTCACCGGCATCGAGCGGCTGCTGGCGTGGCGGTCGGGGCGGAGCGCTGCCACCGCGCCGGAGGGTGCGTCAGGAGGTGGGTGGCGGTGACCTACCTGTGGGTGAACGCGGCGGTGCTGGCGGTGTGCCTGGTGGTCGCGGCGGTGTGTCTGGCCCGCGTGGGCGCACCGGTGCGGCGGCGCACGGTGGTGGCCTCCGGCATCGCGCTGGCGGTCTCCTGCGTGTTCACGGCGGTGTTCGACTCGCTGATCATCGGCGCGGGCATCGTGGCCTACGAGGAGGCCCACCTGGCCGGGTGGCGCATCGGCCTGGCGCCGGTGGAGGACTTCGCCTACACGATCGCGGCGGCCGGGGTGCTGCCGGCGCTGTGGGTGGCGTTGCGTGCGCGGGGTGACCGGGCGTGAGCGGGGCGGGGCACACCCCATCGGCGCTGCGGACGCTGCTGGCCACCTCGCGACCGGTGTCCTGGGTGAACACGGCCTACCCGTTCGGTGCCGCGTACCTGCTGGCCGGCGGGTCGTGGACGGACGTGGCCCTCTGGGTGGGCGTGGTGTTCTTCCTGGTGCCCTACAACCTGGCCATGTACGGCATCAACGACGTCTTCGACCACGAGTCCGACCTGCAGAACCCGCGCAAGGGAGGGGTCGAGGGGGCACTGACGGACCGTGCCCACCATCGGATGATCCTGTGGGCCTGCCTGCTGAGCTGTCTTCCGTTCGTGATCGTGCTGCTGTGGTGGGGCACGGTGGCCAGCGGGGCGGCGCTGGCGGTGACCATGATCGCGGTCGTGGCGTACAGCCTGGTGGGGATGCGGTTCAAGGAGGTGCCCTTCCTGGACTCGGTGACCTCCGCGACGCACTTCGTGGGGCCGGCGGTGGTGGGGGCGCTGTTCACCGGGGCGTCGGTGCCGTGGGTCGGCTGGGCGGCGCTGGCGGCGTTCTTCGCGTGGTCGATGGCGAGCCACGCCTTCGGAGCGGTGCAGGACGTGCGCGCCGACCGGGCCGGCGGCATCGGGTCCATCGGGACGGTGCTGGGGGCACGGGCGACGGTGTGGGTGTCGTTCGTGCTGTACCTGGTGGCGGCGGGACTGATGGTGGCCACTCCCCTGCCGTACACGTGGCTGGCGCTGGTGCCGGCGGTCTACGCGATGAGCGTGGCGCCCTTCCTGGGCATCACCGACGCCCGGTGCGAGGAGGCGCACTCCGGGTGGACGCGTTTCCTGTGGCTGAACTACGTGGCCGGGTTCGCGGTGACGATGGTGCTGATCGCGGGGGGATGGGGTTGACGGGGCGCAGTGGGAGGGCCGTGACCCGGCCGTCCGGCCCGTCGGGCGTTTTGTAGTCTCGGGGTTCGGCCCCGGGCCGAACTGGCAGATCGCCCCCCATCGAGAGGTGACGACCATGTCCACCACCGCAGAGCCCACTGCGCGCGGCTCGGAGAACGGCCGGCTCGTCAGGGCCCTGAGTGGCTTGGAACGGGTGGGCAACATGCTCCCCCACCCGTTCTGGCTGTTCCTCATCCTGGCCGGTCTGATCCTTGCCCTCAGCGCCGTCCTCAGTGCGGCGGGGGTGTCGGCGGTCTCCCCTGCCGACGGGGAGACCGTGGAGGTGGTCAACCTCCTCACGCGCGACGGGCTCCACGAGATCCTCGGCAAGGCCGTCACCAACTTCACCGAGTTCCCGCCGCTGGGACTCATCATCATCGTGATGCTGGGTGTCGCCATCGCCGAGTACAGCGGCATGATCTCCGCTGCCATCCGCCTGGTGGTCTCGCGGGTCTCGGCACGCTGGCTCACCTTCGTGCTCGCACTGACCGGTGTCACGGGCTCGGTGGCGTCCGACGCGATCTACGTGGTGCTGATCCCGCTGGGTGCTGCGGCCTTCAAGGCGGTGGGGCGCTCCCCCGTGCTGGGTGCCGTGGTGGCCTTCGGTGCGGCCAGTGCCGGGTACAACGCCTCGCTGCTCATCACCGGCACCGACGCCATCCTCGCCGGCCTCTCCACCAGCGCCGCGCAGATGGTGGACGAGGAGTACGTCGTCTCGCCCATCGCGAACTACTTCTTCTCCATCGCCTCGTCCTTCGTGCTGGCCGGGATCATCACGCTGGTGACCGAGACGCTCCTGGCGCGGATGACCAAGGACATGGTCGATGACGAGGACGTCGCCGACGCCCCCGGCCAGGAGGCTGCCGGCCAGGACGCCGTCGACGCCCCCGGTGCGGAGGCTGCCGGTCAGGGCCACGCCGACCAGGGCGACGCGATGGGGGTCACGGGCGAGGACGGCTCGCTCACCCTCACGCGCGAGGAGACCCGCGGCCTGCGGTGGTCCGGACTGGTGGCGGCCCTGTTCTTCGCCGCCTACCTGGCTGCGCTGCTCTGGCCGAACTCGATCTTCCGCGGCGAGGAGGGCGTCCTGGACAGCCCGCTGCTCAGCGACGTGGTGGTCCCCATCGCCCTGCTGTTCGCGTTCGCGGGCATCACCTACGGCGTGCTGACCCGGTCCATCACCTCGGCCGGGGACATCCCGGCCATGATGGGCAAGGGACTGGTCAGCCTGGCCCCGGTGCTGGTGCTGTTCTTCGCGGCTGCGCAGTTCGTCGCCTACTTCAAGTGGTCCAACATCGGGCCCATCATCGCCATCAAGGGCTCGGCCCTGCTGGAGCAGGCGAACCTGCCGCCGCTGCTGATGTTCTTCGGGCTGGTCGTGCTGGTGGCCGCGTTGAACTTCTTCATCACCAGCGGCTCGGCGCAGTACGCCCTCATGGCGCCGGTCATCGTGCCCATGTTCATGCTGCTGGGGGTGAACCCCGAGGTCACGCAGATGCTGTTCCGCATGGGTGACTCCCCCACCAACATCATCAGCCCCATGAGCCCGTACTTCGCGTTGGCGTTGGGGTACATGCAGCAGTACTACCGCAAGGCGGGCATCGGCACCCTGCTGGCGCTCACGCTGCCGCTGTCCATCGCCATGCTGGTGGGCTGGTTCCTGTTCTTCGCCCTCTGGTACGCCGTCGGGCTCCCCCTGGGGCCGGGCGTGCCCGTCCGCTGAGGGACTGACCCCTGTCGAGAGGACTCCCCGTGACCCACGCTGCAGATGTCGCCCGTTTCGTCGAGGAGCACATGGAGGAGGTGCTCGCCGACCTGGACCACCTGGTCGGCATGGAGTCCCCCTCCACGGACAAGGCGCTGCTCGATGCCGCGTTGTCCGGCATCGAGACGTGGGCCGTCGAGCGGCTGGGTGAGCCCGCATCGCGCACCCGTCACGACGGTGGGGACCGCGGGGACGTCCTGGAGCTCACCTGGGAGGGAAGCGGCGCGTCGGGCGCGGTGCTCAGCGTCTGCCACTACGACACCGTGTGGCCCGAGGGCACGCTGGCGGACTGGCCCCTCACCCGTGACGGAGACGTCCTCACCGGACCGGGCGTGCTCGACATGAAGGCCGGCATCGTGCAGACCGTGTGGATGCTCAAGGCACTGCGTGAGCTCGGGGTGCCCCACGCGGACCTGCACCTGCTGCTCACGGGTGACGAGGAGATCGGCTCCTCGGCGAGCCGTCACCACATCGAGGCGGCGGCCCAGAACGCGCTGGTGACGATGATCGCGGAGCCGAGCGCGGCGGGGGCCGTGAAGGTGCAGCGCAAGGGGACGGTGATGGCTGACGTGACCGTGACCGGCATCCAGTCCCACGCCGGGCTCGATCCTGAGAAGGGCGCCAGCGCCATCCACGAGCTCGCGCGGCTGGTCGGGCGCATCGCGGACCTGGCCGACCCGGAGCGGGGCACGACGGTGAACGTCGGGGTCATCACCGGTGGGACGGGTCGCAACGTCGTGGCCGAGAAGGCGTCCTGCCAGGTGGACGTGCGGGTGCAGAAGGCCGCCGAGGAGGACCGGGTGGTCGAGGCGCTGGAGGCCCTGCGCGTGGAGGACGAGCGGTGCAGCATCGAGATGGAGATCGACCGCAACCGTCCGCCCATGAACCCCACCGAGCGCACCGAGGAGATGCTGGCCCTGCTCGTGGCGGCGGGGCAGGACATGGGTGTGGAGGTCACGACGCAGGCCGTCGGCGGGGCCAGTGACGGCAACTTCATTGCCGCCCTCGGTCTGCCGGTCATCGACGGGCTGGGTGGGGTGGGTGCCGGCCCGCACGCGCGACACGAGCACATCACCGTCAGCGGGCTGCCCCGTCAGACGGCGCTGATGGCCGGACTGGTGGAGCAGCTGGCGGGCGGCTGAGGCGCGCGGTGGCGGCGGTCAGACGCGGCCGGAGGTCACCGCATCCACATCGTCCTTGGCGGCCCTGAGGCCGAGCCCGGTCTGCTCGCGGTGGAGCTTGATGGCGCGGACGGGCTGCCCCCTCAGGGCGAGTGCGCGGACCTCCGGCGAGACGGGCGACGGGGCCTGCACGGTGCGGAGATCCGTCCCGGAGCGCTGGGCGAGCTCGGCGACCTGTGCCTCCAGGAGGGCGACCCTGCGCGCGAGTCGGGCGTTCTCCGCCACGGGATCGACGCCGGCATTGAGGCCCAGGAAGGAACTGAAGAAACCCATGGCCGCAGGGTACGTGGGGTGGGTCTGGGCGCGGGGTTCGATGGGGTGAGCCTGGCCCTCCGTGGCGGGTCACCCGGGGTGTCGGTGGCGGGTGTCCCGGGCGAGTTCCCGGGTTGTCCACAGGGTCTGGGGTGGTGGGGGGAGGTTGTCGGTGGTCCCGTCTAGTGTGTGGACATCAGTTCGACGGTGTGTCGGACAGTGAGTGGAACACGTGGTGACCATCTGAGGGGGTGGGGGCATGCGGCAGGAGTCGTTCGACACGGGGCAAGGGCCCCTGTCCCGTCCGGGCGGGAAGCAGTCCGGCGTGGTGGCCGGGTCTGCCGGGGTGCGGTCCGGTGAGCCGGCCACGTCTGCCGGCACGGCGTGTGGTGGTCGTGCGGAGGGTGCGTGGGAGCGTGCCGAATCGGCTCTGGGTGAGGCGGTGTCGGCGGTGGAGTCGGCCCGGACGGCGGAGGTGGCGCTGATGGATGCGGTGGGGCGGGTGTACGCGCACACGGTGGCGCATTTGCAGCAGCGTGTGGATGAGGGTGAGCCGGGCATCCTGCGTCCGTGTGATGCGCCGGTGATCGTGACTGAGGAGGTCGTCGCGGCCACGGGTGAGGCTGCTGGGCGGATCGGGCACCTGGTGGACCTGGTCGCCTCCGATCCTGAGCGGGTCGTGTGTGGGCGGGAAGCCTTGGTGGAGGGGCGGGCGTCGTTGTCGCGGGTGTTGACCTGGTTCGCTGACACCAGGCACTTGCAGGCCGATGATGCGGTCGCGATCGGCCTGGCCGTGCTCACCCGGGCGGCTGATGGGTCGCCGCGGTCTTCTGCGTCGTTCCGGGAGTTGTTGCGCCGCAGGATCCGGAAGGTCGAAGCGGCCGACCGCAAGGCGGCCCGGGAGCGGATGGTCGAGGCGATCCAGGGGCGTGGGTCGTGGACTCACCCTGGTGATGACGGGACCGGGTCGCTGACGGTGGTGGGTGAGGCGACCAGGGTGGCTGCTGCGTGGGGCCGGTTGGATGCTGCGGCCCGCCGCGCGAAGGCAGCCGGTGATCAGCGGACCCTGTCCCAGCTGCGGTCGGACATTCACCTCGACCTGCTCCTGGTCGGCCAGCTCCCCGGCACCTGCACCAACCCCACCCACGAGAACCTGCGTGCCCAGCAGAGCGGTTCCGCGACCGGCCATGGCAGCGGCGGCAAGCCCGGTGGCGCCTTCACCCAGCCCCCGCTGCCCACCCCGGCCGTCGACGAGCCCCAGGCGGCAGCGCTGCCGCAGCCTCAGTCGACCGTGGACACGAGCGACGGTGTGTACGCGAGCACCGGTGTGGGCACGCGGCCCCCGGGCCCAGTGGCCCCTGAGCCGCCAGCGCCTCCGGTGTGCGTCCTGCGGGACCGTGTCGGCTGACTGGTTCCCCGTGCCGCAGGTGGGCGACCCGGTCCTTCCCCCAGCACGTGTGACGGTCGTCGTGGGACTGGATGTCCTGCTCGAAAACGCAGACACCACGATCAACGGGACCAGTGTGCCCACCACCGGCCCACCGGGCAGCGCCAGCCCACCGGGCGGCAGTCCTCCGGGTGATGAGCCACCCGGTGACCTACGACCGGCCAGTCAGACAGCAGGCCCGATGGACACTCCCGGTGGCAGGGGTGCCCCGGCAGACGATGCCGCCCCCGGTGACCGGGGTGCCCACCGGGGCTTGCGGGGTGCGGCGTTGGGGTGGATGCCCGGGTTCGGGTACCTCGACCCCGAGCACGTCCGGGCCGTGGCGACCCGGGAGGGGTCGGTGTGGCAGCGCCTGGTCGCCGACCCCACCACCGGCCACGCGGTCAGTGTCTCGCCGTACACGTATCGGCCGACGGCGTCGGTGGCCCGGTTCGTCCGCGCCCGGGACGGCATCGCCCGCGACCCCGGCTCCGGGGTCAGCGCCCAGCAGTGCGAGCTCGACCACGTCACACCCTTCGACGAGGGCGGGACCACCACCCCGGGCAACCTGCAGTGCCTCTCCCGCCGCGGCCACACCCGCAAGACCACACGCGGCTGGCACGCCACCATCACCGACGACGGCACCGTCCACTGGACCACCCTCCTCGGCCAGCAACAGACCACCGAACCCCACGACTACCGCGACCAGTAGCCACCGGCGGGGGCGACCTGTCAGCCGGCCGCTCAGCCCGCCACGTCAGCCCACCGACCCCAGCGCGGAACCCACCTCCGGGTGGTCCAGGTGCTTGACCAGCCAGGGGCTGAACGCGAACGGCATCGAGGCCAGCGCACCACGGAGGGCGGGCCACGCGGCCCAGCCGACGTCCATCACCTCATCGGGATTCGGGGCCGGCAGCTCCTCCGGGGTGAGGTGCAGGTCCGCCACGTACACGGGGCAGATCTCGTTCTCCACCACCCCGCTGGCATCGACGGCGCGGTAGCGGAAACCCGGCGCGACCACCCGAGCTGGGCCCACCGCATCGGCGGGGAGATTCAGCTCGGTCAGCAGGCGACGCACGATGGCCTCCTCATCGCTCTCCCCCGGGGCCGGGTGGCCACAGCACGCATTGGTCCAGACCCCCGGCCAGGCCACCTTGCTCAGCGCGCGGCGCGTCAGCATCACCTGACCATCAGGCGCCACGAGATGCACCGAGAAGGCTCGATGCAGGGGCGTGTCCGCCGTGTGGACCGTCGCCTTGGGGTGGGTGCCGATGACGCTGCCGTCCTCCCTCAGCAGCTCGACCAGCTCGGGAGCCTCGGTGGTCATGCGTTCCTTCGGGCGATCCACACGGTCAGCGCCGTGGCGAAGGTGCACCAGAGGGCATAGGGCACCAGCTCGAGGCCCTTGCCCGTGTCGGCCTGCCCCGCCCGCCGCGCCAGGTCCACGGAACTCATCGCCAGCAGTGCAGCGTTCACGCTCGCCAAACCCAGTCGGTGCGCCGAGAAGAAGGTCCAGCTCCAGCCCTGGTTGAGCACCAGGTTGATGCCCAGTGCCGTCCGATACCCCGCCGCACGGCGCTGCTCACCCCGCTCCTCGAAGGTGTTGATCGTCCGTGCCGAGGTCGCCGCGATGCCCGCGTACAGCCCTGTCCACACGATGGGGAACAGGTATCCCGGCGGCTGCCAGCTCGGCTTCTCGAGGCTCTCGTACCAGTCGGACGAGGGGTCGGTGGCGATACCACCGGACACCGCACACGCCGTGGTGGCCGCAATCGTGCCGGCCCAGGTGGCGGCGGGGTCGTGCGACGCGTTCATGGCACTCTCCTGAGTCGTCGGGTACCCACGGTCTCACTGAGTGCTCCCGCAAGCCACCGGAACCCCCCGCTACTGTCACTCCCATGACGCTCGTGGCCAAGGCTGCCCTCCGCGCCGGGATCCCCCTGGTGATCATGACCGCCATCGGACTGGTCCTCCTCAACCAGGGCAAGGCCGATGATGGCCGCTCCACCCTGGTGACCGGCGTCATCGTCGCCGCGGTCGCGGGCGCCACGGTGATCTACGAGATCGAGGAGTGGAGCCTCGCCCGCCAGTCGGCCGTCCACTTCCTGCTCATGTGCGTGACCGTGCTGCCTGCGATCTACCTCAGCGGCTGGGCCACCTTCGACAGCGTGGGTGACCACGTCGGCGTCATCGCCGGCTTCCTCCTGGTCGGAGCGCTGATCTGGTCGGCCATGTACGCCTTCCACCGCTGGCGGGACTCCCGGCACTGACAGGGCGCACCAGCGCGCCCGGAAAACCCATCCAGAAGCCCACGAAACCCGCCCCAGGACACGGCGAAGGCCCCGACCAACAGGTCAGGGCCTTCGTGTTCCACACTGTGGAACCACGGTGTCCGGAGGGGGACTTGAACCCCCACGCCCGATAAAGGGCACTAGCACCTCAAGCTAGCGCGTCTGCCATTCCGCCACCCGGACGAGGGTGCCACTCACGAAGTGAGCAACGACCCAGAACCCTAGCACGCTGCAGCCGGTGCCTCGCAACGAGCGCCCCACCCCACCTTGTGACTACGTGACGCATCACGTACACTTCCTCCATGACCGCCACGCTGCCCGTCCTCTACCTCTCCCACGGCGCCCCTCCCCTGGCCGACGACGCCACCTGGACGCAGCAGCTCGCGGACTGGTCCGCGACCATCGAGCGCCCCAAGAACATCCTCATGGTCTCGGCCCACTGGGAGAGCAACCCCATCACCGTGTCCTCGACCACCGGCGCCCCCCTCACCTACGACTTCTGGGGCTTCCCGCAGAAGTACTACGAGGTCACCTACGACGCCCCCGCCGCCCCGGAGCTGGCGCAGTCGGTGGCCCGCCACCTCGCAGACCTCGGCCCCGTCCACCAGGACCAACAGCGCGGCCTCGACCACGGCGCCTACGTCCCCCTGGTGGAGATGTACCCCGACGCCGACGTCCCGGTCCTCCAGGTCTCCCTGCCCACTCTCGACCCCCGAGAGCTCTTCACCGTCGGCCAGCGCCTCGCCGGCCTGCGCGAGGAGGGCACCCTCGTCGTCGGCTCGGGCTTCACCACCCACAACCTGCGTTGGTTCAACCCCGCCGCCGGCGCGGATGCCGACGCCCCCACCGCCTCCCGCGAGTTCGACCACTGGGCCGCCGAGCAGGTGGCCGCCGGCGATGTCGACGCCCTGCTGGACTGGCAGACCAAGGCCCCCGCCGCCCTGGAGGCCCACCCCCGCAGCGAGCACTGGGCCCCGCTCTTCGTCGCCCTCGGCGCCGCCTCCACCACCGCCACCCCGCGCGGCGAGAGCGCTGTCGACGGCTTCTGGTACGGCCTCTCCAAGCGTTCCTGGACCTTCGCCTGAGCGGCGCGCTCACCCCATCGGCCCCGATGGGGTGAGCCCCCACCCGGGCGCCGCGCCCGGTCACCACTCCGGCGGCTCGGCCGGCTGCAGCTCCGGGTCGTCGGCGCTGAACGAGCGCACCGGCCCCGGCCCCGTCCGCGGTCCCTCGAAGCGGACGGTCACCACCCCCCTGCCGCTCCCCCACACCCATCCGGCCCCGTGCTCGGCGTGCACCACATCGGCCCCGGTCGGCCACGTGGCGCGCCCCAGCCGTGCGGCGTGCGCGTCCGCGCCGTCCAGCAGCTCCTCGCCGGCCGCCTCCACCTCGTCGGAGGTGTGGCTCTCCGCCGAGCTCCCCGCCGGCTCGGCCACCTCCAGGGCCAGCTCCTCCTGGCTGTGCTCCACGAAACCTGAGACCCCCACGCCCAGCAGTCGCACTCCGTCACCCACGCCGATCGATCCCGCCAGCCGCACCGCCGCCCCCGAGATCACCGCCGCGTCGTCGGTGCCGTGTCGGAGCGTGGTGGAGCGCAGGTGCGTGGAGAAGTCGTGCCGCCGCAGCTTCACCGAGACCGTGCGCCCGAACAGCCCCGCCCTGGCCAGCCGCCCGGACACCCGGTCGGCGAGCAGCCGCAGCTCGGCCTCCACCTCCCGCACGTCCGTGAGGTCCGTGGCGAAGGTCTCCTCGGCCGAGACGCTCTTGGCCTCCCGGTGCGTGACGATCGGCCGGTGGTCGATGCCGCGTGCGAGGTCGTGCACGCCCTGACCCCAGGCCTCCCCCAGGATCGAGACCAGGTCGGACAGCGTCACCCGCCGCAGGTCCTGCACCGTCCGCACCCCGAAGGTCCCCAGCCGCGTGGCCGTGGCCGGGCCCACCCCGGGCAGCGTCCGCACCGGCAACCCGGCCAGTAACTCCTCCTCCTGCCCCGGCCAGATCACGCGGAACCCGTCGGGCTTCGCGGCCTCCGAGGCCATCTTCGCCATCATCTTGGAGCTGCCGATCCCCACCGATGCGGTGAGCCCACCCGTGGCGTCCGCGATCGCCTCCCGCAACCGCGCGGCCACCGCCTCGGCGTCGGCCCGCTCCCAGGTCTCGACCGGCCAGGGGTTCTCCCCCAGCGCCAGGTCGGCATAGGCCTCGTCGATGGAGACCTGCTCCACCACGGGGGCGATCTCGCGCAGGGCGTCCAGTGCGGCACGGCTGCTGGCACGGTAGGCGGCGAACCGCCCACTGAGGAAGGCCGCACCGCCGGGGAGCTGGGCCCGGGCCTGCCAGCCCGGCATGGCCGAGTGCACGCCATACACCCGGGCCTCGTAGCTGGCCGTGGACACCACCCCGCGCCGGCCGGTGCCACCCACCACCACTGGCTTGCCGCGCAGGGAGGGCTTGTCCCGCTGTTCCACCGCGGCGAAGAAGGCATCCAGGTCCACGTGGAGGACCGAGGCGGTGGAGCGCATGGGCACACGGTAGGTGAGGAGCCCGCCCAGGACGGGCTGGTGTGACCCCCGGCACAGGCCGTGGCAGAATCCATGCCGTGGTTCAGCAGAGCGCCACGGCGATCCAACGTACCTGGAGGCTCTGTGGACCACGACGACACCGCGGCACTGCCGCACGGGGACCCTCACCCGGTCCCTGACCAGGCAGTCGTGCGCCGCCGACTCACGGCCGCCCGTGAGCTCCCGGAGGCACGCCGCCAGCAGGAGCTGGTCGATGTGATCGCCGACCACATCCCCTTCGCCCGTCGGCTGGGTCGCCGCTTCGCCCCGACACCCTCCTTGGTGGACGACTGCGAGCAGGTGGCCTGCGTGGGCCTGGTGCTCGCCGTGCAGCGGTGGGACCCGGCGTTCGACGCGTCCCTCTCCTCCTACGCCCAGCCGACCATCCTGGGCGAGCTGCGACGCTTCCTGCGCGACACGACCTGGTGGGTGCGCCCGCCCCGCCGTCTGCAGGAGCTCGCCGCCCAGGTGCGTGCCATGGAGGAGGAGCTGCGGCACGCCCACGGTGACCACCCGTCCCTGGCGGACCTCGCCCGGGCCCTGGACCGCCCCGTCGAGGAGGTGCGGGAGGCCCGCATGGCCGCAGCGGGTCGCCACGTGGTCTCCGTCGACGACGAGGACTCCGGCACCTCCGGGCTCCTCCACACGGCGCCGTCCGGGGCCGTGGACGAGTGGGTGTCGCTGCACCCGCACATCCGGGCCCTGGACCCGCGGGATCGGTGCGTGCTCCTGCGCCGCTACCTGGAGGACGAGACCCAGGACAGCATCGCGAAGTCGTTGGGCATCTCCCAGGCCCAGGTCAGCCGGCGGCTGAAGCGCGCGGTGTCCACCCTGCGCGAGCAGGTCACGGGAGGCACGCAGAAGTGAGCCCGCGGGCGTCGCCGAGGCGGCTCCCCCTCATCGGGACGGGTCTCAGCGACGGCGGCGGGCCTTCTTGGCTGCCTCCCGCTCGGCCCGCTCCACCCGGCGCCGGCGACGTTCGGCCACGTCCTGGGCGTCGAGGGCGTCCGCCTCCATCAGGGTGGGAGCAGTGCCTCCCGTGCGGGCCGGCTCGTAGGCGCTCAGCTCCGGGGGCATGGGCCCGTACTCACCCTGGGCGGCGCGGAGCAGCTCGTCCATCTGCACCCGCAGGGCGTCCGTGGCCTGCAGCGGGTCGGTGCCGGGAGCGAAACGCATCGGCTCGCCCACACTCAGGATGATGGGGGTGCGCGTGCGCCCCAGCCGGCGCGGCAGGCCCTTGGTGGCCAGCACGTGCGCGCCCCAGTTGACCAGCGGCACCACCGGCACGTCCGCGGCCATCGCCATGCGCACCGCACCGGTCTTGAAACCCTTGAGCTCGAAGCTGCGGGAGATTGTCGCCTCGGGGAAGACCCCCACCAGCTCGCCGCGGCGCAGGGCATCCACCCCGTTCTGCAGCGCGGATCCGCCGGCGTCACGGTCCACCTGGATGTGCCGCATGGAGCGCAGGGCGTGACCCAGCACGGGCTTGTCGAACAGCTCCTTCTTGGCCATGAAGCGCACCTGCCGGCGGCGGCTGCGCACTGCCAGGCCGGCGAACACGTAGTCCAGGTACCCGATGTGGTTCATGGCGATGACTGCGCCACCCGTGGCCGGGATGTGCTCGCGCCCCTCCACGCGGATGCGCAGTCCCTGCGCCCAGAACATCGTGTAGGCCGGCGGAAGCAGGAGGTTGTAGACCGTGCTCATACCGGCAGCCTAAGCCCGCTGGCGGCGCGGCACCCGCTGGCCGCCGGACCGCGCGCGCTGCCGGGTCCCCGTACCGTTGCCCCCATGTCGAGAACCTCCTGGGACCCGGCCGCCCAGCTGCCGCGGGGCACCGCGGTGCGCTACGTGACCCCGCTGCGCGAGGGCGGCTCCCTGCCCGGCGTGGTGGAGGCCGACGACCTGGGCACCTACGTCATGAAGTTTCGTTCGGCCGGGCAGGGCGTCAAGGTGCTCGTGGCCGAGGTGGTCGTCGGCGAGCTCGCCCATGCGCTCGGCCTGCCGGTGCCGCGGATGGTGGCGCTGGAGCTGCCGGAGTCGCTGGCCCGCTACGAGCCGGACGAGGAGGTGCAGGACCTGTTGCGCGCCTCGGTGGGGCTCAATCTGGGCACGGACTTCCTTCCTGGCGCCATGGGCTACGACGGCAGCACTCCCCCGGACCCTGCCACCGCCGCACGGGTGCTGTGGCTTGACGCCTTCACCGCCAACATCGACCGCACGTGGAGCAACCCCAACCTGGTGGTGTGGCACGGGGAGCCGTGGCTGATCGACCACGGGGCCGCCCTGTACTTCCACCACGCCTGGCCCGGCACCGCCGCCGTGGGCCCGCCGGACCCGGCGCGTTTCGCCCGCCAGCCCTTCGACGCCAGCCAGCACGTGCTCGCCGCCGTGGTGCCGGACGTCCCGGGGGCGATGGCCTCCCTGCACGCAGAGCTCGCCCCGACCGTGCCCGATGTGGTGCGCGCGGCGGTGTCCGCCGTGCCCACCGAGTGGCTCGAGACCACCGGTGGCCTGCCCACCTCCGATGCGGTGCGCGAGGCCTATGTCGACTTCCTCACCGCCCGTCTGGGGCAGGCCGAGCACTGGTTGCCCACCGACGAGGTGCTGGCCACGGCCCGCGGGAACGCGGTGCGGGGCCGCGCCGAGGCCAAGCGCACGCTGGAGCAGCACGCGGCACGCCGCATCGTGCGCCAGGGCGAGGAGCGGGCGTGACGGGCCTCGGCGGCGCTGACCCCGTCGGGCCCACGGTGGGCGTGGCCGGAGGGGGGCGGCGGGCACTGCGGCGCGCTCCGGTCATCGAGGGGGCGCCGGTGGTGCACGACTACCAGTACGCGGTCATCCGGTGCGTGCCGCGGGTGGAGCGTGAGGAGTTCTGCAACGTCGGCGTGGTGGTGCACTCGCGCTCGGCGGCGGTGCTGGACGTGGCCGCGCGGGTGGATGCTGCGCGACTGCGGGCGTTCGCTCCGGGTCTGGACGTCGCTGCGGTGGAGCGCTTCCTGGTGACGATGGACCGGGTGGCGCGCAGCGAGCCCGTGCCCGGCGGACCGCCCGTGGAGGACCTGCACACGTTGGCGATGCGTTTCGGGTGGCTGGTGGCGCCACGTTCCACGATGGTGCAGACCTCACCGGTGCACGCCGGGGTGTCGCGCGATCCCGCGCGGGAGGCCGCGCGCCTGCTGGAGCGGTACGTGCCCTGAGGAGGTGCCTGGGCGCGCGAACCGCCTCAGTCCGGCTGCAGGGCGTACAACGCCAACGCGCTGGCAGCGGCCACGTTGAGGGAGTCCACTCCCCCGGCCATGGGGATGCGCACCGCCAGGTCCGCACCCTCCACCGTCTGCGGGGCCAACCCGTCACCCTCGGTGCCGAGCACCAGCGCGAGGCGCTCCGGCGGGTCCGCGGCGAGCTCCCGCATCGTGACCGCATCGTCGCGCAGCGCCAGGGCAGCCACGGTGAAGCCCGCCTCCCGCAGCTCGGCCATGCCCGCCGGCCACGGGTCGATGCGGGTCCACGGCACCTGGAAGACCGTCCCCATCGAGACACGCACGCTCCGCCGGTACAGCGGGTCGGCGCAGCGCGGGGTGACCAGCACGGCATCGGCCCCCAGCGCGGCCACCGACCGGAAGATCGCGCCCACGTTCGTGTGGTCCACCACGTCCTCCACGACCACCACTCGGCGGGCCCCCTGGAGCAGGTCCCCCACCGGCGGCAGCTCCGGACGCTGCATGGCCGCCAGCGCACCGCGGTGCAGGTGGAAGCCGGTCATTGCCTCGGCCACCTTCGGCTCCGCCACGTACACAGGCGCGCCGGAGGCCTCCACGTCGGCCACCAGCGGTGCGAGGTCCTCCACCCAGCGGGGCGTGAGCAGCATGGACCGGGGCTGGTGGCCCGCAGCCAGGGCCCGCCGGATCACCTTCTCGGACTCCGCCATGTAGAGCCCCCGCTCGGGCTCCAGCCGGCGGCGCAGCGCCACGTCGGTCAGCCCGAAGTAGTCCTCCACACGCGGGTCGGTCGGGTCGGTCAGCGGGATCGGCATCGGGCCTCCTCAGGCCGGGTCAAGGGGCTCAGCGGACGAACGAGACGACCGCGGCCAGGCAGATCAGGGCCACCACACCGCGCAGGACGGCCGGCGAGAGGGAACGGGCCACCCGGGCACCGAGCAGGCCACCCACCAGCGAGCCACCGGCCAGCAGCGCCACCACCAGCCAGTCCACGTACTCGGACGCCACCACCACGAAGACCAGGGCGCTCATGCCGTTGGAGGCCAGCGCGGTGAGGTTCTTCAGCGCGTTCTGCTGCTGCATGGAGGCGTGCGTGGCCACCCCGAGCACCGCCATGTACATGACCCCCTGCGCGGCCCCGAAGTAGCCGGAGTACACCCCGACCGCCGCCACCCCGGCGAGCAGCCCCATCGAGAGGGCCACCGGCGCCACGTCCGCCATGGCACCCCCCTGTCCCGATGCGGGGGCGCCCGCGGGCGCGCCCGGTCCGGTGGGCGCGTTGTCCCCCGACCGCCGCGCCACCCACCGCTTGATCGCCGGCTGGGCGACCACCAGCACACCGGCCAGCGCGATGAGGACCGGCACCACCGCATCGAAGGTCTCGCTGGGCAGCACCAGCAGCAGCAGGGCGCCGGCCAGACCACCGGCGGCGGAGGTGGCCAGCAGCGGGCCGAAGAGGTGCCGCAGCTCCCGCAGCTCGCGCCGGTAGCCCCAGGTGCCGGAGACACCACCGGGCAGGATGCCCAGCTTGCTGGAGATGTTCGCGGCCACCGGGCTGAGCCCCAGGGCCACCAGCAACGGGAAGGTCACCAGCGAGCCGGAGCCCACCACCGTGTTGATCGCCCCGGCCACCACCCCGGCGCCGAGCACCAGGGCGAGCTCCAGGGGGCTCACGCGGCGGGCTCGCCGGACGCCTCGCCGGACTGCTCAGCCGCCCGCGCCGTCCAGCGCTCGCCGTGGCGCTCCAGCACCACCGGCAGGCCAAAGGTCTCACTGAGGTTCTCGGCGGTCAGGGTGGACTCCAGGGGGCCGGCGGCCACCACGGCGCCCTCGCGGATCATCAGCACGTCGCTGAACCCGGGCGGGATCTCCTCCACGTGGTGCGTCACCAGCACCATCGCGGGGGCCTCCAGGTCCTGCGCCAGCTGCCCCAGCCGGTCCACCAGGTCCTCCCGGCCGCCCAGGTCCAGCCCGGCGGCGGGCTCGTCGAGCAGCATCAGCTCGGGGTCGGTCATCAGCGCCCGCGCGATCTGCACCCGCTTGCGCTCCCCCTCGGACAGGGTGCCGAAGCGCCGGTCGGCCAGGTGCGCCACGCCGAGGGTGCGCAGCAGCTCGTCCGCGCGCTCGGCGTCCACCTCGTCGTACTCCTCGCGCCAGCGGCCCACCACCGCCCACGATGCCGTGACCACCACGTCGCGCACCGTCTCACCCCGCGGCACGCGGTCGGCCAGCGCCGCCGAGGACAGACCGATGCGGGGGCGCAGGTCGAACACGTCGGTGGTCCCCAGCACCTCCCCCAGGATGCCCACCACGCCGCTGGTCGGGTGCATGCGCGCACTGGCCACCTGCAACAGGGTGGTCTTGCCGGCGCCGTTGGGGCCGAGCACCACCCAGCGCTCACCCTCCTCGACCTCCCAGTCCACGTGCGACAGCAGCTCGCGGTCGCCGCGGCGCACGGTCACGTCCGCCAGTGCCAGAACGTCGCTCATGATGCGCGAGTCTAGGTGGTGGCTTGGCACACTGGGCGCCGATGTCGACACCGCCCCTTCCTCCCCCCGCACCCGTCGTCCCGCACATGGGCCCGCCGGGGCTGCCCGTGGCGGTGACCGCGGCCCTGTGGAGCACCGAGCTGCTCGCCGGGAGGGTGCCGGTCGACGCGGTGGTCGACCGCGCGGCGGGGCCCGCGGACTCGGTGACGCCGGCGCTCGTGGAGGCGCTGACGGTGTCGGTGCCCACCTGGGGAGAGGTGGGTGAGCGCCTGGTGGTGCCGTTGCTGCCCCGCCCCGGACGGGCGGGCCTGCTGCCCGTGGGGCCCGAGGCACTGGGTGCCGGCACCGCACCGAGCTCGGTGGGAGTGCTGGTGGCCCCGTCCCTGGGCGAGGGGTTCGTGCTCCACCTGACCCCCTTCGGCCACGTCCTGGACGGTGGGTGGCTGCTCGATGCGGAGGGCGTCGCCTGCCAGCCGGTGCCGCACCACGCCCTCGAGCAGGTGGGGCTGCGCGCGGCCCAGCGGGGTCTCGCCGCGGCCGTGCGCTCCGGCACCGAGCTGCTGGAGACCCTCGGCGCCCCGCCCGTCTGGGCCGGCGAGCGGGCCGGCGGGCACACGGCCGGATCCGCCGCGGAGCTGCCGCGCCGCGTCCCCCCGGAGGTGCTGGACCTGCTCGAGCGGGCCGCTGCCGTGGCGGCCATGACCACCGAGGGACGGGAGACCCACGCGGCGGTGGGTGCGGCCACCGCCGGCCGCCACCGGGCGCTGACCGAGCTGCACCACGCCGCACTCGACGCGCTGGAGGCCGGAAGCCTTTCGGCAGCCCGGGGTCTCAGCGGTCATCGGTCCGGTACCCGCGACTGAGCCACTCCCCCTGCACGGCAATCGCTGATCCCTCACCTAACATTGCGCCATGTCCCCCCACCTCCCGCCCGTGCCAGTCCCAGCGCAGAACGCGGCCGGAACGGTCCGCCGCATGTTGATCATCGGTGGTGCCGAGGACCGCCGGGACATGATGAGGGTGCACCGCCGCTTCGTGGCCCTCGCGGGGCGCGGGGAGGCCCGGGTGGCGGTCGTGCCGACGGCCTCCGCCTTCCACCGCGAGGCCGGCGAGACCTACTCGACCCTGTTCGAGCGGCTGGGTGCCCCCCGCTGTGACGTGGTGTCCCCGGCGAACCGGCTGGACGCCCACGAGGACCACTGGGTGGAGGTCCTGGACAACGCCACCGGCGTGTTCCTCACCGGCGGCAACCAGCTCAAGCTCAGCCAGTTCCTGGTCGGCACCCCGGTGGGCGAGGCGATCATCCGGGCCCACGAGCGGGGCGCCGTCATCGGCGGTACCTCGGCCGGCGCCTCGATCCTGAGCCGCCACATGATCTCCGACGGCGAGGAGGGCCTGACGCCCCGCCAGGGAGTCAGCAAGCTCACGCAGGGGCTCGACCTGGTGGGCGACATCATCCTCGACCAGCACTTCGCCGAGCGGGGCCGCTACGGCCGCCTGATGTCGATGGTGGCGACCTCCCCGTCGCTGATGGGCATCGGCATCGACGAGGACACCGCAGTCGAGCTCGCCGAGGGCACGACCGCCGACGGCGCCGAGATCCGTGAGTTCAGCGTCCACGGTGCGGGCGGCGTGTTCCTGGTGGACGCCTCGCGGGCCATGTCGGACGGCCACGAGGCCGCCCCCGGTGCGCCCCTGCTGCTGTCCGGGGCCACCGTGCACGCCCTGCCCGCCGGGTCGCTGTTTGACCTGAACGCGCGCCGGTTGGTGCACTTCGTGGAGCAGCACCCGCAGGACGATGCGGTGTACTCGGTGCGCCAGCAGGCCTCGGAGATCTCCCAGCTCGAGCGGGCCGCCGAGGACGCGGACGCCTTCGACGACGAGGAAGTCCTCGAGGCGGCTGCCGGTGTGCAGCGTGCCCAACAGACCCAGCTGCACCTGACGCGAGCGGATGACGAATGAGCCAGATGACCACCCCCCAGACGACCGCGCAGAACGGTCCGGAGCCCACGCTGCGGATCGTCTCCGCCAAGGCCTACCGCGGCGCGAACCTGTGGTCCTACAAGCAGGCCATGCACTTCGTCGTGGACCTCGGCGTCCTCGAGGAGTACCCGTCCAACACCATCGACGGGTTCACCGACCGCCTGCTGGAGATGCTGCCCGGCCTGCACGAGCACGGCTGCTCGCTGGGCCGTCCCGGTGGCTTCGTGGAGCGCCTGCACGAGGGCACGTGGATGGGGCACATCGCCGAGCACGTGGCCCTGCAGCTGCAGAACCGGGCCGGCCACCGCGTGACCCGCGGCAAGACCCGCTCGGTGCCGGGCCACCCCGGCCGCTACAACATGATCTTCGCCTACCTGGAGGAGCGGCTCGGCCGCGCCGCCGGGGAGTTCGCCGTCCGGATCGTCAACCACGCCGTGGACCCGGCCGCGGCGCCGCTGGACTTCGAGCACGAGATGGACGAGTTCCTGCTACTGGCGCAGCGGGTGGCCTTCGGGCCCTCCACGCAGGCCATCCTCGACGAGGCCGAGTCGCGTGACATCCCGTGGATCCGGCTGAACAACGCCAGCTTCGTGCAACTTGGCCAGGGCGTCCACGCCCAGCGCATCCGCGCGACCATGACCTCGCGCACGTCCGCCCTGGCCGTCGACGTCGCCGGGGACAAGTCGATGACCACGACGCTGCTCTCTGGCGCCGGCCTGCCGGTGCCCCGGTCCCAGACCACCCGCGACAAGGAGATGGCCGTCGAGCTGGCCGAGTCCACCGGCTACCCGGTGGTCGTCAAGCCCCTGGACGGCAACCACGGCCGCGGTGTGTGCCTCAACCTGCAGGACGCCGAGGAGGTGCGCGAGGGCTTCGACACCGCCGTGGCGCAGAGCCGCCGGGGTGTGGTCGTGGTGGAGTCCTACGTGATCGGCAAGGACTACCGCTTCCTCGTGGTCGGCGGAAAGCTGGCCGCGGTGGCCGAGCGCGTGCCGGCCCAGGTGGTGGGCGACGGCGAGCACACCGTCGCCGAGCTGGTGGACATCGCGAACACCGACCCCCGCCGCGGCGTGGGCCACGAGAAGGTGCTCACCCGCATCACGATCGACCGGGCGGCCGAGCACTACCTGGAGGAGCAGGGGCACTCGCCTGCGTCCGTGCCCGCCGCGGGCGAGGTCGTCTTCATCGTGCGCACCGGCAACATGTCCACCGGCGGCATCTCCATCGACCGCACGTGGGAGGCGCACCCGGACAACATCGACATCGCCGAGGAGGCAGCCCGCATCGTGGGGCTGGACATCGCCGGCATCGACTTCATGTGCCCGGACATCACGCAATCGGTCTCCGAGGTGGGTGGCGCCATCGTGGAGGTCAACGCGGCGCCGGGCTTCCGCATGCACACCCACCCCACCGAGGGCGAGCCCCAGTTCATCGCCAAGCCGGTGCTCGACCTGCTCTTCCCGCCCGGCAGCCCCGCCCGGGTGCCGATCGTGGCCGTGACCGGCACCAACGGCAAGACCACCACCTCGCGGATGGTCGGCCACATCATGCGCGGCATGGGACACCACGTGGGCATGACCAGCACCGACGGCGTGGTGATCGACGAGCGCCTCGTGATCAAGCGCGACGCCTCGGGCCCGAAGTCCGCCCGCACGGTGCTGCAGCACCCGCGGGTGGACTTCGCCGTGCTCGAGGTGGCCCGCGGCGGCATCATCCGCGAGGGCCTGGGCTTCGACCGCAACGACGTGGCCGTGGTGACGAACGTGACCGCCGACCACCTGGGGCTGGGCGGTGTGGACACCGTCGAGCAGCTGGCTGAGATCAAGAGCGTCATCGTCTCGGCGGTCCCGCGCTCGGGCTACGCGGTGCTCAACGCCGACGACCCGCTGGTGCGCGAGATGCGTCACCGCTGCCGCGGTCAGGTGGTGTGGTTCTCGTTGGCCGAGCCGGGCAGCAAGGAGCGCAACTTCATCGAGCGGCGGCTGCTGCGCGGTGGCCGCGCGGTGCTGCTGGAGCAGACCGAGCGTGGGGAGCGCATCGTGCTGGCCGAGGGCAAGCGCTGGATGCCGTTGACCTGGACGCACACCATCCCCGCCACCTACGGGGGTGCCGCCCGCTTCAACGTCGCCAACGCCATGGCCGCTGCAGGTGCCGCCTGGAGCGCCGGGGCGCCCCTGCACGACATCCGGGCCGGTCTGCGTTCCTTCGCCCCGGACTACTACCTCTCCCCCGGCCGCCTGAACCGGGTGGAGGTCAACGGTGCAGAGGTGTACGTGGACTACGCCCACAACCCCGCGGGTCTGCAGGCCCTCAGCGAGTTCGTCGCGAACCGCGCCATGAGCCTGGCCGAGGGCAGCGAGGAGCCGCAGCGCATCGTGGTGCTGGGCGCCGCCGGGGACCGCCGGGACTCCGACATCCGGGAGCTCGGCGAGGTCGCCGCGCAGCAGTTCGACACGGTGGTGATCCGCGAGGACGAGAACCTGCGCCGCCGAGAGCCCGGTGAGGCCGCCGGCCTCATCCGCGAGGGTGTCGACGCCGCGGTGGCTGCCGGTGCCCGGACCACGACGGTGCTCGAGGAGTGGGACGAGGTGGCCGCGTGCAGGACCGCGATGACGCATGCCAACCCCGGTGACATCGTCGCGATGGCGGTGGACCAGCACGGCGAGGTCATGCACGCCCTCGAGGAGTTCACGCACCGGGCACACCCGGCGCCGAAGGACAGCGGCCTGATGGTGGCCGACCCCGACCTCGGCTGAGAACCCTCCCGGCACCACAGGGGCGCCCCCGCACACGGCGGGGGCGCCCCTGTGCGTGGGCGGGCGTGCTCAGTGCTGGCGGGATCCGCCCAGCCGCTCGGTGAACTCCCAGTCGCGCGGGGTCACGCTGTGGCCCAGCATCCACTGGGCCGCGCTGCGGGCCGCCTCCTCGGGCTGCCCGGCCTCGGCGCCGGTGAGGACGGCCAGCGCGGCGGCGGCGGTGGAGTCGTCGTAGCGCTCCGAGAGCTCGGTGGCCCAGGCGAAGGCCTGCTCGTGGCGTCCGGCGGTGTGTGCTGCCAGCGTGCGCTCCATGAGGCTGACGAAGCGCTGCGGCTCGCGCAGACCCAGGCGCAGGGCCTCCTCGTGCTGGACGATCGCCTCCTCTGCCTGCCCTGCGGCGTCCAGCGCCCGGGCCAGCTCGAAGCGCACCCGCGGGTCGTCCTCGTGCTCGGAGACCAGGCGTTCCATGGCGGTCACGCGCTGCGCCGGCTCCGCCTCGGCGGCAGCGGCGAAGTCCGCGTCGAGCTCGTGCTCACCGCGGGAGCGGCGCACCAGCGAGGCGATCTGTCGGGGCGTCAGCGGTTCGGCGCCCTGGTCGTCCAACCACTGCATGACGGCGTCACGCATGTCGTGCAGGGTGAAGGCCAGCACGTCACCGTCGTGCAGCAGCTCGGTCACGCCGGCCATCGCCGAGACCTCGTCCGGCCAGGTGGCCGTCGGCACCGCACCCACGCTGGCCAGGCCAGCACGCATGTGCGCGAACACGTCGTCGGCGGAACGTCCGCGCAGGTAGTGGTCCTTGGTCACCAGATGGGTCTTGTCGGCACCGCGGCCGGCGATCATCCCCATCGACTCCAGGATCTCGTCCGTGCGGTCACCCAGTCCGCCCAGGGTGATGTGGATGTCCGAGCCCGGCAGGCGCAAGCCGTCGGCGACCTCGAGGACCGCCTCGACGCCGGCCTCGTTGTGCGCGAGGTCGCAGACGATCGTGGCCCACCCGTCAGCCACCCTCCACCGGTAGGTGTTCATCCGCGCTGGGTTCAGGGTGCGGTCGGGCATGAAGGTGCGCAGCCCCTCCACCACGGCCTCGCGCGGGAGGCCAAGGCCCAGGGCGGCAGCCGCTGCGGCCAGCACGTTCGCGACGTTGTGGCGCGACAAGCCGCCCAGCGTCATCGGGACGTCCGCGAGCGGCACCAGGTGCTCGGGGTCACCCACGCCGCTGACCATGGCCACGCTGTTGTCCAGGACGGTCATGCCGCGGCCGCCGGACTCCACGGCCTCGCGCAGCGCCGGTGAGCTGGGGTCGAGCGAGAAGCACCAGATGCGCCCCGTGGCGCTGTGGCGCATCGCCCAGACGCGGGGGTCGTCCCCGTTCAGCACCGACCAGCCCTCCGGCTTGGTCACGTGCGTGACGATGCCCTTGACCTCCGCCAGCTGGTCCAGGGTGTCGATGCCGTGGGTGCCCAGGTGGTCGGCGGAGACGTTCGTGACCACCGAGACGTCGTTCACCGGCACGCCCATCCCCTTCTGGAGCAGGCCACCGCGGGCGGTCTCGAGGATGCCGATCTCCACCCCGCCGGACTCCAGGGCCGTCCGCGCCCCGCTGGGCCCGGAGTAGTCGCCCTTCACGAGCCACTCCCCCTGGCGCAGCACGCCGTCGGTGGAGGACCAGGCGGTGACCTTGCCCGCCGTCATCGCGATGTGGGCGAGGATGCGGGTGGTCGTCGTCTTGCCGTTGGTGCCGGTGATCGACGCGACCGGGACCGTGGGGCGCACCACGTTCGGGCGGCGGCCCGGGTCGGTCCCGCGCACGGTGGCAGCGTGCTCCGCGAACAGCCGGTCCACGTCCTGCGGGGCCTGCCACAGCGCGTCCAGCAGCGGGCCCAGGGCCTCCCCCATCGCCTGCCCGGTCCCCTGCCGCCACCACCGGAAGGCGATGGTGATGTCGCCCCACTCGGCGCCGTCACGGCCCCGGGCGGTGATGCCACCGAGCCCGGCGTGCTGCCCGAGGGTGCGCAGGACCCGGCGCGCGAGGCGCACCAGGAAGCGCTGGCGCTGCTCGCTGTCGGGCTGGCCCGGCGCCGTGCGTTTCATGCCCAGGGCCTGGGCCACCCGCAGGCAGTCCTGACGGCTCGCGGCCGAGATCCCGGGCGCCGAGAGCATCACCTTCACGGCGGCGCGCGGGTAGTACAGGTTGGGACCCTCGAGGAGGCGGACCTCGGTGACCCGGACGGTGGCGTCAGTCATGGCGAAAGCCTACGGGGCGCCGGTCACTGCCCCGTGGCGTGCACGCCTCCGTCGACGTGGACGATCTCGCCGGTCGTGGCCGGGAACCAGTCCGAGAACAGCGCGACGCAGGCGCGGGCGGCCGGCTCCGAGAGCTGGATGGACCACCCGAGCGGGGCACGCCCGTCCCAGCTCTCCTCGAAGGTGGCGAAGCCGGGGATCGACTTGGCCGCGGTGGTGCGGATGGGGCCGGCAGAGACCAGGTTGCAGCGGATGCCGTCCGGGCCCAGGTCGCGGGCGAGGTAGCGGTTGACGGACTCGAAGGCGGCCTTGGCCACGCCCATCCAGTCGTACACCGGCCACGCGTAGCGGCCGTCGAAGGTCAGACCGACCACGGCCGAGCCCTGCGACATCAGCGGCTTGGCGGCCAGCGCCAGCGACTTCAGCGAGAAGCTGGAGACGTGCACCGCGGTGGAGACGTCCTCCCAGGTGGCCTCGAGGAAGTTGAAGGCGCCCTCGGGGGCGAAGCCGATGGAGTGCAGCACGCCATCGAGGGAGTCGGTGTGCTCCGTGAGGCGCTCGGCCAGGCTGTCCAGCTGCTCGGGGTCGGTCACGTCGAGCTCCACCACGGTGGCCGGCTGCGGCAGGCGGCGGGACATGGCCTGGGTGAGCTTCAGCCCCCGGCCGAAGCCGGTGAGGATCACGGTGGCGCCCTGCTCCTGGGCGAGGCGGGCCACGTGGAAGGCGATGGAGGACTCCATCAGCACGCCGGTGACCAGCAGGGTCTTGCCCGCCAGCAGACCGGAACCGGACGGCGAGGAGTCCATCGCGCCGGTGGTCTTCTTCGTGGGGGTGGTCTCGCTCATCGGGGCTCCTGTGGTGGGTGTGGGGAGGGGGTGGGGTTCTTCGGGGGGCGCGGGGCGGTCTGACGTGGGTCAGTGCCCCATGCCGAGCCCGCCGTCGACGGGCAGGACCGCGCCGGAGACGTAGCCGGCGCCGTCGGAGGCGAGGTAGGCCACGGCGTGCGCCACCTCATCGGCCTGTGCGAAGCGGCCCGCCGGGATGGAGGCGAGGTAGGCCTCCTGCCGCTCGGCGGGCAGGGCGTCGGTCATGTCGGTCTGCACGAAACCGGGGGCGACGACGTTGGTGGTGATGCCGCGGCTGCCGAGCTCGCGGGTCAGGGCCCGGGCCAGGCCGACCAGGCCCGCCTTCGAGGCCGCGTAGTTGGCCTGACCGGGCGAGCCGTAGAGGCCGACCACCGACCCGACGAGCACGATGCGGCCGAACTTGCCCCGGATCATGCCCTTCTGGGCGACCCGCACACAGCGGAAGGCGCCGTGCAGGTTGGTGTCCAGGACGGAGGCGAAGTCATCGTCCTTCATGCGCATGGAGAGCCCGTCGGCGGTGATGCCGGCGTTCGCCACCAGGACCTCGACGGTGCCGCCCAGGACCTCCTCGGCGTCCTTCAGGGCCTGGTCCACCGAGGCGGTGTCGGTCACGTCGCAGGCCACGGCGCGCAGGTTCTCGGGGGCGTCGCCGCTGCGGGAGGTGACCACCACCTCGTGTCCCTGCTCGGTGAGGTGGCGGGCGATGGCCTCGCCGATGCCTCGGTTGCCGCCAGTGACCAGGACGCGTCGTGTGGTGCTCATCAGAGGCACCCTAGACCGCGCGCCCGGTGGTGTCCCCTTGGGCGGTGCACTGCGTCACACGTTCTGCGGGCCCGGGGCAACCACCCCGCGGGCCCGGACGCAGCTACGACGGGCTGTCGTGAGTCGGTGGGCCGCGCGTAGACTGGGGGCCTCATGGTCAGCACCACCCAGCGATCCCGCCCCGGCCCCGCCGACCGCGCGCCCGTTGCCTCCGTCACCAGTGCCGCGCACTCCGCGGCGCGGGAGCGCGAGCACCGCATGAAGGTGTACCTGGTGCAGATGGGGCTGCGCATCATCGCCTTCCCCCTGGGTGCGTGGCTCATCATCGCCGACATCAGCGTGGTCGTGGGCGTGGCGCTGTTGACGTTCGCCGCAGTGATTCCCTACGTCGCGGTGGTGCTGGCGAACGCGCGCCGGGCCGATCCGGAGGCGGACGGGCCGCAGGCGGTGACGCCGCGTCGCGAGGGTCTGACCGCGCCCACCGGGGAGCCGACCGGCCCCCGGAGGGAGTCGAGCTCCGAGGTGATCGTGGGGGACGTCGTCGATGACTGAGGTGATCTGCAGCGCCACGGCCTGCAGGGCTCGGGCGCAGCACGCCGTGGTGTGGAACAACCCCGCCCTCCACTCCCCCGAGCGCCGCAAGGTGTGGACGGCCTGCGACGAGCACGTGCAGTACCTGACCGACTTCGTGGCCCTGCGGGGCTTCCACCGCGAGACCATCCCGGTGGCCGACCTGACCAAGGGGGACGGCTGATGGGCCGCTGGTTCCGGACCGCGTTGCAGCCGAGGTGGCTGGCAGCGCTCCTGCTCGCACTGCTGGTGGCCGGTGTGTTCTGGCGCATGGGCCTGTGGCAGTGGCACCGGCACGAGGCCAAGGTGCACGCCGTCGAGCGGCTCGAGTCCCATCGTGACGCCCCGGCGGTGCCCTACACCGACCTGGTGCGCCCGGACGGCTCCTACGAGTTCACCGACGAGTGGACCGTGACCGAGGTGGAGGGCCGGTACCTGCCCGAGCACCAGACGCTGGTGCGCAACCGCCCGTGGTTCGGCACGGCCAGCAAGTCCACCTACGGCTATGAGGTCCTCGTGCCCTTCGAGCCGGTCGATGGCCCCACCATCCTGGTGAACCGGGGCTGGGTGCCCAACGGGCCGGACGCGCAGACGCTGCCGGAGATCCCGCCCGCACCCAGCGGCGAGATCACCCTGAGCGCCTGGCTGCGCCCGAGCGAGCCCTCCCGGGACCGCGACCTGCCCGAGGGGCAGGTGGACATGGTCAACCCCGGTGACGTCGAGCAGCAGACCGGTCTGGAGCTCGCCGAACCCTTCCTGCTGATGCGGGACGACGGCGCGGACCCGCGGCCCAACCCGCTGGACCCCCCGTCCACCGACCTGGGCCCCCACCAGGCCTACGCCTGGCAGTGGTGGCTGGCCGTGCTCTTCCCGTTGGGCATGTGGGTGTTCGCCGTGCGCAACGAGGCGATGCTGACCCTGCCCGCCGAGGAGCGGGAGCGCCGTCGTGCGGCGAAGGCAGCCCGCAAGAAGACCCGCATCTGGGACGAGGAGGACGCCTGAGGCGTCGTCGAGCGAACCCGGCGGGTGATCAGGCCAGGGTCACCAGGTCCAGGTAGCTGGGGTTCCACAGGTCCTCGATGCCGTCGGGCAGCAGCAGGACGCGTTCGGGGTCGAGCGCCTGCACAGCCCCCTCGTCGTGACTCACCAGGACGACGGCGCCCTCGTAGTGCCGCAGGGCCTCGAGGATCTCCGCCCGGCTGGCGGGGTCGAGGTTGTTGGTGGGCTCGTCGAGCAGCAGCACGTTCGCGCCGCTGACCACCAGCATCGCCAGCGAGAGGCGGGTCTTCTCGCCACCGGAGAGGACGCCGGCCTTCTTGTCCACATCGTCCCCGCTGAACAGGAACGAACCCAGCACCTTGCGCACGCCGGTCTCGTCGAGCTCCGGGGCGCTGGACTTCATGTTCTCCAGCACGGTGCGTCCGACGTCCAGGTTCTCGTGCTCCTGCGCGTAGTAGCCGATGCGCAGGCCGTGGCCCGCAGCGACCTCACCGGTGTCCGGGGCATCCACCCCGGCCAGGATGCGCAGCAATGTGGTCTTGCCCGCGCCGTTGAGGCCCAGCACCACCACCTTGGAGCCGCGGTCGATCGCCAGGTCCACGTCGGTGAAGATCTCCAGCGAGCCGTAGCTGCGCGAGAGCCCGTGCCCCCGCAGCGGCGTCTTGCCGCAGGGGGCGGGGGTCGGGAAGCGCAGGGCGGCCACCCGGTCGGCCTGCCGCTCCCCCTCCACGCCGGAGAGCAGGCGCTCGGCACGACGGGCCATGTTCTGGGCGGCCGTGGCCTTGGTGGCCTTGGCCTTCATCTTGTCGGCCTGGGCCATGAGTGCCTCGGCCTTCTTCGTGGCGTTGGCCAGCTCGCGCTTGCGCCGGTGCTCGTCCACCTCCCGCTGCTTGAGGTAGGCCTTCCAGCCCAGGCTGTACTGGTCCAGGGCGCTGCGGTTGGCGTCCAGGTGGAAGACCTTGTTCACCACCGCATCGAGCAGGTCGACGTCGTGGCTGATGACGATGAGGCCGCCGGTGTAGTTCTTCAGGTGGTCGCGCAACCACGCGATGGAGTCGGCATCGAGGTGGTTGGTGGGCTCGTCCAGCAGCAGTGTCTGGGCGTCGGAGAACAGGATGCGCGCCAGCTCGATGCGGCGTCGCTGTCCACCGGAGAGGGTCGCGAGCTCCTGGTCGAGGATGCGGGTGGGCAGGCCAAGCGCTCCGGAGATGGTGGCGGCCTCTGACTCGGCGGCGTACCCGCCGGCGGCCTCGAACTCGGTGGTGGCCCGGTCGTAGCGCCGCATGGCCTTGTCGCGGACCGCGGGGTCCTCGCTAGCCATCTCGGCCTCGGCGCGTTCCCGGCGGGCAACGACGTCCTCCATGCCACGTGCGGAGAGGATGCGGGCGCGGCCGGTCACGTGCAGGTCACCGGTCCGTGGGTCCTGCGGCAGGTAACCGACCGGAGCCGAGCTGGACACCGACCCGGCGGCGGGCAGGGACTCCTTCGCGAGGACCTTCGTCATCGTCGTCTTGCCGGCGCCGTTGCGCCCCACCAGTCCGATGCGGTCACCCGAACCGACGCGGAAGCTGGTGGGCTCGAGCAGCAGACGGGGGCCGGCGCGCAGCTCGAGGCCGGACACGGTGATCACAGGGGTGCTCCTGGGCGGGGCGGGGGTGGTGGACGGGGCCGCGCGGTGGTGCGGGACCCCGCGGGCGAGGACACAGTCTACGGACCCGGAGCGCAGCAGGTCCTACCCTTTGCAGCATGGTCGACCTCACCGCATCGGATGCCCGCACGATCGTGCTGCTCGAGGGGGTGAGCGACGTCGCCGCCGTGCGGGCGCTGATGGCGACTGCCGGCATCGACCCGGCGCCCGTCGAGCTGGTCTCCACCGACGGCGTGACGAACATGGGGCGGGTGCTCAAGGAGGTGCGGCTGCTGCGCGGCGACGTGGACGTGGTGGGGCTGTGCGACCAGGCCGAGTCCGACGTGGTGGTGCGGGCGCTGCAGCAGGACGGGCTGCCGGTGCAGGACGCCAGCGACCTGCCGGTGTACGGCTTCTTCGTCTGTGAGCCCGACCTCGAGGGCGAGCTCATCAGGGCCCACGGCGCGCAGCGGGCCCGGGAGGTGCTCGTGGAGGCCGGGCTGGGCGGCAAGCTCGAGGCGCTGCAGCGGCAGGACGCGTGGGTGGGCCGACCGCTCGAGGAGCAGCTGCACCGCTTCTGCGGTGTGGCGTCGGGCCGCAAGGAACGGGCTGCGGGGATCCTCGCGGGAGCCCTGGGTGCCGACGAGGTGCCCGAGCAGATGGCCATGCTGCTGGACCGGCTGCGCTGGGCGTGAGGCCCTGCGCAGCCGGTCCGGGTCAGCTGATCGGGACGGCGGTCAGCCGAGAACCAGCTTGCTGGCGCGCTCGACCGTGAACCACAGCCCGTAGGCCAGCGGCAGGCCGACCGCGAGCCAGGCCAGGGTGACGAGCACCGGCGAGCTGGCCGTGCCGTCGGAGGCCGCACCGGCGGTGACGCCCTTGGCGCGGTCGTCGGCGTGGGCCTGGGCGGTGCGGGCCGCCTCGGCGTCCGTGTGACGGGAGTCGACCGGGCGGATCAGCAGGTTGGCCACCAGACCGACCGCCAGCACACCCACCATCGTGAACAGGGCGGGACGGTAGTCACCGGCGGTCATGGTGCCGGGCTCACCCGCAGCGTCGAGCACGGTGTTGATGATCAGCGGACCGGCCACGCCGGCCGCGGCCCAGGCCGTCAGCAGACGGCCGTGGATGGCGCCGACCTCGAGGGTGCCGAACAGGTCCTTCAGGTACGCCGGGACGGTCGCGAAGCCGCCGCCGTAGAAGCTGATGATGACGACCGCCAGGGCGATGAAGACGACGGTGGAGCTGCTACCCACCAGCGCCAGGGCGGCGTAGGCCGCCAGTCCGATGCCGAGGTAGCCGGTGTAGGTCCACTTGCGGCCGATGACGTCCGAGAGGGAGGACCAGGCGAAGCGGCCGGCCATGTTGGCCAAGGACAGCACGCCCACGAAGCCGCCGGCGGCCGCTGCGGTCACGGCGCTGGTGCCGTTCTCGCGGAAGAAGTCCTGGATCATGGGGGCTGCCTGCTCGAGGATGCCGATGCCGGCGGTGACGTTGCAGAACAGGACGGTCCACAGTAGCCAGAACTGCGGGGTACGCAGGGCGGTGCCGGCGCGGACCAGCGAGCCGCCGTGCCCCGGGCGGTGGGCAGCGGTGCTGTCGTCACCGAATCCCTGCGGAAGCCGCATGAGCGCCACGCCGATGAGCATGAGCACCAGGTACCCGGCCCCCAGGGTGAGGAAGGTCAGCGTGAGCGCGCGGCCGTCGGCGAACGAGCCTGCGGTGGTGGGGCTGTAGCTGGGGTCGTAGAGGGACATCAGGCGGTTGGAGAGCGGTGAGGCGAGCAGCGCCCCGCCACCGAAGCCCATGATGGCCATGCCGGTGGCCAGGCCGGGGCGCTCCGGGAACCACTTCATGAGCGTGGAGACCGGGGAGATGTACCCGATGCCCAGGCCGATGCCGCCGATCACGCCGTAGCCCAGGTACAGCAGCCACAGCTGCCCGGTGGCGATGCCCACCGAGCCCACCGCGAACCCGGTGGCCCAGCACAGCGCAGAGACGAACATGGCCCGGCGAGGACCGTTGCGCTCCACCCACGTGCCGAAGATGGCGGCCGAGAGCCCCAGCACCACGATCGCGATGCTGAAGACCCACGCCACGGCGGTCTGGCTGGACTCGAAGTGGTCCACCAGCGAGGACTTGAAGACCGAGAAGGCGTAGACTTGGCCGATCGAGAGGTGGACCGCAAGGGCGGCGGGGGGAATCAGCCATCGGCTGTAACCGGGCCCGGCCACCGACCCGGACTTGCTGAGGAATGCCATGAGTGCCTCCGGGAGGGAACGCCGGGACGCGAGTCTCCCGGACTGGCGTCATGCTGCCATGAGTGACGCCTCAAGGAACGGAACACGGCCGGCCGGGGGCTACGCTGTCGCGGACATGACCTTCGAGCACCCGAGGAAGTCACCATGACCTTCAACGACAACGCGCGGCTGGACACCTCCCAGGTCTCCGGTGGAGGCGGCGGCGGCCTCGGCCGTGGCGCCGTGGTGGGCGGTGGTGGCGGTGGTCTGCTGCTCATCGTGGCCTACCTGCTGTTCCAGTTGCTGGGCGGCGGCGGAGACGACGGCGGCGGCCAGCAGGGTGGTGGAGGCCAGCAGGGTGGTGGCCAGCAGCAGGACAGCCCGTGGGGCTTCGGCGGCGGCAACACCGAGGCCCAGGGTGACACCGGCTCCTTCGGTGGGGGCAACGGCGACTTCTCGCACTGCAAGACCGGCGCGGACGCCAACGAGCACACGGACTGCCGCGTGATCGGCACCGTGAACTCCGTGCAGCAGTACTGGCAGGGGGCGCTGCCCGAGGTGACCAATCCCTCCAAGGAGTACCGCAAGTCCACCACGGTCATCTACAGCGGCCAGACGCAGAGCGCATGCGGCACCGCCTCCAACCAGGTGGGCCCCTTCTACTGCCCGGCCGACGAGCAGATCTTCATCGACCCGGCCTTCTTCGACGAGCTGGACAAGTTCGGCGCGGACAACACCAGCCTCGCGCAGATGTACATCGTGGCCCACGAGTACGGGCACCACGTGCAGAACATCCTGGGCTATCTGGAGGAGTCGCAGAAGGACCCGAAGGGCCCTGAGTCCGGTGCCGTGAAGGTGGAGCTGATGGCCGACTGCCTGGCCGGTGCGTGGGTGGCCAACGCCTCGAAGACCACCGACGAGGGCGGCACCCAGCTGATCGAGCCGGTGACCGAGGAGCAGATCAACGACGCCCTCGAGGCTGCCGCGGCGGTGGGTGACGACAACATCCAGGAGCGCAGCGGCCGGGGAGTGAATCCCGATGCCTTCACGCACGGCACCTCCGAACAGCGCCAGAAGTGGTTCATGGAGGGTTACAACGGTGGCTCCGCCACCTCCTGCGACACCTTCCGCGCCGAGAACCTCTGACGGCCCTGCCCCAGTGCCCACGCCCCCGCCCGGTCCGCGACCGGGCGGGGGCGTCTGTGTGGGCAGGGCCTGTGGGAGACGACACAGGCCCTGCGGGTGCACTTCCCCTTTGGGAACCCATAAGATGGAGTCATGCCCCTCGATCTCACGCGCCGCCTGCACGTGGACCTGGGGCGTACCTGCACGACGCGATGTTGAGCGCCCCGCCAGCAGCTCCACCGTCCCCTCCGCACAACCCCACGTCCGACGCCCCGCCCGTCACCGCGCACCGTGCCCGGTGACGGCGGTGTCGTGTGAAAGGAACACCCGTGTCCTCCTCCCCCGCAACCGCCGCGGTCACGAAGCCGGCCCGTCGTCGCTGGCTTCCCTCCTTCGGCATGCAGATCCTCCTGGGCCTCGTGATCGGCGTCGCCCTGGGCGCCGTCGCCCGCGGCCTGGGCGGTGACGCCGAGAACCCCAACTGGCTCACCGAGACCCTGAGCATCGTCGGCAACACCTTCATCACACTGCTCAAGACCCTGGTGCCGCCGTTGATCTTCCTCGCGGTGGTCGCCTCCATCGCCAACCTGCGCGACCTGGGCAACGCCGCCCGCCTGGCCGGCCAGACCCTCCTCTGGTTCGCCATCACCGCGCTGGTCTCGGTGACCATCGGCATCGTGCTCTCGCTGGTGACCCAGCCGGGCCGCAACACCTCGGTCTCCCCCGACGCGGCAGCCGCCCCGGACGGCGGTGGCTCCTGGCTGGACTTCCTCACCGGACTGGTGCCCACCAACATCCTGGGCCTGTCGGCCGAGGCCGGTGACGGCGGCGAGGTCTCCCTGAGCTTCAACGCCCTGCAGATCGTGGTCATCGCCATCGCGGTGGGGATCGCCGCGGTCAAGGTGGACAAGGAGGCCGAGCCCTTCCTGTCCTTCAGCCGCTCGGCGCTGGCCATCGTGCAGAAGGTGCTCTGGTGGGTCATCCTGCTCGCCCCCCTCGGCACCGCGGGCCTCATCGGTCGCGCTGTGGCCACCTACGGCTGGACCACGATGGGCAGCCTGGGCATCTTCGTGCTCACCGTGTACGCAGGCCTGGCGCTGGTGCTGCTCGGTCTGTACCCGGCCCTGCTGAAGGCCCACGGACTCTCGGTGCGCCAGTGGTTCTCCGGGGCGTGGCCGGCCATCCAGCTCGGCTTCGTCTCCCGCTCCTCGCTGGGCACGATGCCGCTCACGCAGCGCGTGACCGAGCGGAACCTGGGTGTCCCCTCGGGGTACGCCTCGTTCGCCGTCCCCTTCGGCGCCACCACCAAGATGGACGGCTGCGCCGCCATCTACCCGGCCGTGGCCGCGATCTTCGTGGCGCAGTTCTTCGGCCTGGAGCTCGGCATCACCGACTACCTGCTGATCGTGGTCGTCTCCGTCCTCGGCTCGGCCGCCACCGCTGGTCTCACCGGCGCACTGGTCATGCTCACGCTCACCCTGTCCACGCTGGGCCTTCCCCTCGAGGGCGTGGGTCTGCTGCTGGCCGTCGACCCCATCCTCGACATGGGTCGCACCGCGGTGAACGTCGCCGGACAGACGGTGGTGCCCACCATCGTCTCGAAGCGTGAGGGCCTGCTCGACCGCTCGCTGTTCGATGCGGAGCGCGGCGCCGTCGCGTACGCCGACGAGGACCTGGCGCAGGACGCCGATGCTGCAGAGCAGGCACCCGGTGACGCCGCTGGCGTGGAGGAGCCCAGCACTCGCGAGCCCGCCGGGACCTGACCCGGGCCGGCCCCGTCGGGCACCCTCCCGACACGCCGAAGGGCCCGGACCCCATCGGGGGATCCGGGCCCTTGGCGTGTGCCGGTGCGGCGGTGCGGGCTCGCCTCAGATGTTGAAGCCGAGGGCGCGCAGCTGCTCGCGGCCGTCGTCGGTGATCTTGTCCGGACCCCACGGCGGCATCCAGACCCAGTTGATGACGTGGTGGGTGACCATGCCCTCCAGCACACCGGCGATCTGGTCCTCGATGACGTCCGTCAGCGGGCAGGCCGGGGACGTGAGGGTCATGTCGATGACGGCGCTGCCGTCCTCCTCGACGGTGGTGCCGTAGACCAGGCCCAGGTCCACGACGTTGATGCCCAGCTCGGGGTCCACGACGTCACGCAGGGCCTCGGTGACGTCCTCTGTGCTGGCTGCCGCAGTCTGCGTGCTCATGCCTGTGCTCCGTTCGTCGGTACTTCACTGTCCTGCTGCTCGCCGGTGATGTCCACCCCGGCGCGGGCGAGGGCGTCGGTCAGGGCGGTCCATCCCAGCAGCGCGCACTTCACGCGTGCCGGGTACTGGGACACCCCCGCGAAGGCGACGCCGTCGCCGATGAGCTCCTCGTCGCCGCCGTACTGGCCGCGCGAGGTGAGCATCTTCTTCATCTCCGCCAGGCTGCCGGCCACCTCGGTGGCGTCGTGGCCGATCGTCTCCTCGGTCATCACCGAGGTCGATGCGGTGGAGATGCTGCACCCCATCGCGTCGTAGGAGACGTCCACCACCTGCGGCGGCTCGGTGGTGGTGTCCACGTGGACGCGCACCGTCACCTCATCGCCACAGGAGGTGTTCACGTGGTGGGCCTCCCCCTCGAACGGCTCGCGGAGCCCGGCGTTCTGCGGGTTCTTCGAGTGGTCGAGGATGATCTCTGCGTACAGGTCCATCAGGCGGGAACCTCCATCATGCTGCCGAAGACCTCCGGCACACGGTCCAGGGCGGTGAGGAACGCGTCCACGTCCTCGCGGGTGGAGTACACCGAGAAGCTCGCACGCGTGGTGGCCGGCACCCGCAGCGCGCGGTGCAGCGGCCACGCGCAGTGGTGACCGGTGCGCACGGCGATGCCGGAGTCGTCCAGCACCTGCCCCACGTCGTGCGGGTGCACCCCATCCACGGTGAATGAGACACAGCCGACGCGCTCGGCCACGGGGCCGTCACCGGTGCTGGTCGGGCCGATGACCGTCACCCAGGGGCGCTCAGCCAGGCCGTCGAGGGCGTACTGCACGAGCTCCCGGTCGTGCTGGGCCACCCGGTCCATGCCGATCTCCTCGAGGAAGTCGAGGGCCGCGCCGAGGCCCACGGCCTGGCTGGTCATGGGCACCCCGGCCTCGAAGCGGGCCGGCGGCGGGGCGTAGGTGGAGCCCTCCATGCGCACGATCTCGATCATGGAGCCACCCGTGATGAACGGCGGCATGGCCTCGAGCAGCTCGTAGCGGCCCCAGAGCACACCGATGCCGGAGGGGCCCAGCACCTTGTGGCCGGTGAAGGCCAGGAAGTCCACGTCCAGCGCGGCGACGTCCACCGGCAGGTGCGGCACCGACTGGGCGGCGTCCACCACGGTCAGCGCACCCACGGCCTTGGCACGGGCCACGAGGGCGGGCACGTCGGCCACGGCGCCGGTGACGTTGGAGACGTGGCTGAAGGCCACCACCTTGGTGGTCTCGTCGACCACCGTCTCCAGCGCGCCCAGATCAAGCCGTCCGTCCGACAGCAGGGGCAGCCAGCGCAGGGTGGCCCCGGTGCGGCGGGCGAGCTCCTGCCACGGCACGAGGTTGGCGTGGTGCTCGGCCTCGGTGGTGACGATGGTGTCGCCCGGGCCCAGCCGGAAGCGCTCGGCCACGGCCGGGTCGGCGCCCTCCATGGCACCGGCGGCCGCCGCGTTGGAGAACGCGTAGGCCACCAGGTTCAGGGCCTCGGTGGCGTTCTTGGTGAACACCACCTCCCGGGCCTGCCCGCCGATGAACCGGGCCACCGTCTCCCGGGCGCCCTCGAAGGCGTCCGTGGCCTCCTCGGCCAACTGGTGCGCACCCCGGTGCACGGCGGAGCGGTGCTGGGTGAGGTACTCCCGCTCGGCCTCCAGCACGGCCAGCGGCTGCTGACTGGTGGCCCCGGAGTCCAGGTACACCAGCGGCCGCCCGCCGCGCACGGTGCGGGCGAGCACCGGGAACTGCTCGCGCAGCTCCCGGAGCTCGGAGGTGGTCAGTGCCGACACGCTCAGACCGTGGCCTGCAGGTAGCGGTCGTAGCCCTCGGCCTCCAGGCGGTCGGCCAGCTCCGGGCCACCCTCCTCGGCCACGGTGCCGTCCACGAAGACGTGCACGAAGTCGGGGGTGATGTAGTTCAGGATCCGCGTGTAGTGCGTGATCAGCAGCACGCCCATGTCCGAGGCCTCCTTGGAGCGGTTGACGCCCTCGGAGACGATGCGCAGCGCGTCCACGTCCAGGCCGGAGTCCGTCTCGTCCAGCACGGCGATCTTCGGCTGCAGCAGCTCCATCTGCAGGATCTCGTGGCGCTTCTTCTCGCCACCGGAGAAGCCGGCGTTCACGTCGCGCTCGGCGAACTCGGGCTTCATGCGCAGGTCGGCCATCGTGTTCTTGACGTCCTTGACCCAGGTGCGCAGCTTGGGGGCCTCGCCGTCCACGGCGGTCTTGGCCGTGCGCAGGAAGTTGCTCACGGTCACGCCGGGCACCTCCACCGGGTACTGCATGGCCAGGAACAGGCCGGCGCGGGCACGCTCGTCCACGCTCATCTCCAGCACGTCCTCGCCGTCGAGGGTGATGGATCCGGAGGTCACCTGGTACTTCGGGTGGCCGGCGATGGAGTAGGCCAGGGTCGACTTGCCGGAGCCGTTCGGGCCCATGATGGCGTGCGTCTCACCGGAGTTGATGGTCAGGGTGACGCCCTTGAGGATCTCCTTGTCCTCACCGTCGTCCGTGCTGACCGAGACGTGCAGGTCCTTGATCTCCAGGGTGCTCATGTGTGTCCTTCTCTCAGATGTGGGTCGCGGTGTCAGTCCGCGAGGGTGACGTAGATCGAGGGGCCGTCGAGGCGTACGCGGTGCACGGCCACCGGCTTGGTCGCCGGCAGGCTGAGGGGGTAGCCGTCGTTCAGGTCGAACTCCGAGCCGTGCAGCCAGCACTCGATGGTGTCGCCGATGACCTCGCCCTCGGCCAACGAGACGTTGGCGTGGGTGCAGGTGTCGTCGATGGCGTGGACCGTGCCCGCGGAGTCGCGCACCACGGCCACCCGGCGGCCACCGAGCTCCACGACCGCGCCGCCGACGGCGGGCAGCTCCTCGAGCGTGCCCACCAGGTACTCCTCGGCCTGCCCGGCGGGGATGGCGCCGGTCGCCGGCGCGTCGGAGGTGCCCGCCATCAGACGATCGCCTCGTCCGAGGACGCCGCCTCCGCCGCGTCCTCGAGGTCGGTGATCTCCTCGGCCTCGGAGGGCTCGAAGCCGAGCTCCACCTCGATGGCGCGCATGATGCGGCTCGTCACCTCGGGCACGCCGATGCGGCCGACGATGTCGGCGAAGAAGCCCCGCACCACCAGTCGGCGGGCCTCGTCCTCGGGGATCCCGCGCGCCATCAGGTAGAAGAGCTGCTCGTCGTCGAACCGGCCGGTGGCGCTGGCGTGGCCCGCGCCCTCGATCTCACCGGTCTCGATCTCCAGGTTCGGCACCGAGTCGGCGCGCGCCCCGTCGGTCAGGACGAGGTTGCGGTTCATCTCGTAGGTGTCGGTGCCCTCGGCCTCGGCGCGGATCAGCACGTCACCCACCCACACGGTGCGTGCGGTCTCACCCTGAAGCGCGCCCTTGTAGAGCACGTCCGAGTGGCACTTGGGCGCGTTGTGGTCCACGAACACGCGGTGCTCCTGGTGCTGGCCGGAGTCGGCGAAGTAGACGCCGAACAGGTTGGCCGAGCCACCGGGTCCGTCGTAGGAGACGTTGGTGTTCAGGCGCACCAGGTCGCCGCCCAGGGTGACCACGATGTGGCGGAAGCTCGCATCGCGGCCGATGCGGGCCTCGTGCTGGCCGGTGTGCACCGCATCGTCCTCCCACTCCTGCAGGGAGACCACGGTGAGCTGCGAGCCGTCGCCGGCGATGACCTCGACGTTCTCGGTGTGCTCGGCCGTGCCGGTGTGGTGCAGGATCACCAGACCCTGGCTGTGACGGCCGGCCTCGATGACCACGTGGCCGTTGGAGCGGCGCCCGGCGCCCTGGCCGTCGATGCGCACGACGACCGGTTCGGTGAGCTCGGCGTCCGCGGGGATGCGCACGTGCAGGGCCTCTGCCGTGCCGGCGGAGGCGACGGCCGCCGCGCGATCCTCCGGCACGAGCACGGTCCCGCGGGGCGCCTGCCCCGGGGCCAGCGTGCCGGCCACGTGCTCCTCGGAGCTGAGCTCGTAGGTCACCGCCGGCGTCGCGCCCGCGGTGTCCGTCTCCTTCTCCGTGAGCAGCGAGCCCAGGCGGTCCAGCGGCGTGAAGCGCCACTCCTCCTCGCGGCCCGACGGCATCGGGAAGTCACCCGGGGTGAAGGAGCGCAGGCGCTCGGCGCGCGAGGCGTCCGGCACCCCGTCGCCCACCAGCTGGCTGGCGGGGTCGGTGTGGCTGGCGGCGGGAGTGAGACCGCCGGTGGCGTTCTGCGCGGTGTCGTGCGTGTTCTCGTCGGTCTTGCTGAGCAGCGACATCAGCCGACGGCTCCTTCCATCTGCAGCTCGATCAGGCGGTTCAGCTCGAGGGCGTACTCCATGGGCAGCTCGCGGGCGATGGGCTCCACGAACCCGCGCACGATCATGGCCATGGCCTCGGTCTCGGAGACACCGCGGGACATCAGGTAGAACATCTGGTCCTCGGACACCTTGGAGACCGTGGCCTCGTGGCCCATCTGCACGTCGTCCTCGCGGATGTCGACGTAGGGGTAGGTGTCGCTGCGGGAGATCTGGTCCACCAGCAGGGCGTCACAGACCACCGAGGACTTGGAGCCGTACGCGCCCTCCGCCACCTGCACCAGGCCGCGGTAGGAGGTGCGGCCTCCGCCACGGGCCACCGACTTGCTCACGATGGAGCTGGTCGTGTGCGGGGCGTTGTGCACCATCTTGGCGCCGGCGTCCTGGTGCTGACCCTCACCGGCGAAGGCCACCGACAGGGTCTCGCCGTTGGCGTGCTCCCCCATCAGGAAGACGGCCGGGTACTTCATGGTCACCTTCGAGCCGATGTTGCCGTCGATCCACTCCATGGTGGCTCCCTCGGCGCAGGTCGCCCGCTTGGTCACCAGGTTGTACACGTTGTTCGACCAGTTCTGGATGGTCGTGTAGCGCACCTTGGCGTTCTTCTTGACGATGATCTCCACGACCGCGCTGTGCAGCGAGTCCGACTGGTAGATCGGGGCGGTGCAGCCCTCCACGTAGTGCACGGAGGAGCCCTCGTCGGCGATGATCAGCGTGCGCTCGAACTGGCCCATGTTCTCGGTGTTGATCCGGAAGTAGGCCTGCAGCGGGATGTCCACGTGGACGCCCGGCGGCACGTAGATGAAGGAGCCACCGGACCACACGGCCGTGTTGAGCGCCGAGAACTTGTTGTCACCGGAGGGGATGACACTGCCGAAGTGCTCGCGGAACAGGTCCTCGTGCTCGCGCAGGGCCGTGTCGGTGTCGACGAAGATGACGCCCTTCTCCTCCAGGTCCTCCCGGATCTGGTGGTAGACGACCTCCGACTCGTACTGTGCCGCGACACCCGCGATGAGGCGCTGCTTCTCCGCCTCCGGGATGCCCAGCTTGTCGTAGGTGTCCTTGATGTCCTGGGGCAGCTCGTCCCAGGTGGTGGCCTGCTTCTCGGTGGACTTCACGAAGTACTTGATGTTCTGGAAGTCGATGTCCGAGAGGTCCGAGCCCCAGTGGGGCATTGGCTTGCGGTCGAACAGCCGCAGGGCCTTGAGGCGCATGGTGCGCATCCACTCCGGCTCGTTCTTGCGGGTGGTGATGTCCTCCACCACGGCCTCGGACAGGCCACGCTGGGCGGTCGAGCCGGCCTCGTCACTGTCTCGCCATCCGTACTCGTAGCGGCCCAGGTCCTTCAGGCCCGGGTTCAGCTCCTCGATGTGGGAGGCGCCGCTGGGGGTGCCATCGGCAGTCGTGGTCATCGTGACCTCTCCTCGGTGGTGGGGTGGGTGGTCGTGTCGGAACCCTGCGGGCGGCTGGTCACCGTGGCCGCAGGGACGAAGGTGGTGCAGACGTGCCCGCCGGCCGGCAGGGTCTGCAGGCGCTGGACGTGCACGCCCAGCAGCTCGGAGAAGGCATCGGCCTCCGCCTCGCACAGCGCGGGGAAGGCCTCTGCCACGTTCTGCACCGGGCAGTGGCCCTGGCAGAGCTGCAGTCCGCGGACCTGCGGCACCTCGCGCACGGACGAGGCGAACCCGTCCTCGCGGAGCGCCGCCGAGAGGGCCGCGGCACGGTCCAGGGGGTCGTCCCCGGCGCGCTCGACCTCCTCGGCGTACTGGGCCACCAGGCGGCGGGCCCGGTCACGGGCGTACTGCTCCACCGCCTGCGGACCCTGGGTGTCCTCCAGGAAGGACAGGACCTCCAGCGCGACCGCATCGTAGGCGGTCGGCAGGGTGGCCTGCCCCTCATCGGAGAGGACCCAGGCGCGGGCCGGCCGTCCGCGCCCCCGCTGACCGGGGGTGCTGGCATCGTGCTCGGTGATGGTGCCCTCCGCGGCCAGGGCATCGAGGTGACGCCGCACCGCCGCGGGGGTGAGGTCCAGCTGGCGCGAGAGCTCCCGCGCCGTGATGGGACCGTCCTGCGAGACGGCAGAGCGCACCCGGTCCCGGGTGGTGGTCGCCTGCTCGCTCATAAACACAACAACAGTGTGCGCTAATTGACAATTCCCGTCCAAGGTAGGCCTGCCTCACCCGCATTCGCCCCGCCGGGGGGCCGAAGTAGGGTTCTCCCCGTGCCCACCCCCTCCTCCCCCGCGGTCAGCTTCGATGACGTGCGCCTCCTGCGCGGCGACCTCGCGGCCCTGGACGGCCTCACCTTCCACGCGCCCGCCGGCGCGGTCACCTGCGTGCTCGGACGCAACGGGGCGGGCAAGTCCACGATGGTGGAGACGGCCATGGGACTGCTGCGCCCCACATCGGGCAGCGTCCGTGTGCTGGGGGTCGAGCCCTGGGGCGCCCCTGCGGAACACCGCGGGCGCGTGTCGGTGTCGCTGCAGGACGGGGGCCTGCCCACCGGGGTGCGGCCCTCGGTGCTGCTGGCCCACCTCTCCCGGCTGTACCCCGAGCCCCGGCCCTGGCAGGACCTGTGGCGGCGACTCGGCATCCAGGCCTTCGACCGCCGCATCATCCGCCGACTCTCCGGCGGGCAGAAGCAGCGCGTGGCGCTGGCCGCGGCCCTCGTTCCCCGGCCTCGGGTGACCTTCCTGGACGAGCCGACCGCCGGGCTCGACCCGCACAGCCGGCTGGACGTCTGGGACGTGGTGCGCCGCATCGCCCAGGAGGGAGCGGCCGTGGTGGTCACCACCCACAACTTCGAGGAGGCCGAGCGGCTCGCCGACCACGTGGTGGTCATCGATGCCGGCCGCTGCCTGGCGCAGGGAACACCCGCCGAGGTCTCCGAGGGCGGAACGTTGGAGGAGCGCTTCTTCGCACTGACCGGGCGGGAGGTGGCCCCGTGAGCAGCTCTGCCTCCCAGCGGGTGCTGGCCCAGGGCCGCTACGAGACCGGTGTGCTGCTGCGCAACGGTGAGCAGCTCCTGGTCTCGATGGTGCTGCCCCTGCTGGCACTGCTCGCGCTGGCGTGGACCTCCGTGCCTTCATTGGGCGCCGGTTCCCGCATCGACCTCGCGGTCCCCGGCGTGCTCGCGCTGGCCGTCATGTCCACCGCGTTCACGGGGCAGGCCATCGCACTGGCCTTCGACCGGCGGTACGGGGTGCTGCGGCTGTTCGGCACCACCCCGCTGGGCACCGGCGGGCTGGTGGCCGGCAGGGCGCTGGCGGTGCTGGCGGTGATCGCGCTGCAGGTGGTGGTGCTGGGCGCGGTGGGCCTGGCGCTCGGCTGGCGGCCGGAGCCGGCGGGCGTCCTGCCGGCGCTGGTGGTCGGCGTGCTGGGGGCCGCGGCGTTCGTGGTGCTGGCGGTCCTGGTGGGCGGTCGGCTGCGGGCCGAGGCGGTGCTGGCGGTGGCCAACCTGCTGTGGGTGGTCTTCCTGGCCCTCGGAAGTCTGCTGCCGAGCGAGCGGTTCGGTGACCCCTGGGCGCAGCTGGTGAGGCTCACCCCATCGGGCGCCCTGGGGGACGGCCTGCGCGCGGCCCTCGCCCACGGGCAGTGGGACCTCGGGGCGATGGCGGTGCTCGGCGCCTGGGCGGTGCTCGGCGGGGTGGTGGCCACGCGCATCTTCCGCTGGTCGGACTGACGCGCGGCTGGCCCTGCGGGCGGTCGGCGCCGCGTCGGGGTGCCGGCGGGGCGTCCACGACAGGACGTAGGATTTGCCCCCGTGAGCACCCCCTCCCCCACGTCCCCCCGTCCCGCCCCGGCCTTCTCCGGGGGGTTCGGTCAGCGCGCCTGGCGGTGGCTCGGCACCATGGTGCGGCCGCTGCTGTGGCTCAACCTCGCCGTCGAGATCGGCATCGTGCTCACCGGTGGTCTGGTGCGCCTCACGGCCAGCGGCCTCGGCTGCCCGCGCTGGCCCGAGTGCCACGAGGGCTCGATCACGCCGGTGGTGACGCCGGAGGACGGCTGGCACCCCTACATCGAGTTCGGCAACCGCACCCTGACCGGCCTGGTGGGCATCGTGGCGTTGCTGCTGACCCTGGCCATCATCGCCCGCGGGGGCGAGCGCCGGGCGCGCCAGCTGCCGTGGGCGATCGCCGTGCTGGTGGGCATCGTGGTGCAGGCGGTCCTCGGGGGGATCACGGTGCTCACCAGCCTGCACCCGGCCACCGTGAGCGCGCACTTCCTGGTGTCGATGGTGCTGGTGGCCGCGTCCGCAGCGGTGCTGTGGTTCGACCGGACGGCCGAGGCGGTCATGCCCGAGCCGCTCCCCCGCCCCGTGAACGTGGTGGCCTTCTTCACGGCCTTCATGGGGGGCGTGGTGCTGCTGCTGGGGACCTTCGTCACCGGCGCGGGCCCGCACTCCGGTGATGCGGACGAGCCGGCCCGCTACCCCTGGGACCCCAAGACCATGAGCTGGCTGCACGCGGACTCCGTGATGCTGTTCTGCGGCCTGGTCGTGGCGATGCTGCTGGCACTGCACCTGCTGCGGGAGTCCTCCCGCGAGGCGCGGACCGCGTGGTGGGCAGTGCTGTTCGTGAGCCTGGCGCAGGGGGCGCTGGGGTACGTGCAGTACGCCCTGGCCGTGCCGGCGCCGATGGTGTGGCTGCACATGCTGGGCGCGTGCCTGCTCACCTGGGCGCTCACCTGGGCGGTGCTGGCCGTCCGCCGCTGAGCTGGCCGGGCGGCGGGGTGTCCGTGTGGCACCTCTCCCCTTCCTGTGTGGCACGCCGGTTGCCATGACCGGTCCCCGTGTGACGTACCGGCTGCCAATACCGGTCCCCGTGTGACGTACCGGCTGCCAGGGCGACCGCTCTGCCACACGGCAGCGCTTCCATCCCGGGCATCCGCTGCCGGGCCGGGGCCGGGCGGGGTGGACTGTTCGTCGCTGTTGGGGGCGGGGTGGACTGTTCGTCGTAGTTCGGGCTCTCAGGCTCGATGTGGCCCCAACCGCGACGAATGGATGCGGCGGGGCCCCAAGAACGACGAATGGATACGGCGGGCCCCAGGAACGACGAATGGATGGGGGCGAGTCCCTGCAAGGGCCCGGGCGGGGTGGACTGTTCGTCGCTGTTGGGGGCGGGGCCAACTGTTCGTCGTAGTTCGGGCTCTCAGGCCCGATGTGGCCCCAACCGCGACGAATGGATACGGCGGGCCCCCAAGAACGACGAATGGATGGGGCAAGGCGGTCGCGCGCGGCCCGCCAGCCCGGGGACTCAGCCCAGGCCGGGCAGCGCCCAGTACACCAGCGGATCGATGGCCACGGCCATGAACAGCACACTGACGTAGCTGATGGAGTAGTGGAACAGCCGCATCGGCTTGATCTCCGCCTCGGACAGCCCGGCCCGTGCACCGCGCAGCAGGGTGTGCGACTCGGTGAGGAAGAGGCCGCCGGACAGGACGGCCACGACCGTGTAGAGCCACCCCATCGGCGCGACGGGGATGAGCACCAGCGAGGTCAGCACGGTGGCCCAGGCGTAGAGCACGATCTTGCGACCCACGGCGACGTTGTCCTCCAGCACCGGGAGCATCGGCACTCCGGCGTTGGCGTAGTCGTCACGGAAGCGCATGGACAGCGGCCAGTAGTGCGGCGGGGTCCAGAAGAAGACGAACAGGAAGAGCACCAGGGCCGGCCACTCCACCGTGTTGGTGACCGCCGACCAGCCGATGAGCACCGGGATGCACCCAGCGACCCCACCCCAGACGATGTTCTGGCTGGTGCGGCGCTTGAGCACGATCGTGTAGAACCACGCGTACAGCACGATGGCGCCGAACGACAGGGCGGCCGACAGCCAGTTCACCAGCAGGCCCAGCCACAGCACCGAGGCGACGCCCAGCACGGCACCGAACACCAGTGCGTTCCGGGGACTGATCTGACCCGTCACCAATGGGCGGTTGCTGGTGCGGTGCATCTTGGCGTCGATGTCGCGGTCCAGGTAGCAGTTCAGGACGTTCGCGCTGGAGGCCGACAGGGTTCCACCGATCAGCGTGGCGATCACGAGCCACCAGCTGGGCACCCCACGCTCGGCCAGGAACATCACCGGGAAGGTGGTGATGAGCAGCAGCTCGATGATGCGGGGCTTGCACAGGGAGACGTAGGCCCGCACGGTGGACATCCGGTCGGTGTCCGCGGGGGTGAGGCCGGTAGCCGTCACCTGATCAGCCCCTGAAGTCACGGCGTCCTCTCGACAGTGGGTGGTGTTCCTGGGCAGCGTGGATCGGTGACCCGCCGCTGCAGTGGCCCATCGTATCTGCCCGGTTCCCACCTGCGACGCAGCGTCGTTGTCCGCCGTCCTCCCCCTCTGCCGGAATGCTGTGGTTCGGCATAGGGTTGGCCCCAACAGGCCGCTCGACGACGCGCGGACCGCAGGACGCACCGGTGTCGCGGGTCCCCGGAGAGATGGACCCACGCGCCGGCCCCCAACTCGAGGAGCAAGCGTGACCGAGTCCACCCAGCCCACCCGCGACAGCCAGCTCGCCGACCCGATCGCCCAGACGGTCGGGTGGACCGCCACCGACCTGCGTGCCGTGGACACCGCCCGGATCCTCGCCGCCGACGCCGTGGAGAAGTGCGGCAGCGGCCACCCCGGCACGGCGATGTCCCTCGCGCCGGCCGCCTACCTGCTCTACCAGCAGGTGATGCGCCACGACCCGAACGACCCGAACTGGCTGGGCCGTGACCGTTTCGTGCTCTCGGCCGGTCACTCCTGCCTGACCCAGTACATCCAGCTCTACTTCTCCGGGTACGGCCTGGAGATGGCCGACCTCAAGGCCCTGCGCACCTACGAGTCCAAGACGCCCGGCCACCCGGAGGTGCACCACACCACCGGTGTCGAGGCCACCACCGGGCCGCTGGGATCGGGCCTTGCCACCGCCGTGGGCATGGCGATGGCACAGCGTCGCCAGCGCGGCATGCTCGACCCCGACGCCGCACCGGGCACCTCCCCCTTCGACCACCACATCTGGGTGATCGCCTCCGACGGCGACATCATGGAGGGTGTGACCGCCGAGGCGTCCTCGCTCGCCGGCCACCAGGAGCTCGAGAACCTCACCGTCATCTACGACGACAACGAGATCTCCATCGAGGACGACACCGACATCTCGTTCTCCGAGGACGTCACCAAGCGCTACGAGGCCTACGGCTGGAACACAGTCACCGTCGACTGGCGCGTCAGCGAGCCCTACACCGAGAACGTCGACGCCCTGTGGGCTGCCCTGGAGGCCTCGAAGCAGGCCGACGGCAAGCCCACCCTCATCAAGCTCCGCACCATCATCGGGTGGCCGGCACCGAACAAGAAGAACACCGGCACCGCCCACGGGTCGGCCCTCGGCGAGGACGAGGTGGCGGCCACCAAGGAGCTGCTCGGCTTCGACCCCGAGGTGCACTTCCCCGAGGAGGACGAGGTCCTCCAGCACGTCCGCAAGGTCATCGACCGTGGCGCCGCCGCCCACGCCGAGTGGGAGAAGGGCTACCAGGCCTGGCGCGAGGCCAACCCCGAGAACGCGAAGCTGCTGGATCGCCTGGTGGCCCAGGAGCTGCCGGAGGGCTTCGCCGACGCCTTCCCCACCTGGTCGGCCGACGACAAGCCGATGGCCACCCGCAAGGCCTCCGGTGAGGTGCTCAACGCGCTGGCCGAGGTGATGCCCGAGCTGTGGGGCGGCTCCGCCGACCTCGCGGGCTCCAACAACACCACCATGGACAACGTCCCGAGCTTCGTGCCCGAGAGCAAGTCCACGAACATGTTCCAGGGCAACAAGTACGGCCGCACCCTGCACTTCGGCATCCGTGAGAACGCGATGGGCATGGCGCTGACCGGCATCGCCCTGGAGGGCCTGACCCGTCCCTACGGCGGAACCTTCCTGACCTTCAGCGACTACATGCGCCCGGCCGTGCGCCTGGCCGCCATCCAGAACGCCCCGGTCACCTACGTGTGGACGCACGACTCCATCGGACTGGGCGAGGACGGACCCACCCACCAGCCGATCGAGCACCTGACGTCGCTGCGCGCCATCCCCGACCTCGATGTGGTGAGGCCGGCCGACGCGAACGAGACCGCCGTCGCGTGGCGCACCATCCTGGGCCACGTGGACCACCCGGCCGCCATGGCGCTCACCCGCCAGGAGGTCCCCCACATCGACCGCGAGAAGTACGCCTCCGCCGAGGGCACCGCCAAGGGCGGCTACACCCTGGCCGACGCCGAGGGCGAGCTGAAGGTCCTCATCGTGGCCACCGGCTCCGAGGTGCAGATCGCCCTCGAGGCGCGTGAGGCCCTGCAGGCGGAGGGCATCGGTACCCGGGTGGTCTCCATGCCCTGCCGCGAGTGGTTCGCGAAGCAGGACGAGGCCTACCGCCAGGAGGTCATCCCGCCGGCCGTGCGTGCCCGGGTCTCGGTCGAGGCCGGCGTGGCGATGTCCTGGTGGGACATCCTCGGCGACGCCGGCCAGGCCGTCTCGCTGGAGCACTTCGGCGCCTCGGCGCCGTACGAGGTGCTCTACGAGAAGTTCGGCATCACCCCCCAGGCCACCGTGGCCGCCGCCAAGAAGTCCCTGAAGATTGTGGAAGGACAGTGAGCATGACGCACACCACCCCCGAGGCCAGCAAGGTCACGACGCTCGACTTCCCGGACGCGCCCCAGCCGGTGCGCGACCTCTCCGCGCAGGGCGTCTCCATCTGGCTGGACGACCTGTCCCGCCCCATGGTCCGCGAGGGCGAGCTGAAGGAACTGCTCGACACCCGCGGCGTGGTGGGTGTGACCACCAACCCGTCCATCTTCTCCAAGGCGCTGTCCGAGGCCGCCGACTACGACGAGCAGGTGCGTGAGCTCGCCGCCGAGGGCGTCGACGTGGACGAGGCGGTCTACCGCATCACCACCACCGACGTGGCCGAGGCGTGCGACCTCCTGCGCCCGGTGTACGACGCCACCGGTGGCCAGGACGGCCGCGTCTCCATCGAGGTGGATCCCCGCCTCGCGGCGGACACGCAGGGCACGATCGACATGGCCGAGCGTCTGTGGGCCACCATCGACCGTCCGAACCTGCTCATCAAGATCCCCGCCACCGTGGAGGGGCTGCCGGCCATCACGGCGGCGATCGCCCAGGGCATCAGCGTCAACGTGACCCTGATCTTCTCCCTGGACCGCTACCGCGGCGTCATGAACGCCTACCTCACCGGGCTGGAGCAGGCCCGCGAGGCCGGCCGGGACCTCTCGCAGATCCACTCGGTGGCGAGCTTCTTCGTCTCCCGCGTGGACGCCGAGGTGGACAAGCAGCTGGACGCGGTGGACGACCCGCAGGCCGCCGAGCTGAAGAGCAAGGCCGCGCTGGCCAACGCCCGGCTGGCCTACCAGGCCTACGACGAGGTGTTCTCCACCCCGCGCTGGGAGAACCTGTCCGATGCGGGGGCGACCGTCCAGCGCCCCCTGTGGGCCTCGACCTCCGTCAAGGACGAGTCGCTGCCGGACACGCTGTACGTCACCGAGCTGGTGGCCCCGAACACCGTCAACACGATGCCGGGCAACACCCTGGAGGCCGTGGCCGACCACGGGGAGATCGCCGGCGACACGGTGCAGGACACCTACGAGGCGTCCGCCCGGGTGCTCGACGCCCTGGAGGCCCTGGGCATCCGCTACCAGGACGTCGTGGAGAAGCTGGAGCGCGAGGGCGTGGAGAAGTTCGCCGACGCATGGGCCGACCTGCTGGAGTCCGTGACCGAGCAGCTCGACGCCGCCAAGGCCTGAGAGGAAGGACCACCCATGTTGGAACGATCCAGCGAGATCGTCGTCGACGCCACCGGGCCTGCGGCCGCTGCCATCGGCGAGCACATCGAGCGTCTGGTGGCCGACAAGGTGGCCAGCCGCATCGCGGCCAAGGACGCCACGCTCTGGGGGCCCGAGGCCGAGGAGGAGGCGTCCCAGCGCCTCGGATGGGTGGACCTGCACCGCACCAGCCGGGCCTTGGTCGGCGAGGTCGAGACCCTCGCCGACCGTTACTCCCGGCGGGGCTGTGACCGCGTGGTGCTGTGCGGCATGGGTGGCTCCTCCCTGGCCCCGGAGGTGATCGCCGCCACCTCCCGCAAGGAGCTGGTGGTCTGTGACTCCTCCGACCCGTCGATGGTGGCCACCGCCCTCGGCAGCCCGCAGGAGCTCGCCCGCACCGTGGTGGTCGTCTCGTCCAAGAGCGGGTCGACCGCGGAGACCGACTCGCAGCGGCGGGCGTTCATCGCGGCCTTCCAGGACGCCGGCCTGGAGCCCACCGAGCACATGGTCATCGTCACCGACCCGGGCTCCCCGCTCGACGAGGCCTCCCGGGCCGACGGCTACGACGTGGTGAACGCCGACCCCGAGGTGGGCGGTCGCTACTCGGCCCTCACCGCGTTCGGCCTGGTGCCCAGCGCCCTGGCGGGTGTGGACGTCACGGTGCTGCTGGACGAGGCCGAGGCCGTGGCCGACGTCCTGGCCCTGGACGACGACGGCAACCCGGCCCTGCGGCTGGGCGCCGTCCTCGCCGGGCAGCTGCGGGGCACGCGCCGCGACGTGCTGGTGGTCACCGAGGCAGGCACCTGGATCCGTGGCCTCGGTGACTGGGCCGAGCAGCTGATCGCCGAGTCCACCGGCAAGCAGGGCACCGGTGTGCTGCCGGTGGTGGACGTGCCCGCCTCCCTCGGGCAGGAGCCGCTGGCCCACCTGTGGGCCGACTGCGAGGACGTGACGATCGCCCGCATCATCGGCGACGAGGTGGACGAGCGCGACGACGACCTCGAGGGCGAGGACCGCGAGCCGGTGGACACCGACCACCCGGCGGCCGTGGTGAACGTGGGCGGCTCCCTGGGCGCCCACTTCCTGCTGTGGGAGACCGCCACCGCTGTGGCCGGACACCTGCTGGGCATCAACCCCTTCGACCAGCCCGACGTGGAGAGCGCCAAGGAGGCCGCGCGCGAGCAGATGTCCGGCGAGGGTGCCGCGGCCGACGAGCCGGTGCTCACCGCATCCCAGGTGGAGGTCCGCTCCCCCGGTGCCGACTTCCTGGGCGATGCGGCGAGCGTGCGGCAGGCCGTGTCCGCGCTGCTGGATGAGGTGGGCCCGAGCGGCTACCTGGCGGTCATGTCCTACGTGGACCGCTGGGCGCACGCCGACGAGGCCGCCGGCATCCAGGAGGCTCTGGCACGGGCCACGGGTCGTCCGGTCACCATCGGCTGGGGCCCGCGCTTCCTGCACTCCACGGGTCAGTTCCACAAGGGTGGACCGGCCGACGGGGTGTACCTGCAGGTCACGCGTGCGGTCCGCCCCGGTCAGGACCTCGACGTGCCGGGCAAGGACTTCACCCTGGGTGAGCTGCTGGCCGCACAGGCCACCGGAGACGCACAGGTGCTGGGTGGCCTGGACCGCCCGGTGCTCCGCCTGCACGCCCTGACCGATGCGGGGTACGCCGCGATCGTGGAGGCGCTCCAGCACCCCGAGAACGGCGCATGAGCCCGGCGCGCGTCACGGCCGACCACAACCCGCTGCGGGCGGACGACGACAAGCGGCTGCCCCGCATCGCCGGCCCCAGTGCCCTGGTGCTCTTCGGTGTCACCGGTGACCTGGCCCGCAAGAAGCTCCTGCCCGCGATCTACGACCTCGCCAACCGGGGGCTGCTGCCCTCGGGCTTCTCGCTGGTGGGCTTCGCCCGCCGCGACTGGGACGGGCAGGACTTCGACACCGAGGTGAAGAAGGCTGTGCAGGAGCACTGCCGCACCCCCTTCGACGAGGAGGTGTGGAAGCAGCTGCAGCAGGGCACCCGATTCGTGGCCGGCACCTTCGACGACGAGGAGGCGTACGCCGAGCTGCGTCGCGTCCTCGAGGAGCTGGACGAGCTCCGTGGCACCGGCGGCAACCGCGCCTTCTACCTCTCCATCCCGCCGCGCTTCTTCGCCGAGGTCTGCCAGCAGCTGCAGGCGGCAGGACTCTCCACTCCCGAGGAGGGCTCCTGGAGGCGGGTGGTCATCGAGAAGCCCTTCGGGCACGACGAGCAGTCGGCCAGCGAGCTCAACGCGATCGTCGAGCAGGTCTTCCCTCCGGACTCGATCTTCCGCATCGACCACTACCTGGGCAAGGAGACGGTGCAGAACATCCTGGCGCTGCGCTTCGCCAACCAGATGTTCGAGCCCATCTGGAACGCCAACTACGTGGACCACGTGCAGATCACGATGGCCGAGGACATCGGCATCGGCGGCCGTGCGGGCTACTACGACGGCGTGGGTGCGGCGCGGGACGTGATCCAGAACCACCTGCTGCAGCTCATGGCCCTGACGGCGATGGAGGAGCCCACGAGCTTCGAGGCGCGGCAGCTGCGCATGGAGAAGGAGAAGGTGCTGGCCTCCACCTCCCTGGCCGGGAGCGTGGACGAGGCCGCCGTGCGAGGACAGTACGCCGCCGGCTGGCAGGGCAACGAGAAGGTGGACGGCTACCTCCAGGAGGAGGGCGTGGCCGAGGGGTCGGTGACCGAGACGTACGCGGCCCTCAAGCTGCTGGTCGACACCCGCCGCTGGGCCGGGGTGCCCTTCTACCTGCGCGCGGGCAAGCGCCTGGGCAAGCGCGTCAGCGAGATCGCCGTGGTCTTCAAGCGCGCCCCGCACCTGCCGTTCAACGACACCGCCACCGAGGAGCTGGGGCAGAACGCCATCGTGATCCGGGTGCAGCCCGACGAGGGAGTCACCATGCGCTTCGGCTCCAAGGTGCCCGGGCCGCAGATGGAGGTCCGCGACGTGACCATGGACTTCGGCTACGGCAACGCGTTCACCGAGTCCTCCCCCGAGGCCTACGAACGGCTGATCCTGGACGTGCTGCTGGGCGAGCCGCCGTTGTTCCCCCGGCACGAGGAGGTGGAGCTCTCCTGGCGCATCCTCGACCCGGTGACCGCCCGGTGGGCCTCCCCGCAGGCCGAGCCGCCGGAGCAGTACGCCGCCGGGACCTGGGGGCCCACGTCCAGCGACGCGATGATGGCCGCCGACGGACGCACCTGGAGGCTCCCGTGATCCTGGACTATCCCGATGTCTCGGCACGCACCCTGGCGCGCGAGCTGGTGCGCATCCGCACCGACCAGGGGGCCATGGCCCTCGGCCGTGTGCTCAGTCTGGCCGTGGTGACCGACGAGGACCGCGTGAACCAGGTGCTCGAGGTGGCCACGGCCGCCACCCGCCAGCACCCCAGCCGCATCATCGTGCTGGTGAAGGGCAACGCCCGCGGCAAGGCCCGCCTGGACGCGCAGATCCGCCTGGGGGGCGATGCCGGTGCGAGCGAGATCGTGGTGCTGCGGCTGTACGGCGAGCTCGTGCGCCACGAGCACGCCGTGCTGTTGCCGCTCCTGCTGCCGGACTCCCCCATCGTGGCTTGGTGGCCCGGCGCGCCGCCGCGCAAGCTGCACGACTCACCGCTGGCGCAGGTGGCCAGCCGGCGCATCACGACCATGGCCGAGGCGGGCAATCCCTCCACGACCCTGGCCCGCATGGCCTCCACCTACCGGCCCGGTGACACCGACATCGCCTGGACCCGCGTCACACGATGGCGGGCCCTTCTGGCGGCGGCACTGGACGAGCCGCCGTATGAGCAGGTGACCTCGGTGACGGTCACCGGCGGCTCCGACAGCCCTCGCGTCGACCTGCTGGGCCTCTGGCTGGGCATGGCGTTGAAGTGCCCGGTCACCCGGGCCCGCTCACGCCCCGGCGAGGGCGTGACCTCGGTGCGGATGGACCGCGCCTCCGGGCCGATCGACCTGGTGCGCGTGGACGACGACACGGCGCTGCTGCTGGCCCCGGGCAAGCTCCCCCGCCGCGTCACCCTGCCCCACAGCACCACGGCCCAGAGCCTGTCCGCGGAACTGCACCGGCTGGACGTGGACGACGTCTACGAGCGGGTCCTGTCCAGCGTCAAGAAGGTGGACCTGACCTCCACCACGGCCAGCGAGGCCTACCGCTCCGGCAAGGCCCTGGACACCGCGGCAGCCCTCGAGGCCGAACGGGAGGGCCTCACCCGGCCCTCCGGGAAGGACACCTGACATGGACCTGAGCATCACCGCAACGCAGGAGGAGAACGCCGCGGCCGTCGTGGACGCGCTGGTCGACCTGGTGGGCACGCGTGACCCCGTGCACGTGGGCCTGACCGGCGGCTCGATGGGGGTGGCCGTCGCCGCCGAGATCGGCCGCCGCTGGGCAGGGGGCGAGGCCGACTTGGGCGGTGTCCACTGGTGGTTCAGCGACGAGCGGCACCTCCCCGCGGGGGACGGGGAGCGCAACGCCGTGCAGGTGCACGATGCCCTGGGGGCAGCACCTCTTGACGACGAGCGCTTCCACGTGGTGCCGCCCCCGGCCGACGACGACGAGCCGGACCGCCTGGACGCCGAGGACGCCGCGGTCGACTACGCCGAGGCCATGCAGGTCATCCCCCAGCGGGACGGCCTGCCGGTGCTGGACGTCGTGATGCTGGGCGTGGGCCCCGACGCGCACGTGGCCTCCTTGTTCCCCGGGCACCCTGACTCGGCGACGACCGGCGTGTGGACCACTGCCGTGGACGACTCGCCCAAGCCGCCGCCGCTGCGCGTGTCGTTCACCATGGAGGTGATCCGCTCGGCCGAGGAGGTCTGGCTCGTGGCCAGTGGTGACGGCAAGGCCGAGGCGATGGAGCGGGCCGTGGAGGTGCTCCCCGAGCACGTGGACCAGTCCGTGGAGGACCTGGAGGGCGAACCGCTGGACGTCCCCGCGGGGTGGGCGACCGGCCGGTCGGCGACCCGCTGGTTCCTGGACGAGGCCGCCGCCTCGCGCCTCGTGGGCTGACGCACCGCCGCTCGGTGCGGACGCGCGACGTGGGCGGACGGCGTCAGGCCGTACCGCGCTGCTCCCGCAGCTTGCCCAGGGCCTCCTCCAGCAGTGCCGCCCCGGCGGCCTCGTCGCGACGCTCCTGCACGTAGGCGAGGTGCGTCTTGTAGGGGGTGATGCTGGGGGCCTCGGGCGGGTTGGCCGGGTCGGTGCCGGCCGGCAGCCCACACCGGATGCAGTCCCACTGCTCCGGCAGGTCGCCGTCGGTCTCCGCCGAGAAGCGCACGGTGGTCACGTGCCCCTTCGAGCAGTGGAAGACCACCTCGGTGCCGGCGGCGTCCTCCCCGCGCTCCATCTCCCCCATGGGCCCCGAGCCGACCCTCGTGCCTCGGATCGCCTGTCCACCGGTCACCATGCGGAACTCCTGTCGTCGAGCCGGACCGGCGCGACGCACCGGCCGGAGCGTGCGTGCCTTACTTGATGATGCCCAGTGCCACCACGGTGGCGAACCAGGCGAGCGCCATGCCCACGGTGATGCGGTTGAGATTCCGCTCGGCGACCGTGGAGGACCCACCGGTGGCCGAGATGCCCCCGCCGAACATGTCCGACAGACCACCGCCCCGTCCCTTGTGCATGAGGATGAGCAGCACGAGGAAGAGGCTCGTGAGCACGAGCACCCCATCGAGGATCAGACGGATGATGTCCATGGGCGAAGGGTAACAACCGGTCCGGCGACTCAGCGCCCGTGGTGGGAACGGAACCGGACGATGGAGGCGAACTCCTCCGCGGTGAGCGAGGCGCCGCCCACCAGGGCGCCGTCCACGTCCGCCTCGTCCATGGTCTCGGCGATGTTCGCGGGCTTGACCGACCCGCCGTACAGGATGCGCAGTCCCGCGGCCAGCTCGGCCCCGTGCGTCTGCGCGACCTGCTCGCGGATGGCGGCGCAGACCTCCTGGGCGTCCGCGCTGGACGCGACCTCACCGGTGCCGATGGCCCAGACGGGCTCGTAGGCGATGACGGCCTGGGCCAGCTCCTCCGCGCTGAACCCCTCCAGGGCCGCAGCCACCTGGCGGGTCACGAAGGAGAGGTGCTCGCCCGCGGCACGGGTCTCGGAGGACTCCCCCACGCAGACGATGGGGGCGAGCCCGGCAGCCAGTGCCGCGCGCACCTTCTGGTGCACCACCGCATCGGTCTCGGCATGGTGCTGTCGGCGCTCCGAGTGACCCACCAGCACGAACTCGCAGCCCAGCTTGGCGAGCATGAACCCGGAGATGTCCCCGGTGTGGGCCCCGGACTCGTGCTCGGAGAGGTCCTGGGCGCCCAGCTTGATGTCCAGCTTGTCGGCCATGATCAGCGTCTCGACGCTGCGCAGGTGCGTGAAGGGCGGGAAGACCGCCACCTCCACCGCATCGAAGCTGTGCGAGGCGTCCCGCAGCACCCAGTCCAGCTTCTGCACCAGGTGGGTGGCCTGCAGGTGGTCCAGGTTCATCTTCCAGTTGCCCGCGATCAGCGGGAGGCGCTCGGTCATGCCAGCACCGCCAGACCCGGGAGCTCCTTGCCCTCCAGGTACTCCAGGGAGGCACCGCCACCGGTGGAGATGTGTCCGAAGTCGTCGTCGGCGAAGCCCAGCTGACGCACGGCGGCGGCGGAGTCACCGCCACCCACGACGGTCAGGGCGCCGTCACCGGTGATGTCCACCAGCGCCCGGGCCACGGCCTCGGTGCCGGCGGCGTAGGGCTCCATCTCGAAGGCACCCATGGGGCCGTTCCAGAACACGGTGCGGCAGTCGGAGAGCTTCTCGGCGAAGAGCTTCGCGGACTCCGGGCCGATGTCCAGCCCCATCCGGTCGGCGGGGATGGCGTCGGCCGCAACCACCTCGTGGTCGGCCTCGGCGGAGAACTCGGTGGCCGCGACCACGTCGGTGGGCAGCACGATCTCGACGCCCTTGGCCTCGGCCTGCTCCAGGTAGCCCTTGCACGCCTGCACCTGGTCCTCCTCGAGCAGGCTCCTGCCCACCTCGTGACCCTGCGCCTTGAGGAAGGTGAAGACCATGCCGCCACCGATCAGCAGCCGGTCGGCGGTGCCGATGAGGTTGTCGATGACACCCAGCTTGTCGCTGACCTTCGCGCCGCCCAGGACGACGGCGTAGGGGCGCTCGGGAGACTCGGTGAGCTGCTGCATGACCTCGACCTCGGCCTGCACCAGGCCACCGGCAGCCGCCGGCAGGGCGTCCGCGATCTCGTGCACGCTGGCCTGCGCACGGTGCACCACGCCGAAGCCGTCCGAGACGTAGAGGTCCGCGAGCTCCGCCAGCTGGCCGGCGAAGGCAGTGCGCTCCGCGGCGTCCTTGCTGGTCTCCCCGGCGTTGAAGCGAAGGTTCTCCAGCAGGGCGATGTCACCCTCGCCCAGACCCTCGACAGCGGCCCGGGCCTTCTCCCCCACCGTGTCGCCGGCGAAGACGACCTCTCGGCCGACGAGCTCGGAGAGACGGCCCACCAGCGGCTCCAGCGAGTACTGCGCGTCCGGCTCACCCTTCGGGCGGCCCAGGTGCGCAACCACCACGACCTTCGCGCCCGCATCGGACAGCCGCTTCAGGGTGGGCGCGGAGGCGACCAGGCGCCCGTCGTCGGTGATGGTGGTGCCGTCCAGCGGCACGTTCAGGTCGGAGCGGACGAGGACGCGCTGGCCGCGCAGGTCCCCCAGGTCGTCGATGGTGCGCACGGTGTGGCCTTTCGGGATCGTCGTTGATCACTCAGCGGGTGCTGTGGGGCACAGCGGTCCCGGCGGGGCCATCCTGCCGGACGGCCCCGCCGGGTGTGAAACGGGTCAGTCGAGGGTGCGGCCCAGGAGCTCGCAGAGGTCCACGAGCCGGTTGGAGTAGCCCCACTCGTTGTCGTACCAGCCGGCGATCTTCACCTGGTCGCCCTGCACACGGGTGAGGCCCGCGTCGTAGATGCAGCTGGCCGGGTTGGTCACGATGTCGGAGGACACCAGGTCCTCCTCGGAGTACTCCAGGTAGCCCTTCAGCTCACCCTCGGCGGCCTTCCTGAAGGCGGCGTTGAGCTCCTCCACGGTCGTCTGCTTCTCCAGGCGCACCGTGAGGTCGGTGACGGAGCCGGTGGGCACCGGCACGCGGAAGGCGAATCCGTCCAGCTTGCCCTCCAGGTGGGGCAGGACCGTGGAGATCGCCTTGGCGGCACCGGTCTTGGTGGGCACCACGTTCAGTGCGGCGGCGCGTGCACGGCGCAGGTCCTTGTGCGGGCCGTCCTGCAGGTTCTGGTCGGCCGTGTAGGCGTGCACCGTGGTCATCAGGCCGCTGACGATGCCGAACTCCGCGTCCAGCACCTTGGCCATCGGCGCCAGGCAGTTGGTGGTGCAGGAGGCCATGGAGATCACGTGGTGCTCGGCCGGGTCGTAGTCGCCCTCGTTGACGCCCAGGACCAGCGTGGCGTCCACGCCCTTGCCCGGTGCGCTGATGACGACCTTCCTGGCGCCGGCGTCGATGTGCTCGTGCGCGCCCTCCATGTCGGTGAAGCGACCGGTGGCCTCGATGACGACGTCCGCGCCGATCTCACCCCAGGGCAGCAGCTCCGGGTCGTCGATGGAGGTGGCCGCGATGCGGTGGCCGTCCACCGTGATCGACTCGTCGTCGCAGGTGACCTCCTCGCTCATGGGGCCCAGCACCGAGTCGTACTTCAGCAGGTGGGCCAGCGTCTGGTTGTCGGTGAGGTCGTTCACGCCGACGATCTGGATGTCAGCCTGGGAGGCGAAGGCAGCCCGGGCGAAGTTGCGCCCGATGCGGCCGAAGCCGTTGATTCCCACACGAACGGTCATGGTGCGTCCTTCCGATCACTTCTGGGGGCGGGGCGGGCGCGTGTCCCGGACGCTCTCGGCACCCGTACGCACTCGTCCCCCTGAGGGTCCGATGCGGCACTGCAATCGGCGTTCACGGCCAATCTACGGCACCTGAGCGTCTCAGTCCTGCGCGGTCCCGGTGGCCTGTGCCACGTCCGTGGGGGCCTCGTCGGAGAGCAGCGCGTCGACCTCCGCCTCGCTGATGGTGACCCGCGTGTCGTCGACTCCCAGCTCGGCGGCACGGCGGTCCGCCATCGCGAGCAGACGACGGATGCGCCCGGCGACGGCGTCCTTGGTGAGGGGCGGGGAGGCGAGCTGGCCCAGCTCCTCCAGCGAGGCCTGCTTGTGCTCCATGCGGAGCGTCCCTGCCACCTTCAGGTGTTCGGGCACCTCATCGCCCAGGAGCTCCATGGCCCGGGCCACCCGGGCGCTGGCGGCCACCGCGGCGCGCGCCGAGCGGCGCAGGTTGGCGTCATCGAAGTTGGCCAGTCGGTTGGCGGTCCCCCGCACCTCGCGGCGCATGCGCCGCTCCTCCCAGGCCAGCACGGCGTCGTGGGCCCCCATCCGGGTGAGCAACGCGCTGATGCCGTCGCCGTCGCGGACCACCACGCGGTCCACCCCACGGACCTCACGGGACTTGGCCGCGATGTCGAGCCGACGGGCGGACCCGACCAGTGCCAGGGCGGCCTCCGGGCCCGGGCAGGTCACCTCGAGGCTGGACGACCGGCCGGGCTCGGTGAGTGACCCGCGGGCCAGGAAGGCACCTCGCCACGCCGCCTCGGCGGCCGCGATGGGGCCGCGCACCACCCGGGCGGGCAGGCCGCGGACCGGACGACCCTGCGAGTCGAGGAGACCGGTCTGGCGGGCCAGCGACTGACCACCCTCGACCACGCGGACCACGTAGCGCGTGGTGCGCCGCAGTCCGCCCGCGGTCAGCACGAGCAGCTCGCTGTCGTGGCCGTAGAGCTCGCTGATGTTCGCGCGCGTGCGGCGGGCGGCGCTGGCAGTGTCCACCTCGGCCTCGATCACCACGCGCCCCCCGACCAGGTGCAGCGCGCCGGCGAAGCGCAACAGGGAGGAGACCTCTGCCTTCCGCGCCTCTGCGGTGGGCACGACGACGCGTGACAGTTCGTCCTTGAGGGATGCGGTCATGGCCATGGGTGCCATGTTCCCACGCCTCGCGACGGGCGCCCCGTCCCCCTCATCCCAGGTGGAGGAGGTCCTGGTACGCCGTGGCCAGACGCATCACGTCGTGGACGCCCGGGCGGGTGCGGCTCACGAGATCGGTCACGTGCACCTCGCCATCGGACTCGCGCACCAGGGTCTCCAGAGCGTGGCGGTCCTCGGGGTCGGCCACCTGTTGGCCGTCCACCAGCACCACGTTGGGCACGAATCCGGGTGCGTTCTCCAGCACCGCCGCCACCTGCTCCGCGGGCGACCGGCCCTGGTTCTCACCGGTGCTGTCGATGTTCATGGTGAGCACCCGGCGCGCAGAGGTCTGCACGATGGCGTCCCGCAGCTCCGGGAGCAGCAGGTGGGGCATCACCGAGGTGTACCAGGAGCCCGGCCCCAGCACCACGAAGTCGGCGGCCAGGACCTCCTGGACGGCCAGGGGCTCCGCAGCAGCCGTGTCGGGCGTGAGGCGCACCTTCTCGACGTAGCCGTGGCTGCGGGCCACCTCCTTCTGGCCCACGACCACCTCGCGGCCCAACGGGTTGGCGGGGTCGTTGCCGCGCACCGTGGCCTCGATGCCCAGGGGGTGCTCGGACATCGGCAGGACACGTCCCCGGGCGCCGATGAGCTTGCCGAGGGCGGTCAGGCCCTCGACCGGCCCCCCGAGGCGATTCCAGGCCGTCAGGATCAACAGGTTCCCCAGGGCGTGCCCCTCCAGCTCCCCCGCCAGCTGCGCGAGGTCGGGCTCGCGCTCGCCGTGGCGGCGCGACCGGGAGAAGCGGTGCTGGAGCAGCTCCCGCCAGGCCTGCCCCTTCTCCGTGTCGTCGCAGAGGGCCGCCAGCGCCATGCGCAGGTCGCCGGGCGGGATCGTGCCGTAGTCGTCCCGCAGCCGGCCGCTCGAGCCACCGTTGTCGGCCACCGTGACCACTGCGGTGAGATCACGGGTCAGGTGACGCAGGGCGGTGAGGGTGGCGTACAGCCCGTGCCCCCCGCCCAGGGCGACGACCCGGGGAGGCATCTGCAACGAGCCCGTCAGGGCCGTCCGGGTGCCGGACATCAGCTCGGCCATCGGTCAACTCCTCCTCTGAGGGCGGATTCACGGCAGGTCGCAGGATGCATCACTCACGCCCCAGGTCACGGTGCAGGCTCACGGCCGACACATCGGCGGCCTGCAGGCGGCGGGCGACCTCCTCGGTGATCGCCACCGAACGGTGCTTGCCCCCGGTGCACCCGATCGCGAGCGTCACGAAACGACGGTGCTCCCGACGGTAGCCGTCCACCATCGGCTCGAACATGGCCAGCGCGCGCTCGACGAAGTCGGTCGCCCCCGGCTGGTTCAGCACGAAGTCACGGACCGGTTGGTCCGTCCCGTTGTGGGCTCGCAGCTCGGGCACCCAGTAGGGATTGGGCAGGAAGCGCAGGTCGAGCACGATGTCGGCGTCCAGGGGCAGTCCGTACTTGAAGCCGAAGCTCATGACCGAGACGTGGGGCACGTCCTCCCAGGGCTTCACCAGCCGGCTGATCCGGGCACTGAGCTGGTGGACGTTCAGGGCACTGGTGTCGATCACCACGTCGGCGGCGGCACGCAGGGCGCCGAGCGTGCGGCGCTCGATGCGGATCCCGTCCAGCAGCCGTCCCGTCCCCTGCACCGGGTGCGGGCGACGGACGGACTCGAAACGACGCACCAGCTCGGCGTCGTTGGCCTCGAGGAACATCAGCCACGGCTTCCACCCGGCCTCCTTCAGCTGCGCCATCGCTGCCGCCAGATCCCCCATCAACGCCTCGCTGCGCACGTCGCACGCCACGGCCAGCGGGGGGATGTCCCTGCCCTGCCGGCGGAGGCGCTCGGCGAGGTCGGCGAGCGCGGGCACGAGCTGGGGCGGCAGGTTGTCCACCACGTACCAGCCCATGTCCTCGAGGACGTTCGTGGTGGTGGTGCGACCCGCCCCGGACATGCCCGAGACGATCATGATGTCCCGCGGGTCCCCGTCCGGGGGCTGCGACGGCCCCCGCTCGGCGCGCTGGATCAGTTCGGTCAACAGTTCGGAACGGGGCGCCTGCCAGACCCGGGCCCCGGTCCGGGTGGAGGGAGTCGTCATGGGGCCATTCTGGCAGCAGTCAGTCGAGCACCTCACCTGTGGTGACGTTCACCGCGGGGGCACTCGGGGACGAGCCGGCCAGGTGCTGCTGCACGGCCGCGGCCAGCGCCGGTCCGATGCCCGGCACCCCTGCCAGCTCCTCCGCGGTGGCCGCGCGCAGAGCACGGACCGTGCCGAAGGCCTCCAGCAGTGCTCGGCGCCGCGCCGGCCCCAGCCCGGGCACGGTGTCGAGCTCGCTCGCGGTCATCGCCTTCGAACGGCGCTGCCGGTGGAACGTGATGGCGAAGCGGTGGGCCTCGTCGCGCAGTCGCTGCAGCAGGAACAACGCGTCGCTGCTGCGGGGCAGCACCAGCGGGAAGTCGTCCCCGGGGATCCACACCTCCTCCAACCGCTTGGCCAGCCCCACCACGGCGATGTCCCCCGCCCCGGCCTCGTCCAGGGCCTTGCGGGCGGAGTTCACCTGCGGCAGGCCGCCGTCCACCACGATCAGTTGCGGCGGGTAGGCGAAGCGTCTGGCGGACCGTTCCGACGAGGACGCACCCTGCTCGCCCCGACCACCGGACAGGTCGTCCCCCTCGGGTGGGCTCGTCCCGTGCCGGAAGCGCCGGGTGAGCACCTCCGCCATCGCCCGGGTGTCGTCGGCCGGCTCCCGCACGATGAACCTGCGGTACTCGGACTTGCGGGGCAGGCCGTCCTCGAAGACCACCATCGACCCCACGGAGTTCTCCCCCTGGGTGTGGGAGATGTCATAGCACTCGATGCGCAGGGGGGCCTCGGTGAGGCCCAGGGCCTCCTCGAGCTCGGCCAGCGCGGCCGAACGGGCCGTGAGGTCCCCCGCGCGACTCATCTTGTGCCGGGCCAGGGACTCCTCGGCGTTGCGGATGACGGTCCGCAGCAAGGTGGCCTTGTCCCCCCGCTCGGGAGTGCGGATGGTGACCTGCGAGCCCCGCATCCCACTGAGCCACTGGGTCAGCACGTCGTGGTCCGTCGGGTCCGTGGAGACCAGGACCTCGCGGGGGATCTCCTCGTCTCCGTTGCCGTAGAACTGGCGCAGGAGGTGCTCGATCGCCTCGGCGGTGGGGTGGTCCTCCTTGTCCACCACCCAGCCCCGCTGGCCCCGGATGCGTCCCCCGCGGACGTGGAACACCTGGACCGCTGCCTCCAGCTCGTCGTCCGCGATGCCGAAGAGATCGGCATCCACCGTCTCGTTGAAGACCACCGCGGACTTCTCCAGGACCTTCTCCAGCGCCCCCAGGTCGTCCCGCAGGCGGGCGGCGTTCTCGAAGTCGAGCTCCGCCGAGGCCTGCTCCATGCGGGCACGCAGGTCGCGCAGCAGACCGGCGGTGTCCCCGGACATGAAGCGGCAGAAGTCGTCCACCGTCTCGCGGTGCTGCTCGGGCGTCACCGCCCCCACGCAGGGAGCCGAGCACTTGTCGATGTAGCCGAGCAGGCAGGGACGCCCGGATGCGGCGGCGCGGTTGTACACCCCCTTGCTGCAGGTGCGGATCGGGAACACCCGGGTGGCCAGGTCCAGGGTCTCGCGGATCGCCCAGGCCTGCGCGAAGGGGCCGTAGTAGCGGTTGCCCTTGCGCTTGGCCCCCCGCATCACCATCGCGCGGGGCACCTCCTCGGACCAGGTGACGGCGAGATAGGGGTAGGACTTGTCGTCCCGGTACTTCACGTTGAACCGGGGGTCGAACTCCTTGATCCAGGCGTACTCCAGCTGCAGTGCCTCGACCTCGGTGTTCACGACGGTCCACTCCACCGAGGCGCCGGTGTTCACCATCTGGCGGGTGCGTGGGTGCAGCTGCGCGGGGTTCTGGAAGTAGGAGCTGAGCCGTGAGCGCAGTGACTTGGCCTTGCCCACGTAGATCACGCGCCCGTGGACGTCGCGGAAGCGGTACACGCCCGGTGAGGTCGGGATCTCCCCCGGGCGGGGACGGTAGCTGGCGGGGTCGGCCATCAGGACGCGGCGGGGACCTGGAGCACCTGGGCGAGGTAGCGGCCGGTGTGGCTCTCGGGCACGGCGGCGACCTCCTCCGGGGTGCCGGTGGCCACCACGGTGCCGCCCTTGTCGCCTCCCTCGGGCCCCATGTCGATGATGTGGTCCGCGCTGCGGATGACGTCGAGGTTGTGCTCGATCACCAGCACCGTGTTGCCCTTGTCGGCGAGTGACTGCAGCACGTCGAGCAGGCGCCGGACGTCCTCGAAGTGTAGCCCGGTGGTGGGCTCGTCGAGGACGTACACGGTTCGCCCGCTGGAGCGCTTCTGGAGCTCCGCTGCCAGCTTCACGCGCTGGGCCTCGCCACCGCTCAGGGTGGTGGCGGGCTGACCGAGGCGCACGTAGCCCAGCCCCACGTCCACCAACGTCTGCAGGTGCCGGGAGATGGATCCGATGGCCCCGAAGAACTCCAGGGCCTCCTCGATCGACATCGCGAGCACCTCGGCGATGGTGCGGCCCTTGAAGTGCACCTCCAGGGTGTCGCGGTTGTAGCGCGCGCCGTGGCACTCCTCGCAGGGCACGTACACGTCGGGCAGGAAGTTCATCTCGATGCGCAGCGTGCCGTCACCGGAGCAGGCCTCGCAGCGACCGCCCTTGACGTTGAAGCTGAACCGGCCCGGTCCGTACCCGCGGACCTTGGCCTCCTCGGTGTCCGCAAAGAGGGATCGCACCTTGTCGAAGACCCCGGTGTAGGTGGCGGGGTTCGAGCGCGGGGTGCGGCCGATGGGGCTCTGGTCCACGTGCACCACCTTGTCCAGGTGCTCCAGGCCCTTGATCGTGCGGTGGCGCCCGGGGATGCGCCGCGCACCGTTCAACCGGTTGGCCAGGGTCGTGTAGAGGATGTCATTGACCAGGGTGGACTTGCCCGAGCCGGAGACACCGGTGATGCAGGTGAAGGTGCCCAACGGGAAGCGCACGTCCACGTCGTGCAGGTTGTTCTCCGAGGCGCCCCGTACCTCCAGGTGGTGGCCGTTGCCGGGTCGCCGGACGCTCGGCGTCTCCAGCGCACGTCGACCGGCCAGGTAGTCACCGGTGATCGAGTCGCTCTCCAGCAGGCCCTCGACCTCGCCGGAGTAGACGACCTCTCCCCCGTGCTCACCGGCGCCGGGGCCGATGTCGATCACCCAGTCGGCGGTGCGGATGGTGTCCTCGTCGTGCTCCACCACCACGAGGGTGTTCCCCAGGTCCCGCAGGCGGGTGAGGGTGTCGATGAGGCGCTGGTTGTCGCGTTGGTGCAGGCCGATGGAGGGCTCGTCCAGGACGTAGAGGACGCCCACCAGCCCCGCTCCGATCTGGGTCGCCAGCCGGATGCGCTGTGCCTCGCCGCCCGAGAGCGAGCCGGCAGCGCGGTCGAGCGTCAGGTAGTCCAGCCCGACGTCGAGCAGGAAGCCCAGCCGCGCCTGGATCTCCTTCAGCACCTGGGCGGCGATGCGTGCCTGCTGCTCGGTGAGCTCCATCTGGTCCAGGAAGCGTGCGGCCTCGGCGATCGAGAGCCGCGAGAGCTCCGCGATGTTGATGCCGTCGATGCGGACCGCCAGCACCTCCGGGCGCAGGCGCGCACCCTGGCAGTCCGGGCAGGGGATCTGGCGCATGAGCTGCTGGTAGCGCTCCCGCATCTGGTCGGACTCGGTGTCCGCGTGCAGCCGCTTCACCTGGGTGACCGCGCCCTCGAACCCGGTGGAGTAGGAACGCTCCCGCCCGAAGCGGTTGCGGTAGCGCACGTGCACCTTGTGCTTGTGACCGTGGAGCACCGCCTGGCGGGCGCGCTGGGGAAGTGCCCGCCACGGGGTGTCCATGTCGAAGGCCAGCTCCTGGGCCAGGGCCTCGACCACCCGCCGGTGGTAGTCCGCCATCTTCCGCCCCTGCGCCCACAGCGTGACCGCACCCTCGTTGAGGCTGAGCTCCTCGTCGGGGACCAGCAGGTCCGGGTCGACCTCCAGCTCGGTGCCGATGCCGTGGCAGGTGGGACAGGCGCCGAACGGCGCGTTGAAGGAGAACGTGCGCGGCTCGATCTCCTCGATGTCGATGGGGTGCTCGTTCGGGCAGGCGAGGTGCTCCGAGAGCACGCGCTCGGGGGGCAGTCCGCTCTCGTCGCCCTCTGCCTCGACGTCCACGTAGTCCACCACCAACCGGCCCTCGGCCAGCCGCAGGGCGGTCTCCACCGAGTCGGTCAGCCGGGTCACGAAGCGACGGTCGGGGGCACCGTCGACCTGCTTGGCCTTCAGGCGGTCGACCACCACCTCGATGGTGTGCTTGTAGGTCTTGGCCAGCCTGGGCGGGTCCGACAGCTGCACCGTCTCACCGTCGACGCGCGCGCGGGCGAAGCCGCTGGTCTGGAGCTCGGAGAACAGCTCGACGTGCTCCCCCTTGCGGCCCCGCACCAACGGGGCGAGCACCTGGAAGCGGGTCCCCTCGGGCACGGCGGCCAGCTGGTCCACGATCTGCTGGGTGGTCTGGCGCGCGACGACCTCGCCGCAGACCGGGCAGTGCAGCACGCCGGCGCGGGCGAACAGCAGGCGCAGGTAGTCGTGCACCTCGGTGATGGTGCCCACCGTCGACCGGGGGTTCCGGCTGGTGGACTTCTGGTCGATGGCCACGGCCGGCGAGAGCCCCTCGATGAACTCCACCTGCGGCTTGTCCATCTGGCCCAGGAACTGGCGGGCGTACGAGGACAGCGACTCCATGTAGCGGCGCTGCCCCTCGGCGAAGATGGTGTCGAACGCCAGGGAGGACTTGCCCGATCCCGAGAGCCCCGTGAACGCCACCAACGCGTCGCGGGGGAAGTCCACCGAGACGTCCTTCAGGTTGTTCTCGCGGGCCCCACGCACCACGATGCGGTCGCGCGTGGCTGCCTTCTGCGTGCTCACCAAGAGGTCCTCACCATCTGCTCGAAGAGGGTCGCGTCCAGTCTAGGGACGCCCGGTGACAACCTCCTGGGCACGCACTGCATTCCCCGTCACCGGGAGACCTAGGGTGTGGACATGCACCAGTCCACCCCCAGCACCCAGGCCCCGATCGCCGACCACGCGCTGCTCTCCGACGCACGGACGGCTGCCCTGGTCACCAGCGACGGGAGGGTCGACTGGCTCTGCCTGCCGCGTTTCGACTCCGAGGCCATCATGACCTCGCTGCTCGGCACGCCGGACCACGGTGAGTGGATGCTGCGGCCCCGCGGCGTCACCGCCACCCGGCGCGAGTACCTCACCGACTCCCTGGTGCTGCGCACCGAGCACACCGTGGACCACCAGGGCCACTCCGGCACGCTCGAGGTCACCGAGTTCATGCCGCTCCACGGGGAGCGCGCGGACCTCATCCGCGTCGTCAGGTGCACCGCCGGCACAGTGACCCTCGACCACACGTGGACGGTCCGGATGGCCTACGGGAGGGTGCGCCCCTGGGTGCGTCGCGACGAGGACCCCGACGGCCAGGAGGTGCTGGTGGCCGTGGCCGGACCGGACAAGGTGGTGCTGCACGGCGACCGCCTGCCCACGGCCGAGGGATCCCACCACCGCGACGTCCTCGAGCTGACCGAGGGCGACGAGCTCTGCTTCAGCCTCACCTGGGTGCCGGCATGGGTGGACCTCCCCGCAGCCTTCGACGCCGAGCGCGCACTGCGCGAGACGGTCCAGGAGTCGCGGCGCTGGATGGGCTGCCTGGGGCCCCTGGCTCGTGAGGGGGCGTGGGCGCCGGCCGTGCGCCGGTCCGTCCAGGTCCTCCGTGGGCTCACCCACGACGAGACCGGCGGCATCGTGGCCGCGCCCACCACCAGCCTCCCCGAGACGATGGGGGGCGAACGCAACTGGGACTACCGCTACACCTGGCTCCGGGACGCCGCGTTCACGGTGGAGGCCCTGCTCGCCTGCGACGCGGTCGAGGAGGTGGAGGCCTGGCGCACCTGGTTGCTCCGAGCCGTCGCGGGGGACCCTGAGGACCTGCAGATCATGTACGGCGTCGACGGACGCCGGCGGCTCACCGAGCACGAGCTGGAGCACCTGCCCGGACACGCCGGCTCCACCCCTGTCCGCATCGGCAACGGGGCCTTCGACCAGGTGCAGAGCGACGTGCTGGGCGAGGTCATGTACTGCCTCGAGCAGGCGCGCCGGGCCGGGCTGGACGAGAGCAGCGCCAGCTGGGCGCTGCAGGTCGCCCTCGTGAACCACCTGGCAGACCACTGGCAGGAGCCCGACAACGGCCTGTGGGAGATCCGGGGACCGCGCCAGCACTTCACGCACTCCCGGGTGATGGTGTGGGCGGCCTTCGACGCCGCCGTCAAGGGCGTGGAGGAGCACGGTCTGTCCGGTCCGGTGGAGACCTGGCGTCGCCTGCGCGACGAGGTGCGCGCCGAGGTCGAGGAGCGCGGGTGGAGCGAGGAGCGCCAGAGCTTCCGCCAGCACTACGAGACCGATGAGGTGGACGCGGCCCTGCTGATGCTCCCCATGGTCGGCTTCCTGCCGGCGGACGACCCGCGCATGCTCGGCACGATCCGCGCCGTGCAGGAGGACCTCGGGGTGGACGGGCTGGTGCTGCGCTACCGCACGGAGACCGGCGTGGACGGGCTGGACGGCGAGGAGCATCCCTTCCTCATCTGCAACCTCTGGCTGGTGATCGCCCTGGCCTCCGCCGGCCGGCGGGACGAGGCGGCCGCTCTCATGGACCGGCTGGTCGGGGTGGCCAACGACGTGGGCCTCCTCGCCGAGGAGTACGACCCCCTGGACGACCGGATGATGGGGAACTTCCCGCAGGCGTTCAGCCACATCGGCGTCGTGCTCGCCGCCCGGGCACTCGCGCAGGCATGAGCACGCCGACCCCCATCCTCCCGCTGCGTCCGCGCGGGACCACCGAGTACGGGCCGGTGGCCCTGGTGATCGTGGCCGTGCTGAGCGTGCAGGTGGGCGGAGCGTTCGCAGCCACACTGCTGCCCTCCCTGGGGGTGCTGGGCACGACGGCCCTGCGGCTGGTGATCGCCGGCGTGCTGTTGGCCCTGGTGACCCGCCCGCGGTGGCGCGGTCGCACCGTGGGCGACTGGCGCGCGGTGGTGGTCTTCGCCGCCGCCCTGACGCTGATGAACGCCTTCTTCTACGGCTCCCTCACCCGACTGGACATCGGGGTGGCGGTGACCATCGAGTTCACCGGGCCACTGCTGATGTCGGCGGTCCTGTCCCGCAGCGGCCGCGACCTGCTGGCCGTGCTCGCCGCCGCGTCCGGGGTGGTGCTCGTCAGCGGTGGGTGGCGCCTGCTCGCGGGGGGCGAGGCGGTGGATCCCCTCGGGGCACTGCTGGCGGCGCTGGCCGGAGCGTGCTGGTGCGGGTACATCCTGGCCAGTGCGCGCGTGGGCCAGCGCTTCGCCGGTCTGGACGGCATCGCGCTGGCGATGCTCCTGGGCGCCGTGGTGGTCGCCCCGCTGGGCGTCTGGTCGGCAGGCTCACGCCTCCTGGAGCCGCAGCTGCTGGGGGTGGGCCTCCTGGTGGCCCTGGCCTCCTCGGCCATCCCCTACAGCCTGGAGCTGGTGGCGCTGCGGCGTCTGACGCCCGGCGTCTTCGGCGTGCTGCTCAGCCTGGAGCCCGCGGCGGCTGCCGGCGCGGGAGTGGTGGTGCTGGGACAGTGGATGGAGCCCTTGCAGGTGCTCGGCGTCGCGCTGGTGGTGCTGGCCAGCGTGGTGATCATGTCCCGTCCGCGGCGCCGCTCCGGCGCCGACGCCGCATCGGCCTGACACGACGCGGCCCCCGCTCCCCCACACAGGGGAACGGGGGCCGTGAGCCGACCGTGGGGGTCAGGCGCGGTTGCGGCTGTCCTTGCGGGTCTTCCACAGGCTGGCCACGGTGGTGACACCCAGGATGACCACGATGGCGCCCAGCGAGACCGTGATGGGGATCTCCGGGGCCCAGTCGATGTGCTCGCCACCGTTGATGAAGGGCAGCTCGTTCTCGTGCATGGCGTGCAGGATCAGCTTCACACCGATGAAGGCCAGCAGCACGGAGAGGCCGACGCCCAGGTAGACCAGCTTCTTGAGCAGGTCACCCAGCAGGAAGTAGAGCTGACGCAGACCCATCAGGGCGAACACGTTGGCCATCAGCACCAGGTAGGGCTCCTGGGTGAGACCGAAGATGGCCGGAATGGAGTCGAGGGCGAAGAGGAGGTCGGTGGAGCCCAGGGCCAGCACCGTGAGCAGCATGGGGGTGATGAACTTCTTCGCGTTGCGCTTCACCACGAACTTGGTGCCGCCCTCCCAGTCGTCCACCGCCGGGAAGTGCTTCTTCACGAACTGGATGAACTTGTTCTCCTGGAACTCGTCGTCATCGTCCTCGTTGATGGCCTCCAGGAAGAGCTTGATGGCCGTGTAGATGAGGAAGGCGCCGAACAGGTAGAAGATCCAGGAGAAGGCGTTGATGGCCGTGGCACCCACGGCGATGAAGATGGCGCGGAGCACCAGGGCGATGATGATGCCCCACAGCAGCGCGTCCTGCTGGTACTTCCTCGGCACCCCGAACTTGGCCATGATGATGAGGAAGATGAACAGGTTGTCGATGCTCAGGGAGTACTCGGTCAGCCAGCCGGCGAAGAACTCGGTCCCGTACTGGGCACCGGAGAAGTACCAGACGCCGATGCCGAAGAGCACGGCGGCGCTGACGTAGACCGACAGGAAGCCGGTCGTCTCCTTCCGGGAGGGGACGTGCGGGTTGCGCATCGCCCACCACACGTCGAAGGACAGGACGATGAGCGTCACCGCGATGCTGACGATCCATACCCACATGGGCACTGTCATGGAGGGGGAACCTTCCGTTGCTGCCACCGCAGTGGCTCGTGGTCAGTGTCCGGAGGTCTCTCCCACCTCAGGTGGGCCGAACTCCCGGAAGGTGGCCCCGCCGTCCCCTGTGGGGCCCGGGGCGAACTTCGTGATGACGAGAGCTCACGCGGGGATACTCCCCTCCGTCGGGCACATTCTAGGGGGTGCGCAGGCAGCGGGTGGTGATCAGCGGCTGGCCAGGGGTGTCGCGCGGGTCACTGTCCGGCACGCTCCATCTGGCGCAGCTCCTTGCGCAGGTCGGCGATCTCGTCACGCAGCCGGCCGGCCAGCTCGAACTGCAGCTGGCTGGCGGCGGTGTGCATCTGGTCGGAGAGCTGCTGGATGAGCTGGGCCAGCTCGGCCTTGGGCATGTCGGTGGGACGGTCCCCCGTGGCCACCGACAGGTCGGCCGCCACGTCGGCGTCCACGGCATCGCCGCTCCCCCGTCGACCGGTGGGGCGGCCAGGGTCCTTCACGCCGTCCCAGGTGCTGGCCAGACCCTGCATCTCGGCGAGCATCTCCGTGATGTCGCCGATCTTCTTGCGCAGCGGGGTGGGGTCGATGCCGTGCTCCGTGTTGTGTGCGATCTGCACTGCCCGGCGACGGTTCGTCTCGTCGATGGCGTACTGCATGGACTCGGTCACCGCGTCGGCGTACATGTGGACCTGACCGGAGACGTTGCGGGCCGCTCGCCCGATGGTCTGGATCAGTGACCGGTTGGACCGCAGGAAGCCCTGCTTGTCCGCATCCAGGATGCTGACCAGGGACACCTCGGGCAGGTCGAGGCCCTCGCGGAGCAGGTTGATGCCCACCAGGACGTCGTACTCCCCCATCCGCAGCTCCTTGAGCAGCTCGACGCGGCGCAGCGTGTCCACCTCGCTGTGCAGGTAGCGCACCCGCACCTGCCGCTCCAGCAGGTAGTCGGTGAGGTCCTCGGCCATCTTCTTCGTGAGCGTGGTGACCAGCACCCGCTCGTCGCGCTCGGCACGTTCGCGGATCTCGGCCAGCAGGTCGTCGATCTGACCCTGCGTGGGCTTGACCACGATCTCGGGGTCCACCAGGCCCGTGGGGCGGATGATCTGCTCCACGTAGCCGTCGGCCCGGGCGAGCTCGTAGTCCCCCGGCGTGGCGGACAGGTAGACGGTCTGCCCGATGCGCTCGAGGAACTCCTCCCACTTGAGGGGACGGTTGTCCATGGCACTGGGAAGCCGGAAGCCGTGGTCCACCAGGGTGCGCTTGCGCGACATGTCGCCCTCGAACATGGCCCCGATCTGCGGCACGGTCACGTGCGACTCGTCGAGCACCAGGAGGAAGTCCTCGGGGAAGTAGTCCAGCAGACAGTTGGGCGCCGACCCCGGCTCTCGCCCGTCGATGTGCAGGGAGTAGTTCTCGATGCCGTTGCACGAGCCCATCTCCCGCATCATCTCGATGTCGTAGGTGGTGCGCATGCGCAGCCGCTGGGCCTCCAGCAGCTTGCCCTGCTGCTCGAAGCGCTCCAGCTGCTGCTCGAGCTCGGTCTCGATGCGGGAGATGGCACGTTCCATGCGCTCCGGCCCGGCGACGTAGTGGGTGGCGGGGAAGATGTACATCTCCTCCTCGTCGCGCACCACCTCACCGGTGAGGGGGTTGAGGGTGGCGATCGCATCGATCTCGTCACCGAAGAACTCGATGCGGACGGCCAGCTCCTCGTACATGGGGATGATCTCCACGGTGTCGCCCCGCACCCGGAAGGTGCCCCGCTGGAAGGCCATGTCGTTGCGGGTGTACTGCATGGTGACGAACTTGCGCAGCAGCTCCTCACGGTCCATCTCCTGCCCCACGTGCAGGCGCACCATGCGGTCCACGTACTCCTGCGGCGTGCCCAGGCCGTAGATGCACGAGACCGAGGCCACCACCACCACGTCGCGCCGCGTGAGCAGCGAGTTGGTGGCGCTGTGGCGCAGCCGCTCCACCTCCTCGTTGATGGAGGAGTCCTTCTCGATGTAGGTGTCCGACTGCGGGACGTAGGCCTCGGGCTGGTAGTAGTCGTAGTACGAGACGAAGTACTCGACGGCGTTGTTGGGCAGCAGCTCGCGGAACTCGTTGGCCAGCTGCGCCGCCAGCGTCTTGTTGGGGGCCATCACCAGGGTGGGGCGCTGCAGCTTCTCGATCATCCACGCCGTGGTGGCCGACTTGCCGGTACCCGTGGCGCCCAGGAGCACGACGTCCTTCTCCCCCTGTTCGATGCGGCGCGTCAGCTCGGCGATGGCAGCCGGCTGGTCACCGGCGGGCTGGTACTCGGAGACCACCTCGAAGGGGGCGACGCTGCGTTGGAGGTCGGTGACGGGGCGCATACCTGAACGCTATCCGCCGGCACCGACAACCTCCCGGCGACGGTGGCCTGCGTCACGTCATGTTTCCGGAACTTGAAGTATCCATCACCGTGTGTTTCCCTGCAGTGTTGGGCCGGGGGACTCGGCGCTGCCCGCTGTCGCACGCACCCGGCCGCTGCACCCACCAGACCTTCGAGAGGACGATCTCGTGAACGCTCCCCCCGGCGTGTCCGCCGAGACCCAACGCCGCCGCGAACACATCCGGACCGCCACCGACATCCGCGAGCCGGACGGCCGCATGCGCAAGACGGTGTTCTGGCCCGCCGCCCTCGTGGCCATCGGCTTCGTGGCCCTCACCGCCCTGTTCCCCCAGGCCGTCGCCGACCGCATCGGGGACGTGAACACGTGGGTGGTCGAGTCCTTCGGCTGGTTCTACATCCTGGCGGCCACCGCGCTGGTCGGCTTCGCCGTGTGGGTCGGGTTCTCCCGCCTGGGGTCGACGACTCTCGGCCCCGACGACGAGGAGCCGGAGTTCGGGCTCATCTCCTGGTTCGCCATGCTGTTCAGCGCCGGCATGGGCATCGGCCTGATGTTCTACGGTGTCGCCGAGCCCCTGACCCACTTCGCCAGCCCGCGACCCGAGGTCGCCGCCCCCGACCTGGGTGCCGACGCGGTCACCCCGGAGACGTCAGAAGCCGCTCGCCAGGCCATGACCACCACCTTCCTGCACTGGGGCCTGCACCCCTGGGCCGTCTACGCGGTGATGGGCCTGGGCGTCGCCTACGCCATCCACCGCCGCAACCGGCCGGTCTCCGTCCGCTATGCCCTGGAGCCGTTGCTGGGCAACAAGGTCACCGGTGGGTGGGGCGACCTCATCGACGTCGTCGCCATCGTGGGCACCCTCTTCGGTGTGGCCACGTCGCTCGGCCTGGGTGTCTCCCAGATCGCCGCCGGCATGGAGCACCTCGGCATGGTGGACGACGCGGAGAGCAAGGTCCTGCAGGTCTCGATCATCGCGATCGTGACCGCCCTGGCCACCATCTCCGTGGCCTCGGGTGTCGGCAAGGGCATCCGCTGGCTGAGCAACATCAACCTCGGTCTGGCGGTCGTGCTGCTCTTCTGCGTCCTCTTCCTGGGCCCGACGCTCTTCATCATGCGCGACTTCGTCTTCTCGATGGGGCAGTACCTCACCGACTTCTTCCACCTGTCCGCCCTGACGATGCCCTTCCAGGGGCCTGACGCCACCGAGTGGCTCGGTGGCTGGACGCTCTTCTACTGGGGCTGGTGGATCAGCTGGTCGCCCTTCGTCGGCATCTTCATCGCCCGTATCTCCCGCGGACGCACCGTCGCCGAGTTCATGGCCGGTGTCATGCTGGTGCCGGTCCTGCTGAGCTTCCTCTGGTTCTCGGTGATGGGCGGAACGGCCCTGTTCCGCGAGATCGTCGGCTCAGGCGGACTCATCGACGCAGAGGGCGCGGTGAACACCAACACCGCGCTGTTCCAGATGCTCGAGGCGCTGCCGGGCGGGGCCTTCCTGGCCGGCGTCGCGCTGCTGATGGTGGTCATCTTCTTCGTGACCTCCTCGGACTCCGGTTCCTTCGTCATGGACATGCTGGCCACGGGCGGCTCGGCCAACCCGCCGGTCCTCAGCCGCGTGTTCTGGTCGGTGTCCACGGGCGCCATCGCCGCGATCCTCATCATCGCCACGGCGGTCCCCGCCGATGCCCTGACGGCCCTCCAGACGCTCTCCATCCTGAGTGCGCTGCCGGTCATCTTCCTGTTGGGTGCCATCGCGTGGTCGGTCACGCGGGCACTGTCCGCCGAGCACCACCGCGAGCGTCGACTGGAGCACCAGATGATGCGCGAGGAGATGCTGCGGGAGTCGGTGAACGCCACGGTGGAGACCCTCGCCACCGGTGAGGCCCGGCCGCGCACCGAGGCCTCGTTCGTGGGGCGCAGTGGACCGCGCCGCACTCCCCCGGCCGGCGACGGTGAGGGTGCCAGCCGCGCCTGACCACCGCCGGGTGCGCCAAGGGGCCGCCTCCCACATCGGGAGGCGGCCCCTTCGTCGTGCCCGGCGCCCAGCGTTCCCTGATCACCGGGGCGCGCGCCCCTTCAGTCCTCGATGCGGGGAAGCACCTGTTCGTGCCACGCCCGGTCCACCTGGGCCAGCAGCTCGGTGACGGTTCCGGAGTTGTCCAGGAGCACGTCCGCCGCCGCGGCCCGCTCGTCGTCGGTGGCCTGCGCCTCGATGCGGGAGGCGGCTTCCTCGGCCGTCATCCCCCGGTCGGTGACCATCCGCTCCACCCGCTGCTCCCGGGGTGCCTGCACCACGAGCACGAGGTCGAAGTCCTCCGCCTGACCGGTCTCGACCAGCAACGGGATGTCCTGCACCACCGGGGAGTCGGCGGGGGCCGCAGCGGCCAGCTCGGCGGCCCGCTGCCGCACGCGCGGGTGGATGATGCCCTCCAGATCACGGCGCGCTCCCGCATCGGAGAAGACGATCTCGCCCAGCGTGGGGCGGTCGAGTGCCCCATCGGCCCCGATCACCCGCTCACCGAAGCGCTCGCGCACAGCGGCCAGACCCGCGGTCCCCGGAGCAACGACCTCCCGGCTCAGCAGGTCGGCGTCGATGACGGTGGCCCCCAGCTCGGTCAGACGTCGGGCGACGGTGGACTTGCCGGCGGCGATGCCACCGGTCAGTGCGATGCGTGTCATGCGCCCAGCGTAGGACGGCCGGCCCAGCCCGTCGGAGCCCAACCTCCCCCGGAGACGACCCAGGCCCCCGCCCCGCGGATGCGGGACGGGGGCCTGTGACGGACCGGGGTGGCGCCGGGGCGCCGGACCTCAGTTGCCGGTGAGCTTCTCGCGCAGGGCGGCCAGGGCCTCGTCGGAGGCCAGGGTGCCCTCACCCATGCCGGTGTCGGCCGTGGTGTCCTCGGACGGGCCGCCCGAGGAGTAGGAGGTCGACGCAGCCGGGGCCGAGGCGGCCTCGGCGTCCTCCTGCGCGGCCTTCTCGATCTGCGCGCGGTGGGCCTCCCAGCGGGCGTGCGCCTCGGCGTACTCCTTCTCCCAGGCCTCACGCTGCGTGTCGTAGCCCTCGAGCCACTCGTTGGTCTCCGGGTCGAAGCCCTCGGGGTACTTGTAGTTCCCCTGCTCGTCGTACTCGGCGGCCATGCCGTAGAGGGTCGGGTCGAAGTCCTCGATGTCCGTGCCCACCTGGTTGGCCTGCTTCAGCGAGAGGCTGATGCGGCGACGCTCCAGGTCGATGTCGATGACGCGGACGAAGACCTCCTGGCCCACCTGCACGGCCTGCTCCGGCAGCTCCACGTGACGCTCGGCCAGCTCGGAGATGTGCACCAGGCCCTCGATGCCGTCCTCGACGCGCACGAACGCACCGAAGGGCACCAGCTTGGTGACCTTGCCCGGCACGATCTGGCCGATGGCGTGGGTGCGGGCGAACAGCTGCCACGGGTCCTCCTGGGTCGCCTTCAGCGACAGGGAGACGCGCTCGCGGTCCATGTCGACGTCCAGCACCTCGACGGTGACCTCCTGGCCCACCTCGACGACCTCACCCGGGTGGTCGATGTGCTTCCAGGACAGCTCGGAGACGTGCACCAGGCCGTCGACGCCACCCAGGTCCACGAAGGCACCGAAGTTGACGATGGAGGACACCACACCGGGGCGGACCTGACCGCGCTGCAGCTCCTTGAGGAAGGAGGTGCGGACCTCGGACTGGGTCTGCTCCAGCCAGGCGCGGCGGGAGAGCACGACGTTGTTGCGGTTCTTGTCGAGCTCGATGATCTTGGCCTCGATCTCCTGGCCCACGTAGGGCTGGAGGTCGCGCACGCGGCGCATCTCCACCAGGGAGGCGGGGAGGAAGCCACGCAGGCCGATGTCGACGATGAGGCCACCCTTGACGACCTCGATGACCGAACCGGTGACGACGCCGTCGTCCTCCTTGATCTGCTCGATCGTGCCCCAGGCGCGCTCGTACTGGGCGCGCTTCTTGGACAGGATCAGACGACCCTCCTTGTCCTCCTTCTGGAGGACCAGGGCCTCGACGGTGTCACCGACGACGACGACCTCGTCGGGGTCGATGTCGTGCTTGATCGACAGCTCACGGGACGGGATGACGCCCTCGGTCTTGTAGCCGATGTCGAGCAGCACCTCGTCGCGGTCGACCTTGACGATCTGGCCCTCGACGATGTCGCCATCGTCGAAGTTCTTCATCGTCTCGTCGATGGCGGCGAGCAGCTCCTCCTGCGACGCGAAGTCAGCGACAGGAGCAGCAGTGGGGGTGGAAGTCATGTAGTAGGAACTCCGATGTGGACAGTTGGGATGGGACCCTCGCGAGCGGTGGTCCGGGCCGTGGAGATGCCGTGGAGATCCCACGACAGCGGCCCGCCGATCGTGCCCGAGGGCCCGGATGGACAGGTACCACGCGACCCGCACACGGGACGCGCCCCGCAATCCTACCTGTGCGACCCGTGGCACCCAAACCGGACCGTGGGGCAGGATGGCGGCATGACGCCTCTGCCCTCAGACATCGAGATCGCCCGTGACGCCCAGCTCCGCAGCCCCCTCGAGGTGGCGCAGGACATGGGCCTCGACACCGACCAGCTGGAGCCCTACGGCCACCACGTGGCCAAGGTGGACCTCGCCGCCATCGACCGCTTGGCGGACCGTCCGCAGGCCAAGTACGTGGTGGTCACGGCCGTGACGCCCACTCCCTTCGGTGAGGGCAAGACGACCACCGCGGTGGGCCTCGCCCAGGGGCTGGCCAAGGAGGGCCACTCCCCCGTGCTGGCGCTGCGCCAGCCCTCGCTGGGCCCCGTCTTCGGCATCAAGGGTGGCGCCGCCGGCGGTGGCTACTCGCAGGTGGTGCCGATGGAGGTGCTCAACCTCCACCTGACCGGCGACTTCCACGCGGTGACCGCCGCCCACGACCTCCTGGCCGCCATGGTCTCCAACCACCTCCACCACGGCAACGAGCTGGGCATCCACAAGGTCGAGTGGCGCCGGGTGCTGGACATCAACGACCGTGCGCTGCGCGCCATCATCGAGGGCAACGGCGGCCCCATGGACGGCGTGACCCGCCAGTCCGGGTTCGACATCACCGCCGCCAGCGAGGTGATGGTGATCCTCGCCCTGGCCACCTCGCTGGCCGACCTGCGCGAGCGGCTGGGCCGCATCGTGGTGGGCTGGACCAAGGCCGGTGAGCCGGTGACCGCCGAGGACCTCAAGGCCGCCGGTGCGATGGCCGTGCTGCTGCGGGACGCGCTGAAGCCCAACCTGCTGCAGACCCTGGAGGGCACCCCCGCCCTCATCCACACCGGCCCCTTCGGCAACATCGCCACCGGCAACTCTTCGGTGGTGGCCGACCGCATCGGCTCGCGCACCGGTGACTTCCTGGTGACCGAGGCCGGATTCGCGGCCGACATGGGCGCCGAGCGCTTCTTCAACGTGAAGTGCCGCGCCGCCGGGCTCACCCCCGACGCCGCCGTCGTGGTGGTCACGGTCCGCGCCCTGAAGGCCCACTCGGACCGTTTCCAGGTGAAGCTGGGCAAGGAGCTGCCGCCGGAGATGCTGGCCGAGGGGCCGCAGGACGTGGAGGCCGGCGCCCCCAACCTGCGCAAGCACCTGTCCATCATCCGTTCGTTCGGCGTGCAGCCGGTGGTGGCCATCAACGCCTTCCCCACCGACCACCCCAGCGAGCACGACGTGATCCGCCGCATCGCCGAGGAGGAGGGCGCCCGCGTGGCGGTCTCCACCCACGTGGCCGAGGGCGGCGAGGGCGCGCGGGAGCTCGCCCGCGTGGTGGCCGAGGCGTGCGAGGAGGAGACCTCCTTCACCCCCACCTACGAACTCACCGACCCGCTGGACACCAAGATCGAGAAGATCGCCACCGGTGTCTACGGCGCCGATGGGGTGAGCTTCGAGCCCGCAGCCCGCAAGGCCCTGGCGCAGTACACCGAGCAGGGCTACGGCGACCTGCCGGTGCTCATCGCCAAGACCCAGATGTCGCTGAGCCATGACCCGAACCTCAAGGGCGCCCCCACCGGGTGGACCCTGCCCATCCGCGAGGTGCGCCTGGCGGCCGGTGCCGGGTACGTGTACGCGCTGGCCGGCTCGATCATGACCATGCCGGGGCTCTCCAAGCACCCGGGCGCCGAGCGCATCGACATCGACGCCGAGGGGAACGTGGTCGGCCTCTTCTGAGCCGCACCGCACCCACCACGACCGGGCCCGCAGGAGCACCTCCTGCGGGCCCGGTCGCGTGCCGGGGCTCCCTGCCGGACGGGGCTCAGTGGGCGGCGTCGTGCCAGGAGCGTCCGGTGCCGATGCTCACGTCCAGCGGCACGTCCAGGTCCAGCGCGCTGCCCATGGCCTCGCGGACCAGTGCCTCCACGGCCTCGCCCTCGCCGGCGGCGACCTCCAGGACCAGTTCGTCGTGCACCTGCAGCAGCACCCGGCTGCGCAGCCCCTGGGCGTCCAGGGCGTCCTCCACCTTGAGCATGGCGAGCTTCATGACGTCCGCTGCGGACCCCTGGATGGGGGCGTTCAGCGCCATCCGCTCGGCCATCTCCCGGCGCTGGCGATTGGTGCTGCTGAGGTCCGGCAGCGGACGGCGACGCCCCAGCATCGTCTCGGTGTGACCGACCTTGCGTGCCTCGTCCACGACCGCCCGCAGGTAGTCCCGCACGCCGCCGAAGCGAGCGAAGTACTCGTCCATGAGGGCCGAGGCCTCCGCCGGGGTGATGCCCAGCTGCTTGGACAGGCCGAAGGAGGACAGCCCGTAGGCCAGGCCGTAGGACATCGCCTTGACCTTGGCCCGCATCTCGGCCGTGACCTCCCCGGGCTCCACCTGGAAGACCTTGGACCCCACGTAGTTGTGGAGGTCCTCCCCCGCCCGGAAGGCCTCGATGAGGCCCTCGTCGCCCGAGAGGTGGGCCATGATCCGCATCTCGATCTGGCTGTAGTCGGCGCTCATGAGGTGGTCGTAGCCCTGCCCCACGACGAACGCCTCGCGGATGCGGCGGCCCGCCTCGGTGCGGATGGGGATGTTCTGCAGGTTGGGGTCCACGCTGCTCAGACGCCCCGTGGCCGCGATGGTCTGCTGGTAGGTCGTGTGGATGCGGCCGTCGTCGTCCACGGCCCTCTGCAGTCCCTGCACGGTGGAGCGCAGCCGGGTGACGTCACGGTGGCGCAGCAGGGCGGCCATGAAGCGCTCGGCGACCGAGCCCTCCTCGGCCTGGGCACCCAGCCACACCAGGGCGTCGGCGTCCGTGGTGTACCCAGTCTTGGTCTTCTTGGTCTTGGGCAGCCCCAGGCGCTCGAAGAGCACCTCCTGCAGCTGCTTGGGCGAGCCGAGGTTCACCGTGTCGTCCTCGATGGCCGCGTGGGCGTCCGCCGCCGCCTGGGCCACCTGGTCGGCGAACTCGCCCTCCAGGGCCGCGAGGCGCTCGGAGTCCACCGCGATGCCGCGCGCCTCCATGGTCACCAACCGGCGTGCCAACGGCAGCTCCAGGTCCCGGGCCAGCCCCGACGCCTCGATGCCGTCCACGTCCTCGGCCAGGACCGGCGCCAGCTCGCGCACGGCCACCGCACGCAGGGCTGCGTTGCGGGCCGCCGTGGTCAGGCCGTCGATGGCGCCCTCCACCTCGCTGGCGTCGAAGAGGGCCGCCGGTGCATCGGCGTCCTCCGCCGTGGGCAGCTCCCGCTGCAGGTGGCGCAGGCACAGGTCCGCCAGGTCGTAGGAGCGCTGGTCCGGGCGCACCAGGTAGGCCGCCAGGGCCGTGTCCACGGACACCGCGTCGAGCCTCAAGCCGAGGACCCCCAGGCCGTGCATGAGGCGCTTCACGTCGTGCACCACCAGGCGGTCGACACCCTGCGCCAGCAGCTCGGCCAACGCGGCCTCGTCCTGCGGCGTGCGCCCCGCCAGCTCGAACCAGCCCGTGGCGCCCTCTCCGGCCAGCGCGATGCCGGTGGGCTCGGTGCGGTGGCGGCCGGCCACCGAGGTCGGCGCAGGGAACACGGCCTCCAGTCCCAGCACCTGGTCGCGGCGGTCGGCGAGCCAGCCGGCCAGACCGCCGGCAGGAATGGCCTCGGCGTCGACCTCGAGCGACTCGGTGGTCTCGGCTCCCTCGGTGCCCAGGTACTCGAACATGCGGTCGCGCAGCACCCTGAACTCCAGGGCGTCGAAGACCTCGTGCACCTTCTCGCGGTCGAAGGTCTCCCAGCCCGCATCCTGCACCGTCAGCGGCAGCTCCACGTCGGTGACCAGCTGGTTGAGCCGGCGGTTGCGCAGCACCTGGTCGAGGTGGTCGCGGAAGCTCTGCCCCGCCTTGCCCTTGATGGCGTCGGCGTGGTCCACCACCCCGCCCAGGTCTCCGTACAGCCCCAGCCACTTGGCGGCCGTCTTGGGACCCACCCCGGGCACACCGGGCAGGTTGTCGGCGCTCTCCCCCACCAGGGCCGCGAGGTCCGAGTAGCGCTCGGGCCGCACGCCGTACTTCTCCTGGACCGCATCGGGCGTCATCCGTGCCAGGTCGGAGACGCCCTTGCGCGGGTAGAGCACAGTCACCTGCTCGTCCACCAGCTGCAGCGCGTCCCGGTCACCCGAGCAGATCAACACCTCCATGCCCTCGCGGCGGCCGGTCGTGGTGAGGGTGGCGATGACGTCATCGGCCTCGAAGCCCTCCTTGCTCACGTGAGCGATCCCCATCGCGTCGAGCACCTCCTGCACCAGCGAGATCTGCCCGGCGAACTCGTCCGGGGTCTTGGCCCGCCCGGCCTTGTACTCGGCGTACTCCTCCGTGCGGAAGGTCTGCCGCGACAGGTCGAAGGCCACCGCCACGTGGGTGGGTTGCTCGTCGCGCAGCACATTGATGAGCATGGAGGTGAACCCGTACACCGCGTTCGTGTGCTGGCCGGTGGCCGTGGAGAAGTTCTCCGCGGGCAGGGCGAAGAAGGCGCGGTAGGCGAGCGAGTGTCCGTCGAGCAGCAGCAGGCGAGTCACGCATGGCAGCCTAAGCCTCGACACCGACAGCCGACGAAGGAGCAACCGTGAGCGAGCCCACCCCCTGCCCCCGTGAGCCCCACCCCCAGGGGGAGCAGACCGCGGCAGACGCGGCCGACCAGGAGATGGCCCGCGTGTTCTCCGCAGGGCCGGGGGCCCTGTCGGTACGGATGGGGATCGAGGTCACCGAGGCCACCGTCGACCGGGTGGCGGCCACGATGCCGGTGGAGGGGAACACCCAGCCCTACGGCCTGCTCCACGGTGGGGCGAGCGTGGTGCTGGCCGAGACGGTGGGCTCCATCGCGGCGGCCCTGCACGCCGGTCCAGACCGGGCCGCGGTGGGCGTGGACATCAACGCGACGCACCACCGGGCGGTGCGTGAGGGTTCCGTGCACGCCGTGGCCACCCCGGTGCACCGTGGCCGCACGACGGCCACCTACGAGATCATCATCACCGACGATGCGGGCAAGCGCGTCTGCAGCTCGCGGCTCACCTGCTCGCTGCTGAACAACCCCCGGGCCTGACGGGCCTCAGCCCGAGGCCGCGCCCATCTGCTCGATGACGGCGCGCGCCACCTCCCGCATCGACAACCGCCGGTCCATGGCCGTCTTCTGCAGCCACCGGAAGGCCTGCGTCTCGTCGATGCCCAGCTGCTTCTGCAGCAGGCCCTTGGCGCGGTCCACGTCCTTGCGTGCCTCGAACCGCTCGGTGAGGTCGGCCACCTCGGACTCCAGGGCGGCAACCTGCTCGAAGCGCGCCCGGGCCACGGCCAGGGCGGGCGCGAGGTCGCTGGGGCCGAAGGGCTTGGTGACGTAGGCGAGCACCCCGGCCTCCGCGGCCCGCGAGACGAGGTCCGCATCGGAGAAGGCGGTGAGGAGCACTACCGGGCAGACGGAGTCCCTCCCCAGCTCCTCGGCGGCGGTGATGCCGTCCAGCACGGGCATCTTCACGTCCATGACCACCAGCTCGGGACGGTGCTCACGGGCGGCCTCCACGGCGGCCCGACCGTCCCCCACCTGCGCCACCACCTCGTGGCCCAGCTCGGTGAGGATCTCCACCAGGTCCAGCCGGATGACCGCCTCGTCCTCCGCCACCACGATCCGCATCGGGCCCTGTCCAATCCTCGGTGGGTGCCCCGTGGGGCCTTGGTGCCGGGAGCGGGACTCGAACCCGCACGCCCTTGCGGGCAGAGCATTTTGAGTGCTCCGTGTCTGCCATTCCACCACCCCGGCGAGCAGCGCGGGCCAGCATACCGGTGGGGCTTCAGTCCTTGCTCAGGGCGTGCACCCGCATCGTGTTGACACTCCCCGGCACCCCGATGGGGGTCCCTGCCACCACCACGACCCGGTCGCCGTCCGCAAAGCGGTCGTCGGCCGCCAGCGCGTGGTCCACCTGCCGGAACATCTCCTCGATGCCGTCGACCTGCGGCACCAGCACCGTCTGGATGCCCCAGGTGAGCGCCAGCTGACGGCGGACGGCCGGATCAGGGGTGAAGGCCAGCAGCGGCTCCGCCGCGCGGGTGCGAGCCAGACGCCGGGCGGAGGAGCCCGTGGTCGTGAAGGCGACGTACGCCGCGGCCCCGATCTCGTGCCCCACCTCCACCGCCGCCCGGGTGACCGCCCCGGTGACGGTCTGCGGGATGTCGGTCAGGCGCCGCATGCGGTGCAGCGCGAGCTCCTCGGTGGAGGTGATGATGCGGGTCATCACCTCCACGCACTCCACCGGGTACTCGCCGATGGAGGTCTCCCCCGAGAGCATCACCGCATCGGCGCCGTCGAGCACCGCGTTGGCGCAGTCGGAGGCCTCGGCGCGGGTGGGGCGCGGGTTGGAGATCATCGACTCCAGGACCTGGGTGGCCACGATGACGGGCTTGGCACGCCGGCGGGCGAGCTCCACCATCGTCTTCTGGGCCACGGGGACGTCCTCCAGCGGCATCTCCACCCCCAGGTCGCCGCGGGCCACCATGATGCCGTCGAAGGCCTCGACGATCTCCTCGAGGTTCTCTAGCGCCTGCGGCTTCTCGATCTTGGCGATCACCGGGATGCGGCGTCCGAACTCGTCCATCACCGCGTGCACGGACTCGACGTCCTGGGCGGTGCGGACGAAGGACAGGGCGATGGCGTCGACCTCCTGGGTCATCGCCCAGCGCAGGTCGTCGGCGTCCTTGTCGCTCAGCGCGGGCACGCTCACGGCCACGCCGGGCAGGTTGATGCCCTTGTGGTCGCTCAGCTCGCCGCCCACCACCACCGTGGTCACCACGTCGGTCTCGGTGACCTCGGTGGCGCGCAGCTCGATGTTGCCGTCGTTGAGCAGCAGGCGGTCACCTTCGCTGACGTCACCGGCCAGACCGGGGTAGGTGGTGCCCACCTCGTCCACCGAGCCGGGGACCTCCCGGGTGGTGATGGTGAAGGTGGCCCCCTCCACCAGCTCCACCGGGCCCTCGGCGAAGGTTCCGGTGCGGATCTTGGGTCCCTGCAGGTCCACCAGCACCGCGATGGCGTGGTCGCTGTTGGCGTCCAGACTGCGCAGCGTGCTGACCAGCCCCTCCTTGTCGGCCTGCGTGCCGTGGGACATGTTGAGCCGGGCGACGTCCATGCCCGCCTCCACGAGCTGCCGCAGGACGGCGTCGTCGGTGGTGGCGGGGCCGAGGGTGCAGACGATCTTGGCGCGACGCATGGTGGGTGCCTTTCGTGGACCGGGCACGGAGCGCAGGTCGCGGGAGCAGCCGGTCAGCGGGGCGTCGACCCCACCGGTTCGGCCACCTCCGTGCGGTGACTCGGCGCGCCCTTGCGCCTCGCCCGCCAGTATAGGAAGGCGCCGAGGAGGAAGACCACCAGCGAGACCCACACGTTGATCCGCTGGCCCAGGAAGGTGTTGGCCTCGTCGGTCCGCATCATCTCGATGAAGAAGCGCCCCAGCGTGTAGAGCATCAGGTAGAGCGCTGCCACCTGGCCGGCGGCGAGCTCCTTCAACCGGTCCAGCGCCAGGATCAGCAGACCGGCGGCGACGCACCACAGCGCCTCGTAGAGGAAGGTGGGGTGGAAGGTGCCCAGCACGATGGGGTCACCCGCCTCGTCGAGGCGGGCGCGGCCCGCGGACTGGTTCCACGCGTGGATGGTCAGCCCCCAGGGCAGGTCCGTCGGCCCGCCGTAGAGCTCGTTGTTGAACCAGTTGCCAAGCCGGCCCAGGGCCTGCGCGAACAGCAACCCGGGGGCCACCGCATCGGCGAACGAGGCGAACGACCACCCCCGGCTGCGGCACGCGAGCCAGGCCCCCACCGCACCCAGGGCGACCGCGCCCCAGATGCCCAGGCCCCCCTCCCAGATGTACAGGGCGCGCACCGGGTCACCACCCTCACCGAAGTAGGCCTCCGGTGACGTGATGACGTGGTACAGCCGGCCGCCGACCAGGCCCAGCGGCAGGGCCCACAGCGCGATGTCCAGGACGTCGTCCGCGGTGCCCCCGCGTCGCTCCCAGCGACGGATGGTCAACCACAGGGCCACGCCCACGCCGGCGAGGATGCACAGGGCGTAGGCGCGGACCGGGAGGGGCCCCAGCCACCACACCGACTGGGTGGGGCTGGGGATCGCTGCGGGCAGGGTCACGAGGCGCTGGGGCTCGCGTCGGCCTTCTTCGGGGCGCCGGCGGAGTCGAGCTCCTCGAGGAAGGCCTCCTCGTTGCTCAGCTCCATGCGCTGGCCGTTGAGGTAGATGGTCGGCGTGGACTGCACGCCCATCTCGTTGGCAGCGGCGTTGGTCGCCTTGGCGTACTCGCGGTAGGTGCCGTCCTGGACACACTGCTCGAAGGTGGACAGGGCGTCACCCTCCAGACCGATCTCCTTGCCGTAGCCCTTCAGGTCGTCATCGCTCCACCCGGAGCCGTCCTCCTTCTGGTTGGCGAAGACCTGGTCCTTGAACTCCACGTACTTGTCCTGGTCGGCCGCACAGAAGGCCGCGCTGGTCGCACGCTCGGAGTGGTCCACCATGTCGCGGTCCATGAAGGTCATCGGGAAGTAGGTGGCCTGGATCTTGCCGTCCTGGGCACGCTGCTTGATGTCGTCGCCCAGCATCTCCTCGAAGGTCTTGCAGTGCGGGCACTGGAAGTCCTCGAAGACGATCAGCTCCGGGCCACCGGCCTTGCCGGTCACGACGCCCGCCGGCTCGGCCTCCATGCCGTTCGGCACCGCCATGTGCTCGCCACCGGTGTCGTCACCCTCGGACTCGTCGCCACCGGCCTCGGAGGAGGAGTTGGAGGTGTCGTCGGTGGGCTCGTCCTCGTCACCCTGGCCGAAGAGCCAGATGCCCAGCACCACCAGGGCACCGACGACCAGGGCGGCGATGAGGGCGATGAGCGCCTTGCTCACGCCACCTCCGCCACCGGGGGCACCGGAGGGGCGGTGGGCGCCGCTGGGGCGCGGGCTGTTGTCCACGGGCATGGTTCTCTCCTGATCAGTGGTCGAGGGCGCGGGCGATGTCCTGCACCAGTGCCGTCATGCGCGGGAAAGTAGGCGTGGAACCTGACTTTCCGCTGGGAGCCGATGGTTCCACGGTCTCGGGGGCTGCGGGGGCAGCAGGGTCCGCGGGGGCTGCACTGCCGAGATCGACCCCGGTGTCCCGGGCCAGGGCGGTCACGACGGCCGAGCCGACGATCACCCCATCGGCGAAGGCTGCCACCTGGCGGGCCTGCTCGCCTGAGGACACGCCCAACCCCAGGCCCACGGGGAGGTCCGTCGTGGCACGCACCCGGGCGACCACCTCGGCGGCCACGTCGGAGACCGACGTCCGGGCGCCGGTCACCCCCATCGTGCTGGCGGCGTAGACGAACCCGCTGGAGGCGGCGGTGATCACCGCGGTGCGCTCGGGCGTGGTGCTGGGGGCCACCAGGTGGACGGTGCACAGGTCGTGGTCGCGGGCGGCGGCGTGCCAGGAGCCGGCGGCCTCCGGGGGCAGGTCGGGCAGGATCACACCCGCCGCGCCGGCGCCGGCCAGGTCGGCGGCCAGCGCCTCGACGCCGTGGGCGAGCAGGGGGTTCCAGTAGCTCATCACCACCGGCACGCCGCCGGCTGCCGCCACGGCCCGGGCGCACTCGAAGGCGTCTGCCACTCCCGCGCCCTGCTCGAGGGCGCGGTCGGCGGCGTTCTGGATGACCGGGCCGTCCATCACCGGGTCGGTGTAGGGGATGCCGATCTCGATGACGTCCGCACCGGCGCGCACCGCCTCCACCATCGCCGAGCGGGAGGTCTCGACGTCCGGGAAGCCGACCGGCAGGTAGACGACCAGGGCCGAGCGGCCCTCGGCGGCCACCTGCGCGAAGCGGGACTCCAGTGCGTTGCTCATGACTCGACTCCCTGGGCCGTGCTGTCGTCGGTGTCCTCGTCGCCGGTGGGCTGCGCCCGCCCCTGCTCGTCCACCAGACCGAACCAGCGCGCAGCGGTGTCCACGTCCTTGTCGCCCCTGCCGGACAGGTTCACCAGCACCAGGCCGTCCGTGCCCAGGCGGCGCGCCTCGGTGAGCGCACCCGCCACCGCGTGGGCGGACTCGATGGCGGGAATGATCCCCTCGGTGCGGCACAGCAAACGGAAGGCGTCCATGGCCTCGCTGTCCGTGACCGGCACGTAGCGGGCCCGGCCGGTGGTGTGCAGGTGGCTGTGCTCGGGGCCGACGCTGGGGTAGTCCAGGCCCGCACTGACCGAGTGCGTCTCCAGCGTCTGACCGCCCTCGTCCTGCAGCACGTAGGTGGCTGCGCCGTGCAGCACCCCGGGGCGCCCGGAGGCGAAGCGGGCGGCGTGACGCCCGGACTCCACGCCCTCTCCTCCGGCCTCACATCCGACGAGCTCCACCGACGGGTCGTCCAGGAAACCCGAGAACAGGCCGATGGCGTTGGACCCGCCACCCACGCAGGCGACGGCCACGTCGGGCAGCCGGCCGGTGGCGGCGAGCACCTGCTCACGCGCCTCGCTGCCGATCACCTCGTGGAAGCGGCGCACCATCGAGGGGAAGGGGTGGGGGCCGGTGACCGTCCCCAGCACGTAGTGGGTGTCCTCGACGCTGGCCACCCAGTCGCGCATGGCCTCGTTGATCGCGTCCTTGAGCGTGGCCGACCCGTGCTCCACGGCCACCACCTCGGCGCCCAGCAGCTGCATGCGGGCCACGTTGAGGGCCTGGCGGCGCGTGTCGACCGCACCCATGTAGACGGTGCACTCCATGCCCATGAGGGCCGCCGCAGTGGCGGTGGCCACGCCGTGCTGACCGGCCCCGGTCTCCGCGATGACGCGACGCTTGCCCATGCGCTCGGCCAGCAGCACCTGTCCCAGGACGTTGTTGATCTTGTGCGAGCCGGTGTGGTTGAGGTCCTCGCGCTTCAGGAAGATGCGCGCGCCGCCCACGTGCTCGGAGAGGCGCGTGGCCTCGGTGAGGGGGCTGGGGCGACCCGTGTAGGTCGCGTGCAGACCGGCCAGGCGCTCGGTGAACTCGGGGTCGGCCAGCGCGCGGGTGAACTCGGCGTCGAGCTCCACCAGGGCCGCCGTGAGCGCCTCGGGCACATAGGCGCCGCCGAAGTCGCCGAACTGGGGGCTGAACAGATCGGTCATGCCGAGGCACCTCCGGGGGTGTGGGGGGATGCTGCGGGGGCGCCGGCCGCCACCAGGGCCGACGCGGCGGCACGGGGGTCGTCCGCAGTCACCAGGGCCTCGCCCACCAGCACGGCGCGGGCACCGGCAGCGACCGCGGTGCCCACGTCCTGCGGGGTGCGGATGCCGGACTCGCTGACGGCCACCACGTCGGCCGGCACCTGCGGCACGATCCGCGCAGGGGTGGCGGGATCCACCTCGAGCGTCTTCAGGTTGCGGCTGTTCACGCCGATGATGCGGCTGCCCACGGTGACGGCCCGCTCGAGCTCCTGCTCGTCGTGCACCTCCACCAGTGCCTCCATGCCCAGCTCGTGGGTGAGCGCCAGGAGGTCGGCCAGCTCGGCGTCACCCAGGGCCGCCACGATGAGGAGCACCAGGTCCGCGCCGGCCGCCCGGCCCTCGCGAACCTGGTACTCCCCCACCACGAAGTCCTTGCGCAGCACCGGCAGGTCCACCGCGCCGCGCACGGCCACCAGATCGGCCAGCGAACCGCCGAAGCGGCGGCGCTCGGTGAGCACCGAGACGGCCGCGGCACCGGCCCGCTCGTAGTCGCGGGCGAGATCGGCCGGCTCACCGATGCTGGCCAGCGCCCCCTTGCTGGGGCTCTCGCGCTTGATCTCGGCGATGAGGGACGCGCCCGGCGCCCGCAGCGTCTCCAGCACGGGGCGCGGCGGTGCCACCTCCACCGACCCGAGGGCCGACTGCGGCACGGCACGCTCCCGCTCGGAGACGTCTTCGCGGACCCCCTCGAGGATCGCGTCCAGGACCGTGCGGGTCACTGGTGGGATGCGCCGCCGTAGCCCAGCTTCACGCCGATCGGCCAGGCCAGGGCACCGATGGCCGAGAGCGCCACACCGATCCACATGATGACGTCCTGGTCGAGCACGATCCCCAGGGTCCAGACGATGGAGCCGATGATCATGATGGTGACGCCGACCCACGCGGCCACGCTGTGACCGTGGTCCTCGTGCACCTCCTCCGGCTCGGGGAGGCGGGCCTGGTGCTGCGTGGCGTGGGGGGCGGTGTTCGCCTGGCTCATGGTGTTCCTCTCGGGCGGTACGACGTCGGTGCGGTCAGTATCTCAGGTCGGGTCCTCGCCCCGGCTGAGGCTGTCCCACAGTGGTTCGTCGGCCGGTTCACGAGCCCCCTCGCGGTCGTAGCGGGAACCCAGGCCCTGCCAGCGGGCCAGCAGGACGGCCACCCCGGTGAGGGCCAGCAGCACACCCGCGGCGGCGGTGGCCCAGGGCGCCCAGGTGGCCTGGGCCTGGGCCTGCACGGAGCTGGCGTCGGCCAGTCCCCAGGCCTCCGCGGCGGCCTGCGCCACCGGGGAGGCGGGGTCCTGGACCACCAGGAGCGCACCGGCCACCACCGCGATGCCGGAGAGCACGACCACCACCCCGGCCACCCGGCGGGCGACGGGCCCCAGGAAGGCGGCCACCAGCAGTCCGGCGGCCGCCGTCAGCAGGGCCGGGCGCACCATCGAGGTGGCCTCGGGACCACTCAGGTCGAGGCGGGTGCCCCCGCCCAGTCCACCCTGTGGCGTCCCGGACACCCACGTGGTGGTGAGCAGCACCCCGGCCACGGCACACAGGGCGAGCCCGCCCAGCACGGTCATCGGCTTGGAGGTCATGCCACATCCTCTCGCTGTGCCACCCACGAGGCGTGCAGCCCCTGGTAGGTGGGGCTGGTGCGCAGCACCTCGAGGTGGTGGCCCACCGCATCCACCCGCCCGGAGTCCATGACCACCACCACGTCGGCGTTCTCGGCCGTGGACAGGCGGTGGGCGATGGCCACCGAGGTGCGCCCCTGGGTGAGCTTCTCCAGCGCGCGCTGGACGCGCACCTCGGTGCCCGGGTCGACGGCGGAGGTCGCCTCATCGAGCACCAGCAGGTCCGGGTCTGCCAGCCGGGCGCGCAGGAGGGCCACGAGCTGGCGCTCCCCGGCCGACAGGGACTCCCCGCGCTGGCCGACGGGCGTGTCGAGGCCGTGCGGCATGGTGTCCACCCAGCTGCGCAGGTCGAGCTCGTCGATGGCCCGGTCCAGGTCCTCGTCGCTCGCCTCGGGCGCGGCGAAGCGCAGGTTCTCGCCCAGGCTCGTGTCGAACAGGAAGCCCTCCTGGGGCACCAGCACGATGCGGTCGCGCAGGGAGGCGAAGGAGAGCTCGCGCAGGTCCACCCCATCGAGCCGCACCGCGCCCGCCTTGGGGTCCTGCAGGCGGGTCATCAGCTTGGCCACGGTGGTCTTGCCCGAACCCGTCTCCCCCACGATGGCGTGACGGCGCCCGGCCTCGAAGGCCAGGTCCACGTCCTGCAGCACCAGGCCGCTGCGCGGGTAGGCGAAGTCGACCTCGTGGAAGGTGATGCTCGCGGGGCCACGGGGGCTGGTCACGCCGTCCTCGGGATCCGAGACGTCCGCCGGGGTGTCGATGATGCCGATCACCCGTCGCCAGCAGGCCACCGCGTTCTGCAGCTCGTTGAGGATCTCGGTGGCCTGGTTGACCGGGGCGGTGAACAGCTGCACCAGGAACACGAAGGCGACCATCTCGCCCAGACTGATCCACCCGCGGCCCACCAGCAGCGTGCCCACTCCCACGACGGCGGCGACGGCCATGCCGGAGGACATCATGCCCAGCGTGAAGACGCTCACGGTGCGCATCTGGGCGCGCACCGCAGCGCCACGGTGCGCGAGGACGGCCTCGGTCAGGCGCTCCCGCGTGACCTCGTGGCTGCCGTAGGCGCGGATGGTGGAGGCGCCCGCGATGGACTCCGAGATGGCGCTCAGCATGGCCCCGACCCGCTCGCGGACCCGGGCGTAGCCGCGCCCCACGAAGGGCTGGAGCTTGCGGATGCCCAGCAGCATGGGCAGGAAGACCACCCACACGGTCAGTGCCAGCCAGGGGCTGTAGAACACCATCAGCACCGTCACGGCGAGGATCTGCCCCACCGAGAGGATCAGCATGATGCCGCCGAACTGCACGAACTGGCTGATGGTGTCCACGTCGCTGGTGACGCGCGAGACCAGGGCGCCGCGGCGCTCGGTGCTCTGCGTGAGCATGGACAGGTCGTGGATGTGGCGGAAGGCCTTGGTGCGCAGCGTGGCCAGACCGCTCTCCGCCGCCGTGAACAGCCGCACGTTCACGGCGAAGTTGGCGGCCGAGAGCACGATCACCGCAGCCATGGTCACCAGCCCCATGGTGAGCGTGTACCGCGCGTCCGGGCCGCCCTCGCTGAGCAGGCCGTGGTCGGTGGCCTGCTGCACCGCGACCGGGACGGCCAGCTTGCCCAGTGTCGCCAGCGCAGCCAGGAACAGCGTGAGCCCGAACCCCTGGGTGAGCTCCGGGGAGAGCCTGAGCCCGCGCCGCAGCGTGGCGATGGTGCCCGTGTCCGAGATGCCGATGGACGAGCCACCACCCAGGGCAACGGCGCCGGACCCGGCCGCGCTCTCGGGGGTGGTCCTGTCCTTCGTGCGTGCCTGCTGGGTGCTCATGCGTCCTCCCCCTGCGTCGTGGTGCCCCCAGCGGCCTGGCGCTCGGCGTGGTCCGCCGCATAGGCACCCACCACCCGGGCGTACCCCGGCACCGAGGCCATCAGCTCGGCATGGCTTCCGGTGGCGGCGATGCGGCCGTCCTCCAGGTAGGCCACACGGTCGGCCAGGGCGATCGTCGCCATCCGGTAGGCCACCACGAGCACGGTCATGCCGGCGCGCCCGTCGCGCAGCCGGGTGAGGATCGCCCGCTCCACCGAGGGGTCCACGGCGCTGGTCGCGTCGTCGAGCACCAGGAAGCGGGGCCGGCGGATGATGGCCCGCGCCAGGGCGATGCGCTGCCGCTGGCCGCCGGAGAGCGAGCCACCCCGCTCCCCCACCGGCTGGTCGAGACCCTCGGCGAGCTCCCGCACGAAGCCGTCGGCGCGGGCCACCTCCAGTGCGGCCCACACGTCATCGTCCGAGAAGGACTCGTCGCCCAGGGTGACGTTGAAGCGCACCGTGTCGTCGAACATGAAGGCCGTCTGCTCCACCAGCGCGGCCGCCTGCACCAGAGACTCCGGGGCGATCTCGGCCAGGTCGATCCCGTCGTAGCGGATGTGCCCCCCGGTGGGCTCCAGCAGACCCAGGGTCAGTGACGCCAGGGTGGACTTGCCCGAGCCGGTGGACCCCACCACCGCCACCGTCTCGCCAGCGGGCACGTCAAGGTTCACGCCGCGCAGGGTGGGGGCGTCCGGCGCGTCCTCGTGGGCGTGCGTGAGGTCGCGGATCTGCACGTCCAGGCCCCCCTCGCCCGTCAGGCGGCGGGTCCCGGTGCCCGGGCCACCGGGCGCGGTGAGCACCGCCTGCACGCGGCGCCACCCGACGGCCGATGCGGGCGCCTCCGAGAGCGTCCAGCCCAGGGCGCGCACCGGCATCGCCATCATCGTGAAGAGATAGGCCACCTCCACCACGTCACCGGTGGTGACCTCGCCGTGGACGGCGCGCCAGGTGCCCACCACGAGGACGCTCAGGGTGCCGATCTGCGGGAGTGCCTCGATGAGGGGGTCGAACAGCCCGCGGACGCGCCCCATCGAGATGGCGGCGTCGCGCAGCTCGCCGGCGCTGCGGCCGAAGCGGTGGGTCTCGGCGTCCTCACGCCCCATCGACTTCACGACCAGCCCCGCCTCGAAGCTCTCGTGCGCCACCCGCGAGACCTCGCTGCGCAGCTCCTGCGTGAGCTGGGCCCGCGGGGCCATGACGCGCTGGTACCAGAGGTTCAGCACCGCCAGCACGGGGAAGACCACACCGGCCACGGCGGCCAGCACCGGGTCCACCAGGTAGATGGAGACCCCCGCGAAGAAGAGCAGGAAGAGCACCCCGATGAACATGGGCAGCGGCATGAAGATGCGCCAGGTGGTCTCCACGTCCGCGTTCGCGTTGCTGAGCAGCTGCCCGCCCGGGTGGCGCTTGTGCCAGGAGAGCGGCAGGCGCAGGTAGGCGTTCGTGACCAGGCGGCGGTAGGTGGCGCCCAGGCGGAAGGCGACCATGCCCGCGGCGAGGCGACGCACCAGCATCGAGGCTGCCTGCAGCAGGTAGGCCGCCAGGACGACGACGAAGCCCCACAGGGCCGTGCGCAGGCCCACGTCGTCCGACAGGGCTGCTGGTTCCACGATCGTCTCCACCGCCCATCCGATGGCCCGGGCCACCGCCACGATGGAGGCGGCCCACACCACGGAACCGAGCACGGCGATGGTGAAGTAGCCCGGCTCGCGCCGGATGCCCTGCCAGACGACCTTCAGGGCCTCGAGGGTGGAGACCTGCTCGTCGAGGAGGTCGGCCGAGGCGGAGGCCTTCGGGGCATGGGGCGGCACGGACCCTCCTGGGTGGTCGTCGACGGGTGGAGGTTCAGGTTCTCACGTCGGCAGTCCGGGCGCGCGCGGGTGGTCCCCGTGGGTGCCCCTGGAGCGGGCAGCCACCGGTTGCACCTGACAGGATGGGGCCATGTCTCCTGCTTCCGCGTCCCGTCCCCAGCAGCCGACCGACCACCGCGAGCCGACCCCGACCCGCACGGAGACCCGCCCCGGGTCCGACTCCGGGGGCCCGGCCCGGCTCCTGCAGGCCGAGCGCGAAGCGCTCGTGGCCTCCTTCCGGGCCGCCGGCCCCGACGCCCCGACGCTCTGCGAGGGGTGGACCACCCGGGACCTGGCAGCCCACATGGTGGCCCGGGAGTCCCGCCCCGACGTGCTCCCCGGCATCGGCCTGCCCGGCACCCCGGCCGAGGGGCACACCGAGAAGGTGCAGGGCCAGTACGCCGGCAAGGACTGGGGCACCCTGTTGGCCCGGTTCTCCCGCGGGCCGGCGCCCTGGATGCCCTTCGCACTGCCTGTCGTGGGCCCGGCCGTCAACCTCGGGGAGTACGTCGTGCACCACGAGGACGTCCGCCGCGCGGTCCCGGGGTGGACGGTGCGTCGCGACGACGAGCTCCAGCACGCGGTCTGGCGCATGCTGACCCGTGCCGGTGGGCTCACGCACCGCAAGTCGCCCGTGGGGGTCGTGCTGGTGGCCCCCGGCATCGGACGGACCGCCGCCAAGCGGCCCCCGGAGGGGCGGGGCACCGTGGTGCTGACCGGCGAGCCGGTGGAGCTCCTCCTCTTCTCCTTCGGTCGCGAGTCCGTCGCGCAGGTGGAGCTGTCCGGCGACCCGGCGGACGTCGACGCCCTGCGCTCCCACCGGCGGGCGATGTGAGCCGGTGAGCAGGACCGGCCTCGAGGGGGTCTGGGACGCCGTCGGCCGGCGCGTGGCCGACGGCGGCCTCGTCGTGATCGCGGTGGACGGGCGCTCGGGCTCGGGCAAGACGCACTTCGCGCAGCGCCTGCGGACGCATGCGTCCGCTGAGCTGGGCGTCGGCATCGGCGAGGTGGGTCTGGTGGCGGTCGAGGAGCTCTACGCCGGGTGGTCCGGGCTGACGGCTGCCCCGGCGCTGCTGGACTGGTGCGTCCTGTCCCCCCTGCGTTCCGGGGCATCGCGGGTCACCTGGCCCCGCTGGGACTGGGCCGCCGGTCGCTACGGCTCCACCGGGAGCCTCGAGCGCCCCCGCACGGGGCTGCTCGTCGTCGAGGGCGTCGGGTCGAGCGCTCCCCCGGCGCGGGACGGCGTGGACCACGTCGTGTGGATGGAGGCCCCGGCCCCTGCGCGGCGGCAGGCCGTCCGACGCCGCGAGTCCGAGCTGCTCGGCCGGGACGGCACCGACTCGTGGTGGCCGGGGTGGGCCGCAGCCGAGGACCAGCTGCTGGCCGAGCACCCCCCGGTGTGGGACCAGCTGGTCACGGGAGCGGTGTCGTGAGCGCCCACCGTCCCACGCAACGCACCACGACCGGCAGCATCCGGGTGCAGAACGACTCCGCCCGCGAGCTGCGGGCCTTCGAGCGTGCCAAGCGCTGGTCCGCCTCGGAGGCCCGCGAGAGCCGAGACCGTCTCAAGCAGCGGATCTTCCCCATGCTGCAGGCCTCCATCGGAGCCGGCATCAGCTGGTACGTCGCCCGGGAGCTGTTCGGTCACGAGGCCCCGATCTTCGCCGGCGTGGTGGCCGTGGTCTGCCTGGGCATGAACTTCGGCAACCGCCTGACGCGGGCGGTGGAGATCACGGCCGGGGCCGCCACCGGCATCCTCACCGGCGAGCTCATCGTGCACTTCCTGGGCACCGGCGCCTGGCAGACCGCCCTCATCGCGCTGCTGGCGATGGTGATCGCGACCTTCGCGGGCGCGGGGAGCCTGCTGACCATCCAGGCGGGCGTCCAGGGGGTGGTGGTCGCGACGGCGACGATCCTGCCCGGCGGCGCGCTCTCGCGCTGGATCGATGCGGTGATCGGCGGCCTGGTGGCCATCGCGATCGCCATGGTCACCCCCACCTCTCCGCTGCGCAAACCCCGCCGCATGGCTCGCCGGCTCACCCAGGAGGTGGCCCGGCTGTTCGACCGCACCGCGCACGGACTCTCGGAGCGCAACGAGCAGATCGTGGGTGAGGCCCTGCGCGACGCCCGCTTCACCGACCACCTGCTCGGCGAGCTGCGCAGCCAGGTGGAGGAGGGCGCCGCCATCGCGCGGACCGTCCCGTGGCAGTGGCGCAAGCGCACCGACCTGCGGGGACTGGACCGGCAGCTCACGGCCTTCGACCGCCTGCTGCGCAACGCCCGCGTCCTGGTGCGTCGTGCGGACGTGGCCATCCTGGAGGGCGAGCCCGTCCCGTCCAGCTACGTGGATCTCGTGGCGGAGGCCGCCGACATCGCCTCCGACCTGGCCAAGGCGCTGGACGACCCCCAGGCCCTCGGAGCGGTACGGCGACAGCTGGGCGAACTGGCGGAGCTGACCAATCACCGCGCGCACCAGCCGTCCCTGAGCGCCGAGGTGATCCGGGCGCAGGTGCGCTCGGCCATCGTGGACATGTACATGGTCACCGGACTCTCCTACGGCGAGGCCCGCGTCCGTGTGCCCTCGCGGTACCACGAGGTGCAGTCCTCCGAGGACGGCTGACCGTCCGTCCCCCGCGCCGTGACCTCAGCGTCGCAGCGCCTCCACGATGCCGGCCAGCCGGCTCGCCTCGGCGCGCGAGGCATCGCCGTCCGCGGCCTGGATGGCCATCACGGCCAGATCCTCCTGCCCGTGGGTGCGCTGCAGGCGGACCCACGGGTCTCCCGGGCTGAAGACCACGCCACGCACCTCGTTCCACTCGACCCGCTGCGTGGTGAACAGGTTGCGCACCGTCATGCCCTGCCGGTCCGGCACCGCGCGGATGGCGGCATAGCGCCACAGGAAGGCCGCGAGCCCGGCGCCGCCCAGGACCGTCATGAGCCGGTCGGGGGTGCCCCAGTTCTCCGCCACGACGGCGATGAGCACGAACAGCAGGAACAGCACCAGCGCCGACCCGATGGCCACCCACCGGCCGCGGCGCGGGCGGAAGGGACGCAGGGCCTCGCTCTGCTCCGGGCGGCTCATCGCCCGGCCGCCTCGGCCGCGCGGGAGCGCAGATCGGTGACGGCCGCGGCCACGTCCTCGGCCCCGAACACCGCGGAGCCGGCCACGAACACGTCCGCCCCGGCCCGAGCGCTCTGGGTGATGGTCTCCGCGTTCACGCCACCGTCCACCTGGATGGCGACGTCCAGGCCCGACGCCCCGACCGCCTGTCGCACCTCCCGCACCACCTCGAGCTGGACGGCCATGAACGACTGGCCCCCGAAGCCGGGTTCGACGGTCATGACCAGCACCATGTCGAGCTCGGTCAGCAGGTCGGCGTAGTCCGCGAAGGGCGTGCCCGGCTTCAGTGCCATCGCGGCCCGCGAGCCGGCGGAGCGGATGTCCCGCGCCAGCTGCCGCGGGTTCTGGCTGGCCTCCACGTGGAAGGTCACCGAGTGGGCTCCGGTCTCGGCGTACTGCGGACCCCAGCGGTCCACGTCGCTGATCATCAGGTGCAGGTCCAGCGGGATGGGGGTGATCTCCTGCAGCGCCTCCACCACCGGCATGCCGATGGTGAGGTTGGGCACGAAGTGGTTGTCCATCACGTCGACGTGCGCGGCGTCCGCGGTGGCGATGCGGGAGAGCTCGTCCCCCAGTCGGGTGAAGTCGCTGGCGAGGATGCTGGGGTGCAGGGCGACCGGGCGGCTCATGCGTTCTCCTGGGGGGTACGGCGCAGCAGCGCGATGTACATGGCGTCGGTGCCGTGGACGTGCGGCCACAGCTGCACGGACGTGGCGCGCGCCCCGCGGGCACCCTCCACGCCGTCGAGCTCCGCCGATGCGGTGGCCGGGGCCACCTCACGGAGAACGGGGGCCACCTCCACGAGCTCGGCGTCGTCGCGCCGTGCGATCACGTCGTCGACGACCACCGAGGTCTCCGCCGGGTGCGGCGAACAGGTCACGTACGCCACCACTCCCCCGGGACGCACCGCATCGAGTGCGGCGTGGAGCAGGGAGCGCTGGGTGGGCGCGAGCGACGCCAGGTCCGCCGGCTGCCGACGCCATCGCGCCTCCGGGCGGCGCCGCAGCGCTCCCAGACCGGTGCACGGGACGTCCACCAGCACACGGTCGAAGGCACCCGGCCGCTGGGCGGCGAGCTCCGCGCCGTCGCCGACCGTCACCTCCGCAGCCGGCGCCGCGCCCTCGGGCAGGTCGGCGGGAGCCAGCGTGCGTCGCACCAGCTCGGCCCGGTGCGGGTGCAGCTCGTTGGCCACGATGCGGGCACCCTGCTGGTGCGCAGTCGCCGCCAGCAGGGCGGCCTTGCCTCCCGGGCCCGCGCACAGGTCCAGCCAGAGCCCGGTGTCCTGCCCCTGGGTGGGCGCACCGGCCAGGGCGAGGGCGGCCAGCTGCGAGCCCTCGTCCTGCACCCCCGCGCGGCCCTCCTCGACGGCGGGGACAGCGGCCGGCGCCCCTTCGACGAGGGTGGCGGCGGTGGGGGCCCAGCGGCCCTCCTCGACCGCCTCGTGCTCCACCAGCTCGGCGACGTCCACCCACCCGGGGCGGGCCACCAGGGACACCAGCGCCGCGGTGTTGTGCGACTCCAGCAGGGCCTCCACCTCGTCGGTCGGGCGGCCGCGGTCCACCAGCCCGGCCATGAGGGCACGCACCACCCAGGAGGGGTGGGAGTGGCGGGCGGCCAGCAGCTCGGGGCCCTGCAGCCCCTCGGTGACCTCGGCCACCCAGGTGTCGCGGTCCTTCTCGGTCATGCGGTGCATGGCGGCGTTCACCAGCTTGGCCGGGCCGGCGCCGTTCGCCCAGCGGGCCAGGGCCACGGTCTGGTCGGCGGCGGCGTGGGCGGGCACCCGCATCGAGAGGGCCTGGTGGGCGCCGAGGCGCAGCGTGCGGAGCAGCTCGGGATCGAGCGTCTCCACGTCGCGGCCCGTGGCGCGGGCGATCACCAGGTCGTACAGGCCCTGCTGACGGACGGTGCCGAAGGCCAGCTCGGTGGCGAAGGCAGCGTCACGCCCACTGAGCCGGAAACGGCGCAGCACGTGCGGCAGCTCCAGGTTGGCGTAGGCGCCCTCGTCCACGGCGGCCAGCAGGTGCCAGGCGGCCGTGCGGGCTCCATCGCCACGGCGGGCGCGCTGGCGCGGCGCCTGGCTGCTGCGTCCGCGGCGGGGGTTGCGTGCGTCCTGCGTGTCCCGGGCGTCAGCCACCGAGCACCTCCTGGTCGTCGAATCGGGCCCCACGGGCCCATGCGTCTGCGTCCATCGCCTGCTTGCCCGGGGGTTGCACCCGCAGCAGGCGGACCGGGTCGGTGGCCGTCCCGGTGAGCACCTGCCCCTCGTGCACGCGCAGGTGCCCCGGGGCGAGCTCCGGCAGGTCGTTCCCTGTGGCCTCCCGGGCACCCGACCCACCGGCCGGGTCGACCTGCGCGGCCTGCAGCACCTTGAGCCGGTCGCCGCGGAAGGTCGTCCACGCGCCGGGTGCCGGCGAGGCGCCGGCCACCCGGCGGACCACGGCGAAGGCCGGCTGCGTGAAGTCGAGCCGCACCTCCTCCACGGTGAGCTTGGGCGCGCGGGAGACCCCGTCGGTGGACTGCGGCACCGGGACCACCGCCCCGGAGACCAGCCCGTGCAGGCTCTCGGTCAGCAGCGGTGCCCCCGCCACCCCGAGGCGCTCCAGCAGGTCACCGGCGGTGTCCGCCGGCCGGACCGTCTCGGTGAGCGTGCCCAGGACCGGGCCGGTGTCCATGCCCTGCGTCAACACGAAGGTGGTGGCCCCGGTCACGTCGTCCCCGGCCATCAGGGCGCGCTGCACGGGCGCGGCACCGCGCCACGCGGGCAGGATGCTGAAGTGCAGGTTCACCCACCCGTGGGCTGGCACCTCCAGCACGCTCGGCGGCAGCAGTGCGCCGTAGGCCACGATCGCCCCCACGTCCGGGGCCAGCTCCCGCAGGGCGGCCAGCGGCTCGTCCTCCCACGGTCGATCGCTCTCGATGACGGGCAGCCCCGCCTCCAGTGCGCGCGCCTTCACCGGGCTGGGTCGCACCTTGCGTCCGCGTCCCACCCGGGCGTCGGGGCGTGTGAGCACCCCCACCACCTCGTGGCGGGCCTCCTCCTCGGGCGACCGCGCACCCTCGAGCAGGTGCTCCAGGGAGGGCAGGGCGGTCTCGGGGGTCCCAGCAAAAACGATGCGCACGAGGGGCAAGTCTACGGAGCCAACCATTCCTCGGGGTCCACGGTCATCAGCAGCTCGCCCCGGGCCTTGCGGGCCGAGCGGTGGGCCCGCAGCGCATGGACGGTGCGGCCCAGCTCCGCCGCGTGCTCCCAGGTGGTGCGCACCCACGCCTGCGCCGCCTGCTCCAGGGGCAGCTCCCACCGGCTGGGCAGCGCCGCGGCACCCACGGGCACCACGCCCACCACCTCGCTGGCGGGCAGCGCTGCCGAGAGCTCCACCATGGCGGCCTCCACGTCCCGCCGGTGGCCCACCAGGTGCACCAGCGCCACCGCTGGCGGCAGCTGGGCCGCGCGCCGCTCGGTCAGCACCTGCCGGGCGAACCACGCGGGGTCACGGCGCAGGAAGCCCTCCACGGCATCGATCCCGGCGTGGGCCGGCAGCCCGCACAGCACGATGCCCGGGCCCTCGGGGCGCACCTGGGCGGTGCCACCGGTCCACCGGCGCAGCGCCTCCGAGGCCGCATCGGACAGCGGCAGCTCGAGGGTCACCGCCCCGTCCAGCACCAGCGCGGCCGCGTAGCCGGCCACCGCGTGCGGCTCCACACCCGGCGTGGCGATCACCAGTGCCGGGTCCCGGCCCACCTCGGCCACCCGGGAGGCCGCCGTGGAGGTCACCACCGGCACCCCCGGGAAGGCCCGGCCCAGGTCGTGTGCTGTGCGGTCGGTTCCGGGCGCAGCGGGGCGCCAGCGCCGCCCACCGCACTGCCCGCAGGTCCAGTGGGTCGGCTCCTGACCGCAGGTGCTGCACCGCGGCCCGGTGTCGGCGGAGGTCTGCGCAAGCCGCCCCGGACAGGCGGGGCACTCGGCCGCCGCACCGCAGTCCTGACAGCGCACCGAGCCCGAGTACCCCGTCCGGGGCACCTGCACCAGCACCGGTCCGTGCTCCAGTGCCCGCTTGGCCGCCGTCCACGCCGCGGTGGGGATGCGGGCCAGGCGGGCTCCGGCATCGCGCGCCTCGTCCTGCCCCTCACCGGCCACGTGGACCCGCGCCGCGGCGGAGCGCACGGACCCGGCGTGGGCAGCGAGATCGGCCATGAACCCCGACTCCACCCAGTGCTGCAGGCGGGCGCTGCGCACGTGCCCGCCGGCCACCAGCGCCGCCCCCTCCGTCCGGGCCCGCGCCGCAGCCACCTCGCGGGTGTGCGGATGTGGGGTGCGCGGCTCGCGCCACGAGTCGTCCCCGTCGTCCCACCAGGCCACGAGCCCCAGGTCCCGCACGGGCGCGAAGGCCGCCGAGCGGGTGCCCACCACCAGCCGCTGGTGCCCCTGGAGCACCTCGACCCACCGCCCGTACCGGGCGCGGGGCCCCTGCGATGCGGTGAGGGGCGCCAGCGCGGCCAGCACCGGTTCGGGGCGGGTCCCCGCCACGGCCATCACCCGCTCCACGTCGGCCTCGTCCGGCACCAGCAGCAGTGCCCCCCGGCCCGAGGCGGCGGCGGCGACCGCGAGATCCAGCAGGCCGTGCGCCCAGTGGGCCGCCGGATCCCCACCATCGGGGGCGGCCACCCAGGAGGCCGCGGGGTGCTCCCCGGCCGCGATGCGGGCCAGCAGGGCCGCGGCGGCGGCCACCCCGCGCCAGGCGGGGCTCGGGCGGGGCGCCTCCGCCCCCTCGGGCTCGACGGGCGGCGCGGGCTGCTCCAGGACGGCCTTCTCCTGGCCTGCGTGGCGCGCCGGGATCGCGAGCCGCACGACGTCCGAGACGGTGCCCCCGTAATGGGTGGCCACGGCCACGCAGGTGGCATGCAGTGCCGGGGTCAACACCGGCAGCGGCGAGACCACCGACCGCAGCGGGCTGAGCTGGCCGGGGTGGTCGCTCTCGGCCAGGCGCTCGGTGATCCAGCCCTCCTCGGTGCGGCCTGCCAACGGCACCGTGACGCGCACCCCGGGCACGGCCTGCGCGTCCAGGTCCGCGGGGACCACGTAGTCGAAGGGGCGGTCCAGGTGGGGCAGCGTCCCGGACACCAGCACGCGGGCCACCGGGTGCTCGGCGGCCAGCTCGCCCACCCCGGGAGGGGCGGAACGCGACACGCTCAGCCCCGGGACCGGGAGCTGCCCCTCGTCCACCGCGTCCCTCAGGCGCGCGCCAGGCGCTGCAGCGCCTCCACCCGGTTGGTCCTCTCCCACGGGAAGCTGCCGGCCACCCCGGTGGAGGTGGCGCGCCCGAAGTGACCGTAGGCGGCCGCGGGGTGGTAGATGGGGCGCTTGAGGTCCAGCGCGTCCACGATGGCGGCCGGGCGCAGGTCGAAGACCCCGTCGATGGCCGCCTCGATCCTCTCCACGGGCACCGTGTTCGTACCGAAGGTCTCCACGTACAGACCCACCGGGTGCGCCGAGCCGATGGCGTAGGCCACCTGCAGCTCGCACCGCGTGGCCAGGCCGGCGGCCACCACGTTCTTGGCCACCCAGCGCATGGCGTACGCGCCGGAGCGGTCCACCTTGGAGGGGTCCTTGCCGGAGAAGGCGCCGCCGCCGTGGCGGGCCATGCCCCCGTAGGTGTCGACGATGATCTTGCGACCGGTGAGCCCCGCGTCGCCCATGGGGCCGCCGATGGTGAAGATCCCGGTGGGGTTGATGAGGGTGCGTGCGCCCTCGGTCTCGAGCTCCACGCCGGACTCGGCCAGGTGCTCCAGCACCGGGTCGATGACGTGCTCGCGCAGGTCGGGTGCCAACACCTGGTCCAGCGGCACCCCGTCCTCGTGCTGGGAGGAGATGACCACGGTGTCCAGCCGGGCGGGCCGGTCACCGTCGTACTCGATGGTCACCTGGGTCTTCCCGTCGGGGCGCAGGTAGTCCACGATCCCCTCGTGCCGCACCTGGCTGAGCCGCTTGCTGAGGCGGTGCGCCAGCGAGATGGGCAGCGGCATGAGCTCGGGGGTGTCATCACAGGCGTAGCCGAACATCAGCCCCTGGTCGCCGGCGCCCTGCCGGTCGTACTTCTCCCCCGCCCCCTCCCGGGCCTCGTAGGAGTCGTCCACCCCGGCCGCGATGTCGGTGCTCTGGTCGCCGATGCTGACCTCGACCCCGCAGGTGCGGCCGTCGAAACCCTTGTCGGAGCTGTCGTAGCCGATGCTGATGATCGTGTCGCGCACGATGCGGGGGATCTCCACGTACCCGCTCGTCCGCACCTCCCCGGCCACGTGCACCAGGCCGGTGGTCACCATGGTCTCCACGGCCACCCGGGCGTCCGGGTCCTGCCGGAGCATCTCGTCCAGGATCGCATCGCTGATCTGGTCGCAGATCTTGTCGGGGTGTCCCTCGGTGACGGACTCGGACGAGAAGAGACGTGCCATGGGTGCTCCTTGTGCAGCGGCTGCTGTCTGACGGGTGCGTCGGGATGACGCGGCCGACAGCCTAGACCCCGCCGGCGACAACCTCGGCGACGGTCAGCCGAGCAAGGGGGTCACCGCATCGCACAGGGCCCGGGCGGCCTCGTCCTTGCTGGTGGGGCCCACGGTCACCGGCTCTCCCCCGGGGGTCAGCAGGTGCACGGTGGTGTCCTCCTGGCCGAAGGTCTTGTCCACCCCCACCTCGTTGGCCACGAGCAGGTCCACGCCCTTGCGCTGCAGCTTGGCCTGGGCGTGCTCCAGCACCGAGCCCGCATCGTCCCCCGTCTCGGCCGCGAAGCCGACGACCACCGGTCGACCAGCAGTTCCTGCCGGGTGCTCCTCGTCCCGCCGGGCCACGGCACCGGCGAGGATGTCCGGGGTCCGCTCCAGCTCCAGCACCATGCCGCCGGTGTCCCCGGTCTTCTTCAGCTTGCTCTGGGCGATCTCGGCGGGCCGGTAGTCGGCCACGGCCGCAGCCATCACCAGCAGGTCGGCGCCGGCCTCGGAGAACTCGTGCGCAACGGCGGCCTCGAGCTCCGCGGCACTGACGGCCTCCACCACGCGCACACCGTCCGGCGCCGGCACCTCCACCGCCGCCTGCAGGAGGGTCACCTCGGCGCCCAGGTCACGGGCCGCACGGGCGACGGCCATGCCCATCCGCCCCGAGGATCGGTTGCCCAGGAAGCGCACCGGGTCGAGGGCCTCCCGGGTGCCGCCGGTGGACACCACCACGCGCCGCCCGGCCCAGGGGCGCTCCCCCGCATCGGCACCCTCGACAGCACCCTCCACGCGCGCCATGGCCGCGGCGTGGATCACCTCGGGGTCGGGCAGGCGGCCGGGGCCGGTGTCGGTGCCGGTCAGGCGTCCGGAAGCGGGCTCGATGACGTGCACCCCCCGCGCGCGCAGGGTCTCCACGTTGGCCTGCGTGGCGGGGTTCAGCCACATCTCGGTGTGCATCGCCGGCGCCATCACCACCGGACAGGTGGCGGTCAGCAGGGTGGTCGTCAGCAGGTCGTCGGCCATGCCGGCCGCCACCCGCGCCATCAGGTCGGCCGTGGCCGGGGCCACCACCACCAGGTCGGCCTCCTGGCCCACCCGCACGTGCTGCACCGAGGGGACGTCACTGAAGACGTCGTGCGCCACGGGGTGCCCGCTGAGGGCCTCCCAGGTGGGGGCTCCGACGAAGCGCAGTGCCGCCGCCGTGGGCAGCACCCGCACCTCGTGACCGGCCTCGGTGAACAGCCGGCAGAGGCTGGCCGCCTTGTAGGCGGCGATGCCTCCGGAGACCCCCAGGACGACGCGCATCAGGACTCGTTCGCGCCCTCGGCCTCGGACTCCCCGGCGGCGGGCTCGTCCTCGATGTCCTCCATGACGTCCACCGTCTCGGCGGACGCCACCTCATCGGACCCCTGCGCGGCCGGGGTGATCTCCTCCGGCTCGTCGACGGCCATGCCGGGGGTGGCCACCTCGGGCACGTCCGTGCCCACGGTGCGCACCAGCTTGTCGGCGTTGATCTCCTTCAGCGCGATCGACAGGGGCTTGTCGGAGGACTCCGCCTCCACCAGCGGACCCACGTACTCCAGCAGGCCCTCCTTCAGCTGGGCGTAGTAGGCATTGATCTGGCGGGCACGCCTGGCCGAGTAGATGACCAAGGCGTACTTGGAGTCGACGTGCTGGAGCAGGTCGTCGATGGGCGGGTTGGTCACGCCGATGGGGGCGGCCTTGGTGCCGGACATGGATCCTCCTTGGATCGGACGGTGCTGGCGACGGCTCTCGTCGCACGGTGCCTCCCGGCGGGGCCGGGGGCTGAGTTCAGGGGGTGACGCGGCGGTCGGCGGGGACCGGCGGCGGGTCGAGGAGCAATTCTACGAGGTTCTCCCCCGCAGCAGCCACCGACTCGTTGACGATGGTGGTGTCGAACCAGTCCTGGGCGGCCAGCTCGGTCTCGGCCGTGTGCAGACGACGGGCCCGCTCCTCGGCGTCCTCGGTGCCACGGCCCACCAGCCGGCGCACGAGCTCGTCCCAGCTGGGTGGGGCCAGGAAGACGAACAGCGCCTCCGGCATCGCCTCGCGCACCTGTCGGGCGCCCTGCAGGTCGATCTCCAGCAGCGCGGGCCGCCCCTCGGCCAGTGCCTCCTGGACCGGGCCGCGGGGCGTGCCGTAGGAGTTCACGCCGTGCACCACCGCGTGCTCGAGCATCTCGCCCTCGGCGACCATGCGTGAGAACTCCTGGGGGTCCACGAAGTGGTAGGTGGAGCCGTCGACCTCGCCGGGGCGCGGGGCGCGCGTGGTGGCCGAGACTGACACCCAGACCTCCGGGTGGTTGTCACGCACCCACTGGCAGACCGTGCCCTTGCCGACCGCGGTGGGCCCGGCCAGCACGACCAGTCGACGCCCGTCCGCGGGCACGCCGGCGCTCACCGGACACCCGCCGCGCAGCGCTCGCTGAGGCGGGCCGCCTGGTGCACGCCCAGCCCCCGCAGCCGCCGGGACGGCGCGATGCCGAGCTCGCGGAGCATCTGGGCCGCGCGGATGGGGCCGATGCCGGGCAGGCACTCCAGCAGCACGGACACCCGGATCTTGGCGATGGCCTCCTCCTGCCGCGCCACCTCGAGCACCTCGGCCACCGAGAGCGTCCCCGCGGCCACGGCCGCCTTCACCTCGGCACGCCGGTGTCGGGCTGCGACCGCCGCGAGCAGGGCGGCACGACGTTGGTCGGCCGTGAGGTCGGGAACCGTCACGTGTGCTCCTGGTTCATGAGGGTGCCGCGGTGCGCAGGCGGTGGGTGCGGGAGATCGCAGGGTACCCGCGTGTGCTTCACCCGCCCAAAGTGCCCCGGAGTGAGTCCTGCCACGACCGGACCGCGGTCCGCAGTCCCTCCACGGAGGCCCCGTGACGAAGGATGTCGCGGCTCACCGAGGCCAGCACGCGCGGGGCCTCGTCGCCGAAGACGCGGAGCAGGTCGGCGGGGCCACCGCCCTGGGCCCCGAAGCCGGGAGCGAGCACCGGCGCGGTACCCCCCGCCAGCGGCAGCGTGTCCAGCGCGTCGCTGACGGTCACGCCCACCACGAGCCCCACGTCGCCACCGAAGCCCTCCGCCCAGCGGGCGATGCCCGCGGCCACGGAGTCACCCTCATCGCGGACGGCGGTCTGCAGCGGGCCGGCCTCGGGGTTGGAGGTCCGACACAGCACGAACACACCCGCCCCATCGGCCTGCGCCGCCTCGACGATGCCGGTGAGCGAGGCCTCGCCCAGGTAGGGGCTGAGGGTCACCGCATCGCAGCGCAGCGGGGCATCGGCGCCGAACCAGGCCCGGGCGTACCCGTCGTTGCTGCTGCCGATGTCGCCGCGCTTGGCGTCCAGCACCACCAGGGTGCCGGCGCGGCGGAAGCGGGCGACGGCCTCCTCCAGCACGGCGAAGCCCGCAGAACCGAAGGCCTCGAAGAGCGACACCTGCGGCTTGACCACGGCCACCTGGCCGGCGAACGCCTCCACGCAGCGGTCGGTGAACGCGGCCAAGCCGGTCGGGTCCACCCCGACGCCACTCTCACGGAGCAGCGCGGGGTGCGGGTCGATGCCCGCGCACAGGGGCCCATGGGCATCCAGGGCCTCCCGGAGGCGGGTGCCGAAGGCAGCGGTCGGGCTCACGCGCCGGCTCCCTGCTGGGCGGACTGCACCCAGCCACCGCGTCCCACGAGGTCGAGCGCCGCGGCGTGCGCCTGCAGCGGCTTCACCCCGAAGTCACCGCCCTGGAGCGACTCGATGGCCTGCACCGCCGCACCCAGCTGCTGCACGGTGGTGATGACCGGCACGCCCGCGCTGGCCGTCGCCGCCCGGATCTCGTACCCGTCCGCGCGGGAGTCGCGACCCGAGGGGGTGTTGACCACCATGGCGATCTCCCCGGAGGTGATCTGGTCCACGATCGTCGGCTCCCCCGCAGGGCCGCGGCCCTCGCTGAGCTTGCGGGCGACCTCGGCCTGGACCCCGTTGCGGCGCAGGACCTCCACGGTGCCGGCGGTGGCCACCAGAGTGAAGCCCAGGTCGGCCAGGCGCTTGACCGGGAAGATCATGCCCCGCTTGTCGCGGTTGGCCACCGACACGAAGACGGTGCCCGCCTTGGGCAGGGGCGTGGTCTTGCCCATCTCGGCCTTCGCGAAGGCGGTGCCGAAGTCGGAGTCGATGCCCATGGCCTCACCCGTAGAACGCATCTCGGGCCCGAGCAGGCTGTCCACCACCTGGCCCTCGCGGGTGCGGAAGCGCTTGAAGGGCAGCACCGCGGCCTTCACCGAGACCGGGGCGTCCACCGGCAGGGATCCCCCATCGATGTGGGCGGGCAGCAGGCCGGTGGCCGTCAGCTCGGCGATGGTCTCCCCCAGCATGATGCGGGCGGCCGCGCGTGCCAGCGGCACCCCGGTGGCCTTGGAGACGAAGGGCACGGTGCGGCTGGCGCGGGGGTTGGCCTCCAGCACGTAGAGCACGCCCTGCGCCAGGGCGAACTGCACGTTCAGCAGACCCCGCACGCCGATGCCCTCGGCCAGCCGGCGGGTGGCGGTGCGCACCCGGTCCAGCTCCTCGGTGCCCAGGGTGACCGGCGGGATCACGCAGGCGGAGTCACCGGAGTGGATGCCGGCCTCCTCGATGTGCTCCATGATCCCGCCCAGGTACAGGTCGGTGCCGTCGAACAGCGCGTCCACATCGATCTCGATGGCCTCGTCCAGGAAGCGGTCCACCAGGATCGGCCGGTCAGGGCTCACCAGGGCGGCGCGCTCCACGTAGCCACGCAGCGACTCGTCGTCGTAGACGATCTCCATGCCGCGCCCGCCCAGCACGTAGCTGGGGCGCACGAGGACCGGGTAACCGATGTCCTGGCTGATGGCCACGGCCTCGTCGGCGGAGAAGGCGGTGCCGAAGCGAGGCGCCACCAGGCCGGCCTCGGCCAGCACGCGGCCGAAGTGGCCGCGGTCCTCCGCGCGGTCGATGGCCTCGGGCGAGGTGCCCACCACGGGCAGCCCCGCATCGGCCAGCTCCTGCGCCAGGCCCAGCGGCGTCTGGCCACCCAGCTGCACGATCACGCCGGCGATCGGCCCGGCGGCCGCCTCGGCGTGGTACACCTCCAGCACGTCCTCCAGGGTGAGCGGCTCGAAGTACAGCCGGCTCGAGGTGTCGTAGTCGGTGGAGACCGTCTCCGGGTTGCAGTTCACCATCACGGTGTCGTACCCGGCCTCGCGCAGGGCGAAGCTCGCGTGCACGCAGGAGTAGTCGAACTCCACGCCCTGGCCGATGCGGTTGGGCCCGGAGCCAAGGATGATCACCGCCGGGTTCTCGCGCGGTGCCACCTCGGTCTGCTGGTCATAGCTCGAGTAGTGGTAGGGCGTGCGGGCGTCGAACTCGGCCGCGCAGGTGTCCACCGTCTTGTAGACCGGGCGGATCCCCAGCGCGTGGCGCACCCCGCGCAGCACGGCCTCGTCCATGCCCAGCAGGCCGGCCAGCTGGGCGTCACTGAAGCCGTGGCGCTTGGCCAGCGCGAGCACCTCGGGCCGCAGCCGGCCGTGCTGCTCGGAGTCGGCGGCGATCGCGTCGGCCGTGGCGTTCAGCAGCTCGATCTGGTCCAGGAACCACGGATCGATGCTGGTGGCCTCGTGCAGCTGCTCCACGCTCGCGCCGCCCCACAGTGCCTGCTGCACCTGGCGCAGTCGCCCGTCGGTGGGGGTGACCACCTCGGTGAGCAGGCGCGTCACCTCATCGGCGGTGGGCCGCTCGGAGGGTGACCAGGAGAAGGAGGAGCCCTTGGCCTCGGTGGAGCGCAGTGCCTTCTGCAGGGCCTCGGTGAAGTTGCGGCCGATCGCCATCGCCTCCCCCACCGACTTCATGGTGGTGGTGAGCTCGGGGTCGGCGGCCGGGAACTTCTCGAAGGCGAAGCGCGGCACCTTCACCACCACGTAGTCGAGCGTGGGCTCGAAGGACGCGGGGGTGGACCCGGTGATGTCGTTGGGCACCTCGTCGAGCGTGTAGCCGATCGCCATCTTCGCGGCGATCTTGGCGATGGGGAATCCGGTCGCCTTGGAGGCCAGCGCCGAGGAGCGGCTCACGCGCGGGTTCATCTCGATGACGATGACGCGCCCGTCGGCCGGGTTGACGGCGAACTGGATGTTGCACCCGCCGGTGTCCACACCCACCTCGCGGATCACCTTGATGGCCACGTCACGCAGCTTCTGGTACTCGCGGTCGGTGAGCGTGAGCGCCGGGGCCACGGTGATCGAGTCGCCGGTGTGCACCCCCATCGGGTCGAGATTCTCGATGCTGCAGACGACCACCACGTTGTCGGCACGGTCGCGCATCACCTCGAGCTCGTACTCCTTCCAGCCGAGGATGGACTCCTCCAGGAGCACCTCGGTGGTGGGCGAGTCGCGCAGCCCGGCCTCGCCCATGCGGCGCAGGTCGTCCTCGTTGTGGGCGAAGCCCGAGCCGAGTCCCCCCATCGTGAAGGAGGGGCGCAGCACCAGCGGGTATCCGAGCTCCTCGGCACCGGCGAGGAGCTCGTCCATGGAGTGGCAGATGACGCTGCGGGCGACGTCCGCGCCGCAGCGCTCCACCACGCCCTTGAACAGCTGGCGGTCCTCACCCAGCTGGATCGCCTCGACGTTCGCTCCGATGAGGGGGCACCCGTACTTCTCCAGCACCCCGGCCTCGTGGAGGTCGATGGCGCAGTTCAGCGCGGTCTGCCCACCCAGGGTGGCCAGCACCGCATCGGGACGCTCGGCGGCGATGATCCGCTCGACGGTCTCGGGGGTGATGGGCTCCACGTAGGTGGCGTCGGCGAACTCCGGGTCGGTCATGATCGTGGCCGGGTTGGAGTTGATGAGGATGACCCGCAGGCCCTCCTCGCGCAGCACGCGGCAGGCCTGGGTACCGGAGTAGTCGAACTCGCAGGCCTGGCCGATGACGATCGGACCGGAGCCGATGACCAGGACGGACTGGATGTCGGGGGTGCGGGGCATCAGCGGTCGTCTCCTGCGGTCGGGGCGGTCTGGCCGGCGGTGTCCTGGCCTGCTGCGGGCTGCGCGCCGGCGCGGGCGAGCTGCTCGCTGCGGTCGGGGGCTCGGCCGGTGGTCATGAGCTCGGTGAAGCGGTCGAAGAGGTACTCGCTGTCGTGCGGGCCGGCAGCGGCCTCCGGGTGGTACTGCACGGAGAAGGCCGGCAGGTCCAGGCACTCCAGGCCCTCCACGACGTCGTCGTTGAGGCAGACGTGGGAGACCCACACCCGGCCCAGCGCCTCGTCGTGCGGAGCGGTCACCACCGCATCGAGGGGCGCGTCCACGGCGAACCCGTGGTTCTGGGCGGTGATCTCCACCTTGCCGGTGGTGCGGTCCATCACCGGCTGGTTGATGCCGCGGTGGCCGAAGTCCAGCTTGTAGGTGCCGAAGCCCAGCGCACGGCCGAGCAGCTGGTTGCCGAAGCAGATGCCGAAGAAGGGCAGCCCCTGGGCCAGCACGCCGCGCAGCAGCTCCACGGCGGTGTCGGCGGTGGCCGGGTCGCCCGGGCCGTTGGAGAAGAACACGCCGTCGGGGCCCTCGCCGGCGCCCCGGGCGACGCCCTGCACCGCCAGCACGTCCTCCAGGGTGGATTCCGCCGGCAACACGTGCACCTCGATGCCGCGGGCAGCCAGCAGGCGGGGGGTGTTGCTCTTGATGCCCAGGTCCACCGCGGCCACCGTGAAGCGGTGCTCGCCCTGCGGGGGCACCACCACGGTTTGCGGCGTGGTGACCGTGGTCGCGAGCTCGCGGCCGGCCATGCCCGGCGCACTGCGCACCTGCTCCACCAGCTCGGCGTGCGATGCACGGGCGTCCTCGCCGGAGAAGACGCCCGCCCGCATCGCCCCCCGCGTGCGCAGGTGGCGGGTCAGGGCGCGCGTGTCGATGCCGGCGATGCCCACCACGTCCTGGGACACCAGCTCGTCCTCCAGGGTGCGCTGGCTGCGCCAGTTGCTGGGTCGCAGCGCCGGGTCGCGCACCACGATGCCCTCCACGAAGATGCGGCGCGACTCGTCGTCCTCGTCGTTCCAGCCGGTGTTGCCGACGTGGGGCGCGGTGAGCGCGACGATCTGGCCGGCGAAGCTGGGGTCGGTGAGGGTCTCCTGGTATCCGGTCATGCCGGTGGTGAACACGACCTCCCCCAGGGTGGTGCCGCGGGCGCCCCAGGCGCTGCCGGCGAAGACCTCGCCGTCCTCCAGCACCAGCAGGGCGGGCTCGGGGGCAAAACGGTCGAGCGGGGCGGGGGTGCTCATGCAACGTCCTGTCGGGTCGGGGCGGGGGACGCCGGGAGCGCGTCCAGCAGGGAGTGGGTCACGCGGCCGGCGCGCAGGGTGGCACGCACCTGGCCGTGGAAGGTCTGGCCGTGCCAGGGGTTGTTCCGCGAGCGCGAGTGGGACTGCTCGCGGTCCACGGTCACACTGGCCTCAGGGTCCACCAGGGTGAGGTGTGCCGGGGCGCCTGCCACCAGGCCCGCCCCGTGCCGGGCGGCACCGGGGAGCTCGTCCAGGCGGGCGATGCGCGCGGGGGCGGTGGACATCACGCGGGCGACGTCCTCCCAGCCCAGCAGGCCGCTGCGCACCATGACCTCGCTGACCACCGGCAGGGCGGTCTCCAGACCGAGCATGCCGAACGCGGCGTCCACGAAGGCGTGGTCCTTGTCGTGGGCGGCGTGCGGGGCGTGGTCGGTGGCCACGGCGTCGATGGTGCCGTCGGCCAGCGCCTCGCGCAGGGCGGCGACGTGCTCGTCCGGGCGCAGCGGAGGGTTCACCTTGAACACGGGGTCGTACCCGGCCAGCGCGTCGGTGGTCAGGGCCAGGTGGTGCGGGGTGACCTCGGCGGTCATGCGGATCCCGCGCGCCTTGGCCCAGCGGACCACCTCCACTCCCCCGGCGGTGGTCACGTGGGCCACGTGCACCCGGCCACCGGTGTGCTTGGCCAGCATCGCGTCGCGCGCGATCACGGTCTCCTCGGCCACCTCGGGCCAGCCCGGCAGCCCGAGCCGTCCGGACAGCTCGCCCTCGTGGCAGCAGGCGGTCCCGTCGGCCAGCCGGGGGTCCTGGCTGTGCTGGGAGATCACGCCGTCGTGGGCGCGCAGGTACTCCAGGGCGCGCCGCATCAGGCGGGCGTCGTGCACGCACCTGCCGTCGTCGCTGAACACCCGCACCCGGGCGGTGGAGCGCGCCATCAGTCCCAGCTCGGCGAGCTCCTCGCCGGCCAGGCCCTTGCTCACGGCTCCCACCGGGTGCACGTCCACCAGCCCGGCGGCCCGGCCCAGGGCGGCCACGTGGTCGGCCTTCTCGGCGGTGTCGGTCACCGGGGTGGTGTTGGCCATGGCCAGCACCGCGGTGAACCCGCCGGCGGCAGCGGCGCGGGAGCCGGTCGCCACGGTCTCGGCGTCCTCCCGGCCCGGCTCGCGCAGGTGCACGTGCAGGTCCACCAGGCCCGGCAGCGCCACCAGGCCCCCGGCGTCCACCACCTCGGTGCCCGCGGGCGCCTGACCGGCGGCCTCGGGGCCGGTGGCGACCAGGGTCTCGCCCACCACCAGCAGGTCGGCCACCCCGGCCCCGGCCAGGTCGGCCCCCTGGATGAGTCGCGCCGTCGTCATGCCTGCACTCCGTCCGTTGCGTGGGGGTCGTTCAAGAGGGTGTCCAGCACGGCCATGCGCACGGCCACACCGGCGCTCACCTGGTCGAGCACCCGCGAGCGGGCGTCGTCAGCGGCCTCGGGGCTGATCTCCAGGCCGCGGTTCATGGGCCCGGGGTGGCAGATCACTGCGTGCTCCGGCAGGGCGGCCAGCCGGTCGCGGGTGAGCCCGTACCCGATGGTGTACTCGCGCGGCGTGGGGAAGTACCCGCCTGCCATGCGCTCGGACTGCACGCGCAGCATCATCGCGGCGTCGAGGGTGGGGAGCACCGTGTCCAGGTCGTGCGAGAGCTCGAAGCCCTCCGCACGGGCCCAGGCCGCGGCGCCGCTGGGCATGAGGGTGGCGGGCGCCACCACGGTCACCCGGGCGCCCAGGGTGCGCAGCGCCAGCAGGTTGGACCGGGCCACGCGCGAGTGGGTCACGTCGCCGACGATCGCCACGTGGCGCCCGTCCAGCTCCCCCAGCGCGCGGCGCAGGGTGAACGCGTCCAGCAGGGCCTGGGTGGGGTGCTCGTGGGTGCCGTCGCCGGCGTTCACCACGGCCGCGTGGCGCCCCTGGGCGTCCAGCCAGCGGGCGATCTGCGCCGGTGCTCCCGATGCGGGGTGCCGCACCACGAGTGCGTCCACCCCCATCGCGGCGATGGTGGAGACGGTGTCGCGCAGCGACTCCCCCTTGCTCACCGAGGAGCCCTTGGCGGCGATGTTGATGGTGTCGGCACCCAGCCACTTGCCCGCGATCTCGAAGGAGGAGCGGGTGCGGGTGGAGTCCTCGAAGAAGAGGTTGATGACGGTGCGCCCGCGCAGGGAGTCACGCTTCTTCACGCGCTGGTCCTGCAGCGTGAGGTGGTCGGCGGCCGCATCCAGCAGCGCGAGGAGCCGCGCGCGGTCGAGTTCGGCGATGCTGAGCAGGTGTTTCACAGGGCCTCCTCGCCCTCGCGGAGGATCTGGACGGCGTCGGCACCGTCGGGCTCGGCCAGGCGTACCTGCACGCGCTCGTCGGCGGCGCTGGGCAGGTTCTTGCCCACGTGGTCGGCGCGGATGGGCAGCTCGCGGTGACCGCGGTCCACCAGCACGGCGAGGCGGATGGCGCGGGGGCGCCCAGCGGCGGAGACCGCATCCATGGCGGCGCGCACCGTACGACCGGTGTGGAGCACGTCGTCGACGAGCACCACGATGCGGTCGGTCACGTCCCGGGGGTCCAGCGACGTCTGGGACGCCGCGACGGGGATGCGACCGGCATCGGCGGCCAGGTCGTCGCGGTGCGCGGCCGGGTCGACGGCGAGGCACGGGACGGCCGCGCCCTCGATGGCGTGGATCGCCTCGGCCAGCCGGCGTGCCAGCGGGAGACCTCGGGTGGGGATGCCGAGCAGCGTCAGGCGGTCTGCGCCCTCGTTGCGCTCGAGCAGCTCGTGGGCCATCCGGCGGATGGCGCGTTGGACGTCCTGATCTGACAGGACCGTACGCACAGTGGGGGTGTTCCCCATCGTGACCTCCTTGGCTGCCTCACGGGACAGGCCGTTAAAGGATGTCGGACGCCCCACACTGTAGGGCATCGCACCGGGCCCGCAGGCCCGGTGCGTGGTGGCCGTTCAGACGATCGTGGCCTTCATCTGGCTGATGCGGGTGAGCAGGCCGGAGACGAAGTTCGGCGACTCGTCGGTGGACAGGTGCGAGGCGAGGTTCACGGCCTCACTGATGGCCACCGCATCGGGCACGTCCTCGACCCAGACGATCTCGTAGGTGCCCAGGCGCAGGATCGCGCGGTCGACGGCGGGCATGCGCTCCAGGGACCAGCCCTGCGACCAGGAGGACAGGGCGTCGTTGATGGAGGCCCAGTGCTCCACCACGCCCTCCACGAGGCCGACGGTGAACTCGGGCACCACCACCTGGGCGTCGGGCTCCTCCCGCCGGCGGGCCATCAGCACCTCGACGTTGAGGGAACGCTGCTCGGCCTCGAAGAGCAGGTCGACCGCGCGCTTGCGGGCCTTGGAACGTGCTGCCATCAGGAGACGCGGCTGATGTACGAGCCGTCGCGGGTGTCGACCTTCACCAGGGTGTCGCTCTCCAGGAACAGCGGCACCTGGATCTCGGCTCCGGTCTCCAGCGTGGCCGGCTTGGTGCCACCGGTGGAGCGGTCTCCCTGCAGGCCCGGGTCGGTGTGGGTGATGCGCAGCTCCACACTCGGCGGCAGCTCGATGAACAGCGGCACGCCCTCGTGCGTGGAGACCTGCACCTCCTGGTTCTCCAGCATGAACTTCGAGGCGTCCCCGACGATCTCGGCCGAGATCGGCAGCTGCTCGTAGTCCTTGGTGTCCATGAAGATGAAGGAGTCACCGTCGTTGTACAGGTACTGCATGTCGCGGCGGTCCACCGTGGCGGTCTCCACCTTGGTGCCGGCGTTGAACGTCTTGTCGACGGTCTTGCCCGAGAGCACGTTCTTGATCTTGGTGCGCACGAACGCCGGCCCCTTGCCGGGCTTGACGTGCTGGAACTCCTGCACCTGCCAGAGCTGGCCCTCCAGCTTCAGCACCATGCCGTTCTTCAGGTCGTTCGTCGTGGCCACAGGGCGAGTCCTTCTGCGTCGTGGGAAGAGGTCTGGGGTGACGCCCGGTCACCAGCGGGGGTGCGGGCAGTCGGCCATCCTACCGACAGGCCGCGCGGGGGTGCCGCTGCACGGCTGACGGCTGGTACAACGGGAGGCATGCAGCTCATCAAGGCCCTCGCCATCCCCGCCGTCGGACTCGCCGGATGGGCGGCACAGAACGCGTTCCAGAAGAAGCACGCCATCCTGCGCACCTTCCCCGTGCTGGGCAACGCCCGGTACGCACTGGAGACGATCGGCCCCGAGCTGCGCCAGTACATCGTCACCACCAACGACCAGGAGCGGCCCTTCAACCGGGACCAGCGGTCGTGGATCTACGCGGCTGCCAAGCAGCAGAACACCTACGCCGGTTTCGGTACGGACAACAACGTGGAGTTCGACGAGGGGTGGCTGGTCGTCAAGCACCGCACCTTCAGCAGCGAGGCTCCCCCCACCTCCCACGGCCACCCCGGTGACCCCGCCCTGCTGCCCTCGGCCAAGGTGCTGGGCGGTCCTCGCGGTCGGCGCCACGCCTTCCGCCCGGAGTCGCTGGTGAACGTGTCGGCCATGAGCTATGGCTCGCTGTCCGGCCGTGCGGTGCGAGCCCTCAACCAGGGGGTGGCCATGGCCGGGGCCATGCAGAACACCGGCGAGGGCGGCCTGTCGGAGCACCACCAGCAGGGGGGAGATCTGATCTTCCAGGTCGGTACCGGGTACTTCGGGTGCCGGGACGAGAAGGGGCGGCTGTCCATCCCCAGGCTCGTGGAGCTGGTGGAGGCCAACCCCGTCAAGGCCATCGAGATCAAGCTCTCCCAGGGCGCCAAGCCCGGGCTCGGCGGCATGCTGCCCGGCGAGAAGGTCACCCCGGAGATCGCGGCGATCCGAGGGGTGCCCGTCGGTGAGGACGTCGCCTCGCCCTCCCGGCACTCGGCCTTCAACAGCGTGGACTCGATGCTGGACGTCGTGGAGGAGATCGCCCAGGCCACCGGGCTGCCGGTGGGCATCAAGTCGGCCATCGGCGAGAGCAACATGTGGGAGGAGCTCGCGGACCAGATGATCGGCGGCCAGCGCGGGGTCGACTTCATCACCATCGACGGTGGCGAGGGTGGGACGGGTGCTGCCCCCCCGCTGTTCAGCGACCACGTGGCCCTTCCCTTCCGCCTGGGGTTCAGCCGGGTCTACTCCACCTTCGCCCGCGTCGGCATCACCGACCAGGTCACCTTCATCGGGGCGGGGAAGCTGGGCATCCCCTCGAACGGGATCGTGGCGATGGCGCTGGGGGCCGACATGCTCTACGTCGCCCGCGAGGCGATGATGGCGGTCGGCTGCATCCAGGCGCAGAAGTGCCACACCGGCGGCTGCCCCACCGGTGTGGCCACCCAGAACCGGTGGCTCGAGCGGGGGATCGACGTCCCGTCCAAGGCACTCCGCACCCGCAACTACATCCGCGAGCTGCGGGCCCAGCTGCTGCGCCTCGCCGAGGCCGTCGGGGTGGCGCACCCCGGGTTCGTCACCACGGATGACCTCGAGCTGATGTGGGGGACCCGCGAGGGGCGCACCCTGCGGGAGATCTACGGCTATGAGCTGGGCTGGGGGGCGATGCCGGAGGCGTCCCGTCACGAGGTGGTCGACCTCATGCACAGCCTCACCGAGCCCGACCAGACCGACCACATGGAGAACGAGCAGCCGGCCGTGTCGCCGACGCGTCCCTGACTGGACTCCCACGGGCGTCCTCACCCCATCGGGCTGGGCCACCGGTTTCCTTGTGTTGCAGTTGGGTAACGACGCGTCCGAGCGTGCGGTGACTCGGCTCACAGGCGCTTAGGGTGGTGCTCGCCACGGTCCCGGCTGTGGCATCCCATCAGCAACAGGAGGATCCATGGCGATCAAGCGCAACAAGTGGCTGGCCAGCGCGGCCGGTGTGGCGGCACTGTCCCTGACGCTCACCGCGTGCGGTGGCGACGAGTCCGGTGGTGACGAGTCCAGCTCCAAGTCCGAGACCAGCGCCGAGGACACGGGCGCGGGCGGCGAGTCCCCCTCGGGCGACGAGTCCGGTGAGGGCGGCGAGTCCCCCTCGGGCGACGAGTCCGGTGAGGGCGGCGCCGGCGGCGGCGAGGGCAACGACGAGATCATCACGGCCAACGGCTCCGAGCCGCAGAACCCGCTGATCCCGGCCAACACCACCGAGACCGGTGGCGGCAAGATCCTCGACATGGCCTTCGCCAAGCTCGTGGACTACGACTCCGAGGGTCAGTCCGTGATGGACGTCGCCGAGTCGATCGAGTCCGACGACCAGAAGGTCTGGACCATCAAGATCAACGACGACCGGAAGTTCTCCGACGGCACCCCGGTCACCGCCCAGTCCTTCGTGGACGCCTGGAACTGGGGCGCCCACATCGACAACAACAACCAGGCGGCCTACTTCTTCGAGCCCATCGAGGGCTACGCCGACGTGCACCCGGCCCCCGAGGAGGGCGCTGCCGAGGACGCTCCGGCCCCGAAGGCCAAGGCCGACACGATGTCCGGTCTGGAGGTCGTCGACGAGACCACCTTCACGGTCACGCTGGAGCAGCCCTACGCCGCGTTCCCGCAGCGCCTGGGCTACACCGCCTTCGCCCCGCTCCCCGAGTCCTTCTTCGAGGACCCGGAGGCCTTCGGTGAGAAGCCGGTCGGCAACGGCCCGTACATGGTCGAGAAGTGGACGCACAACCAGGGCGCCAAGCTGGTCAAGAACCCGCACTACGTGGGTGAGAGCACGCCGAAGAACGGTGGCGTGGACGTGCAGTTCTACCAGAACCCGGACGCCAGCTGGACCGACCTGCAGGCCGGCAAGCTCGACATCCTGGACTCGATCCCGGAGACCGCGCTGACCACCTTCCAGGACGACCTGGGTGACCGCGCCATCAACCAGCCGGCCGGTGTGTTCCAGTCCTTCACCTTCCCGATGTACGCCGACGCTCCGTTCGCCGGTGACAGCGACGAGGCGAAGAAGATCCGCAAGGCCATCTCGATGTCCATCGACCGCGAGGGCATCACCCAGAAGATCTTCAACGGCACGCGCACCCCGGCCAAGGACTTCTCCTCGCCCGTGGTCGACGGCTTCGACGAGGGCATCTGTGGCGAGCTCTGCGAGCACGACGACGAGAAGGCCAAGGCGCTCCTGGAGGAGGCCGGCGGCTGGAACGGCGAGGGCATCACCCTGGCCTACAACGCCGACGCCCCGCACAAGGCGTGGGTCGACGCGGTCTGCGGTGAGATCACCAACGCCCTCGGCATCGAGTGCTCGGGCAAGGCCTACCCGCAGTTCAAGGCCCTGCGCGACGACGTGGGCAGCAAGAAGATGGACGGCGCCTTCCGTACCGGTTGGCAGATGGACTACCCGGCTGTCGAGAACTTCCTGACCCCGCTGTACAAGACGGGTGCCTCCTCGAACGACGGTGGCTACACGAACAAGGACTTCGACAAGCTGCTGGAGGAGGGTGACACCGCCGCCACGCCGGAGGAGTCCACCGCCAAGTACCAGGAGGCCCAGAAGGTCCTCGTCGAGGACGCCCCGGCGATCCCGCTGTGGTACTCGAACACCACCGGTGGCTTCAGCGAGAGCGTCTCCAACGTGAAGTTCGACGTCTTCGGCGTGCCGGAGTACCACAACATCACCAAGGGCTGACGACCCACCCCGGTGCTCTATGACAGTGTCTGAGCACTGAATCCCGACGACTGTGGGGGACCCCGACCGGGTCCCCCACAGTCGTCGCAGGGCGTGTCCTGTGACCTGGGCCTCACCATGCCTGTAGTGTTCCGTCGTTGCACGTGGGCCCCGCCCACCCGCGAGGCCCGATCCCTGACCCGTGCACACAAGACTTGAGGAGAAGTTGTGGGTACCTATGTGCTCCGGCGATTGCTCCAGATGATCCCCGTGTTCATCCTGGCGACATTGCTGCTGTACGCCATGGTCTACGGCCTGCCAGGCGACGCGGCCGCCGCGCTGTGTGGCGACCGTGCCTGTGACCCGGCGTTCGTCCAGAAGTTCAACGAGGAACACCACCTCGACAAGCCGCTGCTGGTGCAGTACGGCTACTACCTCCAGGGCATCGTGACCCTGGACTTCGGCGAGACCTTCCAGGGTCAGCCCGTGCTCGACGTCATGAAGCAGACCTTCCCGGTCACCATCAAGCTCGCCATGATCGCGTGGGCCCTCGAGATCCTCATCGGCATCCCGGTCGGCCTGATCGCCGGCCTGAACCGCGGCACCTTCCTGGACACCGCGGCCCTGCTGCTGACGCTGCTGGTCATCTCCATCCCGGTGTTCGTCCTCGGCTTCCTGGCCCAGTTCTACCTCGGGCTGCGTTGGGAGATCTTCGACCCGACCGTTGGTGGAGACGCCTCCTGGTCGGCCCTGTTCCTCCCGGGCATCGTGTTGGCCGCGATGTCGGTGGCCTACATCACCCGCCTCATGCGCACCTCGATCGTGGAGAACAAGAGCTCCGACTACGTGAAGACCGCCCTGGCCAAGGGCATGCCCAAGCACCGCATCATCGGCGTGCACCTGCTGCGCAACTCCTTGATCCCCGTCGTCACCTTCCTCGGCACCGACCTGGGCGCCCTCATGGGCGGCGCCATCGTGACCGAGGGAATCTTCAACGTCCCGGGTGTCGGCAACCAGATCTACCGCGCCATCGGCGCCGGTGAGAACGCGACCGTCGTGTCCTTCGTGACCGTGCTGATCTTCGTGTACCTGATCGCCAACCTGCTCGTGGACCTTCTCTACGCCGTGCTCGACCCGAGGATCCGCCTTGACTGAGAATGCTCGCTACCAAGCAGAGATCGAGACCGTCGATCACCACTTCGACGAGAACGCGACCGCCGACCCGACGTCGACCGACCCGAATGCCAATGTGGGCAGGCCCCGCAGCCTCGCGCAGGACGCCGCGGCCGACCTCATCCGCAACCCGATGTTCATCATCAGTGCGATCCTGATGGTCTTCATGCTCGTGATGGCGCTCTTCCCCGGCATCTTCACGAGTGTCGACCCGATGCAGAAGAACATCATGGACAGCCTCGAGCCGCCCCGCGACGGCCACCCGCTGGGCTTCGACCAGCAGGGCCAGGACGTCTTCGCCCGCGTGGTGCACGGTGCCCGTGCCTCCATCGCGGTGGGCGTGCTCACCACCATCGGCGTGGTGCTTCTCGGTGGCGCCATCGGTGCCGTGGCCGGTTACTTCGGTGGCTGGATCGATGCGGTGCTCTCCCGCATCCTGGACACCTTCCTCGCCATCCCGCTGCTGCTCGCCGGCATCGTGGTGATGTCCATGGTGGACCACATCGACCTGCCCGGCCTGGGCTGGCTCGGGCGCAACATCCCGACCGTGGCGCTCATGCTGATCGTCTTCGGCTGGACCAGCGTCGCCCGCATCATGCGCGGGTCGGTGCTGCAGGCCAAGCAGTCCGACTACGTGACAGCGGCGCGGTCGATGGGTGCCAGCACCTGGCGCATCATCACCACCCACATCATCCCGAACGCCATCGCGCCGGTGATCGTCATCGCGACCATCTCGCTGGGCATGTTCATCGTCGCCGAGGCGACGCTGAGCTACCTCGGCATCGGGCTCGACTCGTCGGAGGTGGTCTCGTGGGGTGGCGACATCTCCGACGCCCAGCGCGTGCTGCGCACCCACCCGATGATCATGTTCTGGCCCTCGCTGGCCCTCTCGGTCTGCGTGCTCAGCTTCATGCTGCTCGGTGACGCCGTCCGTGACGCCCTCGACCCGAAGCTGCGATGAGGAGCAACGACATGACTGACACCAACCCCCCGCAGACCTCCCGCACGAGGGGCCGCGGAAAGCCCGCGACCGAGCGTGCCGCCAAGGGCGAGGTGCTCCTGGAGGTCGAGGACCTCCACGTGGAGTTCCGCACCAAGGCCGGCGTGGCCCAGGCCGTGAACGGCGTGAACTACACGCTGCGCGCCGGTGAGACCCTGGCCGTGCTGGGTGAGTCCGGGTCGGGCAAGTCCGTGACGGCCCAGGCCGTCATGGGCATCCTCGACTCGCCCCCCGGCAAGATCACCGCTGGCCAGGTGCGCTTCCGTGGCAAGGACCTGCTGGCCATGAAGGAGTCCGAGCGCCGCCTGTACCGCGGCGAGAAGCTCTCCATGATCTTCCAGGACTCGCTCTCGGCCCTGAACCCCGTCTTCCCCGTGGGTGCGCAGATCGCGGAGATGTTCCGCGTGCACCGCAAGATGGGCAAGAAGGAGGCCACGGAGCGCGCCATCGAGCTCATGGACCGCGTGCGCATCCCCGCTGCCCGCGAGCGGGTGAACAACTACCCGCACGAGTTCTCCGGCGGTATGCGCCAGCGCATCATGATCGCCATGTCCATCGCCCTGGACCCCGAGGTGCTCATCGCCGACGAGCCGACCACCGCGCTCGACGTGACGGTGCAGGCCCAGGTGATGGAGCTCCTCGGAGAGCTCCAGCAGGAGATGAACATGGGGCTGATCCTCATCACGCACGACCTGGGCGTGGTGGCGGACGTCGCCGACCAGATCGCCGTGATGTACGCCGGTCGCATCGTGGAGCAGGCCCCGGCCCGGGACCTGTACAGGAACCCGGCCCACCCCTACACCGAGCGGCTGCTGGCCTCGATCCCCCGCGTGGACCAGAAGGGCCAGAAGCTCACCGTCATCGAGGGACTGCCTCCGATGCTCACGAACATCCCCCCGGGCTGTGCCTTCAACCCGCGGTGCCCGTACGCGCAGGACGTCTGCCGCACGGACCGCCCGCCGTTGGAGCAGTTCGCCCCGGACCGCGCCTCGGCGTGCCACTTCTGGAAGGAGACGCTCGATGGGAGCCAGCGCGTTGCGTCCTGAGGACGCCAAGGACCCGCAGCCGGACCGCACCCCGGGCCGCACCGGCCGCGGTGACGTCGGCGCCACCGCGGTGACCGCCACGACGGCGGGGACCACCACGGAGGCCGACTGGAACCGTGACCACTCCGCGGAGAACCCGAACAACCCCGGTACCCCCGCCCGTGCGGTGGAGACGCAGGTCGACGAGGTCGTGGCCACGGGTGTCCGCAAGGACCGCCTGGGTGAGACCCCCGTCATCAGCGGCCGTGGGCTGAAGCGCCACTACCCACTGACCAAGGGTGTCTTCAAGCGCACCTACGGTCACGTGCGGGCCGTGGACGGCGTGGACTTCGACCTCTACCGCGGGGAGACCCTCGGCGTGGTGGGTGAGTCCGGCTGTGGCAAGTCCACCCTGGGCCGCCTCGTCATGTCCCTGGAGAAGCCCACCGAGGGTGAGCTCTTCTACAAGGGCCAGGACGTCTCCTCCATGAACTCGCGCGAGTTCCGGGAGATGCGCCGCAACGTGCAGATGGTGCTGCAGGACCCGTACACCTCACTGAACCCGCGCATGACGGTGGGCGACATCATCGCCGAGCCCTTCCGCATCCACACCGACGTGCTGGACCGCGGCAAGCGCACCGCCCGGGTGAAGGAGCTCATCGACCTGGTGGGCCTCAACCCCGAGCACATCAACCGCTACCCGCACCAGTTCTCCGGCGGTCAGCGCCAGCGCATCGGCATCGCCCGCGGCCTGGCCCTGAACCCCGAGGTGATCGTCTGCGACGAGCCCGTCTCGGCGCTGGACGTCTCGGTGCAGGCGCAGGTGGTGAACCTGATGGAGGAGCTGCAGGACGAGCTGGGCCTCTCCTACATCTTCATCGCCCACGACCTGTCCGTGGTGCGCCACATCTCCGACCGTGTGGCCGTGATGTACCTGGGCCGCATGGTGGAGCTGGGCGACGAGGACCAGATCTACGGCCGTCCGGTGCACCCCTACACGCAGGCGCTGCTGTCGGCGGTGCCTGTGCCGGACCCGGAGCTGCGCGGAAAGCGTGACCAGATCCGTCTGGAGGGCGACGTGCCCTCCCCGGCCAACCCGCCCTCGGGCTGTCGCTTCCGCACCCGGTGCTGGAAGGCCGTGGAGCTGTGCGCCACGAGCGACCCGCAGCTGGAGATCCGTGAGGGCACGGACCACCCCAGCCGGTGCATCTTCTCCGAGGAGCGCCAGGTCGTGGAGGCCGTGCGCTGAGGCGCCGACACACGATGCGGGCCCGTCACCCTTCCGGGGTGGCGGGCCCGCTCGCGTCAGCCGTAGGGCCGACCGTCAGCCGGCGCGCGTCGTCAGCCAGCGACCCGCCCCCACGCGCGCTCCAGTGCCGCCTCGTCGGTGACCTCGCGGGTGACCGGCTCGCAGACCTCGTCCAGCAGCACGAACCGCAGCGTCCCGGCGCGGGCCTTCTTGTCCCCCGCCATCGCGGCCCGCACCTCGGCCCAGCCGGCGTTCCCGTCGTACCTCGTGGGCAGCCCGGTCCGGGCCAGCAGCTCGGCCACCTCGTCGGCGGTCACGCCCTCGAGGCCCAGCTCCTGACCCAGCGCCGCGGCGTAGACCATGCCGATGGCCACCGCATCGCCGTGGCGCAGCCGGTAGCCCTCCACCTTCTCCAGCGCGTGGGCCAGCGTGTGGCCGAAGTTCAGGTGCTCCCGCACCCCCGCCTCGCGGGTGTCGGCGGCCACGGCGCGCGCCTTGACGGCCAGCGCGAGCTGCACGAGCTCGGCGAGGAAGGGCCATGCGCGCGGGTCGTCGCCCAGCCGAGCCCCCTCGCGCACCCGCGACAGGATCTCCCAGCCGTCCACCTCGGCGGCGTCGATGTACCCGCACTTGATGACCTCGGCCAGGCCAGCGCGGACGTCCACCGCCGGCAGCCCGTCCAGCAGGTCCAGGTCGGCCACCACCGCCCGCGGCTGGTGGAAGGCGCCCACCAGGTTCTTGCCCGCGGCGGTGTTGATGCCGGTCTTGCCGCCCACCGAGGCGTCCACCATGGCCAGCAGCGTGGTGGGCACGTGGACGACGTCGACTCCCCGCATCCAGGTGGCGGCCGCAAAGCCGGTGACGTCCGTGGCCGCTCCCCCGCCCACGGCCACCAGCAGGTCGCGCCGGTCCAGTCCTGCGGCGGCGCAGGCCTCCCAGATGCCCTCGATGCCGGCCAGGCTCTTGCCCGCCTCGGCGGCCTCGATGCGGTGAGCGCGCACCTGGGTGCCCATCGCCTCCAGTGCCGCCGTCACGCGCTCCACGGTTCCCTCGAGACCGGGCTGGTGCACGACGAGCGCCCGGTGGGGAACCGATCCCGTCGCCGGCAGCAGGTCGGGCAGCTCGCCGAGCACCCGGTGCCCGATGGTCACCGGGTAGGCGTCCCCACCGGCGCTGGTGGCCACCGAGACCCGCAGCCCCGTGCGCGGGGTCACGGGCCAGGGGCCGGCATCCCCGCTGCCCACCGGATCGAGCCCGCGAGATCCCCCACCCACGCGCTGGGCGACGATGCGGGCCACCTCGTGCGCCGGCCGGCCGGTGGTGTCCACGACGTGCGTCGCCAGCGCCGCGTACGTCTCCTCCCGCGCGGCCACCAGCTCACGCCACCGCTGCAGGGCGCCGTCCGGGTCCTCCCCCAGCAGCGGCCGTCCACCGGCACCCAGCCGCGTGGGAACCGCATCAGGGTCCACCTGCAGCCAGACCACGGCGCGTCCCTGCGCGGCGTGCTGGCGCAGCACCTCCTGCACTGCGGGTGTCATGACGGCCCCGCCGCCCAGGCTCACCACACCGCCCAGACGCACCAGGCCCCCGTTGGTGGTGACGGCCTCACGGACCACCTCGGCCTCCAGGGCCCGGAAGTGTCCCTCCCCGTCGCGCGCGAACAGCTCCGGGATGCTGCACCCGGCACGCTCGGCCACCACGGTGTCGGTGTCGATCAGCCCGTCCGGCCGTGCCAGCAGCTCGCCCACGGTCGACTTCCCCACCCCGGGCGGCCCGATGAGCACCACCTCGGCCGGGGTGGGCTCCAGGTACACGCGCTGCCACGGGAGGCGCCCGGTGCGGTGCCAGCCGGCCTGCTGCGCGGGACCGTAGGAGAACCACCCGAAGCTGCGCGGCCAGCCGGGCCACGGCAGCACCGCGTCCAGCGGGCGTCGCACCCGGTTGCGAGCAGCCCGTACCGCCGCGTGGAGGGTGCCGGGGCGGTTCTCCTCGGACGAGGTCACGCGCGGCCGCCCATGCGCGCCACGCGCCCGCGGTAGTGCTCCATCGCCGCGCGGGTGTCCTCCAGGTGGTCGCCGCCGAACTTCTCCAGCACGGCACGCAGCAGCACCAGGGCCACCTCGGCCTCGGCCACGATCCCGGCGGCGGGGACCGCGCACACGTCGGAGCGCTGGTGGTGTGCCGTCGCCGCCTCGCCACTGGCCACGTCCACGGTGCGCAGGGCCCGCGGCACCGTGCTGATGGGCTTCATGGCCGCCCGCACCCGCAGCAGCTCGCCGGTGCTCATGCCGCCCTCCACGCCGCCCGAGCGGTCGGTCACCCGGCGCACGGCCCCCTCGACCCACTCCATCTCGTCGTGCGCCTCGCTGCCGGGGCGGTCGGCCACGTCGAAGCCGTCACCGAACTCCACGCCCTTGATCGCCTGGATGGACATCAGCGCCCCGGCCAGCTGGGCATCGAGGCGCCGGTCACCGTGCACGTGCGACCCGAGGCCCGGCGGCAGCCCGTCGACCACGACCTCCACCACACCGCCGAGGGTGTCCCCGGCGGCCTTCGCCTCGTCGACGCGCTCCACCATCGCGGCGGACGTGTCCGGGTCGCCACAGCGCACCGGGTCGGCATCGATGCGGGCGCGCCCCTCGGCGCTGGTCAGCTCACCCAGGCCCTGCCGGTCCAGCGAGCCACCGGGCAGGTGCACGGCGCCGAGGGCCACCACGTGGCTTCCCAGCCGGATGCCCAGGACGCCCAGGGCCTTCCGGGCCACCTCCCCCAGGGCCACCCGCGCCGCGGTCTCCCGGGCACTGGCCCGCTCCAGCACGGGCCGCGCCTCGTCGAGCCCGTACTTCTGCATGCCCGCCAGGTCGGCGTGCCCCGGTCGCGGCCGGGTGAGGGGACGGTTGCGGGCCACCTCGCGGGCGTCGCCGCGCCCCGCATCGACCTGCAGCGCCTCGGCGGGCACCGGGTCGGCCGACATGACGGCCTCCCACTTGGGCCACTCGGTGTTGTCGATGCGGAGGGCCACCGGCGACCCCATCGTCACCCCGTGGCGCACGCCCCCGATGAGGGTGACCCGGTCGGCCTCGAAGGACATGCGCGCCCCGCGGCCGTACCCCAGGCGGCGGCGCGCCAGCGCGTCGGCGAGGTCACCGGTGGTCACCGGCACGCCCGCGGGCACCCCCTCCAGCACACCGGTCAGGGCTTCTCCGTGCGACTCTCCGGCCGTCAACCACCTCAGCATGGTCACAGCCTATGCAGCGCCCGCAGCTCCGCCGGCAACCCCCCGGCGGTCCCCTCGGCGGTGGGGCGGTGGCCGGTCATGAGCTCCACCTGGTCCACCGCCTGCTCCACGAGCATGTGCAGCCCACTGACCACCCGCGCGCCGGATCCCTCGGCCGCGGCCGCCCAGGGGTGCGGCCAGTCCGCGTACTGCGCGTCCACCCACACCAGGCCGGCACCCTCCTGTCCCCAGGCGGGCGCGGGCAGGGTCTCCCACCACCCTGCCGGCAGGGTGTTCACCACGAGCAGCGGGGCGGAGGTCCCCTCGAGCAGCGGGGCGGCAGTCCCCTGGCGCGGGCCGTCACCAGCGGCCCCCCGCAGCAGCCCGTCCAGGCCCGTCAGCCGGGCGACGGTCAGGCCCACCCCCAGCTCGTCGGCCAGTGTGTGGAGCTCCGGGCGCACCTCCCGACGCACCACCACGGTCAGCTTCGTCACCCCCGTGCGGTGCAGGGCCAGCAGGGCCGAGCGCGCGGTGGCCCCCGAACCCAGCAGCACCGCCGGCCCCCTGCGGCCCTCCGGCAGGTTCCGACCGATCACCCGCTCCAGCGCGGGCACGTCCGTGTTGGCCGCCCACCAGCCCAGGTCGTGCCACACCAGCGTGTTCGCACCGCCCGCCCGGCGCGACGCCTCATCCGCGCCCACACCCGCCACCCCCAGCGCGAGGGCCTCGGCCTTCAGCGGCATGGTCACCGAGAGCGCCCTGACACCACCGGCACCGTGCAGCTCCTCCACGGCGCGCGCCAGCCCGCCCTCGGGGACCTCCACCCGCTCGTAGCTCCCCCCGGTGAGCCCGAGCTGCTCCCAGGCCGCCCGGTGGAGCGCCGGCGACATCGAGTGCGCGATGGGGTGACCCACCACCACCGCGTGCGGCGCCCGCCCCCGTGGCCGGCTCAGCACATGTCCTCGTTCTGCTGGCACCAGCGGTTGAACATGGACACGTAGCGCTGGTGCTCACCGAAGGTCTGCGAGAACTTGGTCTCACCGGTCAGCGGGTTCACGGCCACGAAGTACAGGAAGTCGGTGTCGTCCGGGTCCACCGCCGCGTCCAGGGCAGCGCGGCCCGGGCTGTTGATGGGGCCCGGGGGCAGCCCGGTGCGCTCGTAGGTGTTGTACGGGCTGTCGGCCTTGCGCTGCTCGGAGCTGGTGGCCGCGCGCCCGCGCTCCTGGTGGATGAAGTGGATGGTGGAGTCCATCCCCAGCTCCATGTCGGTGTCCAGGCGGTTGTAGACCACCGAGGCCACCTTGCCGCGGTCGGCCTGCCCCGAGCTCTCGGCCTCCACGATGGAGGCGACGGTCAGCATCCGCTGCCACTCGTCCCGCGCCACCTCCTCGCGGCGCAGCTCGGTCTGGGTCTGCTCCACCATCTTGCGCACCTGGGTGCGCGCGTCGTCATCGATGTCGAAGTTGTAGGTGGAGGGGAAGAGCCATCCCTCGAACTTCCCGCCGGCCTCCTGGGGCAGCCCCACGTCCTGTGGCGTCAGCGCGTCGTAGTCCTCGCGGGGCACGTCGGTGCCCTTCGCCAGGCGGTCGAAGGTCTCGTCCACCCACAGCCCCTCGGGCACGGTCACCTTGTCGACGCGCAGGTTGCCCTCGTCCAGCAGCGCCTCGATGGCGGCCACGGAGCTCATCTCGTTGCGCAGCACGTACGTGCCGGGCTGCAGTCGCTCGATGCGGGGCTCCAGTCGCGCGAGCTCGTTGAACGCCGCGGCGGAGGCCACCACGTCCTCCTCGGCCAGGATCCGCCCCACGTCGAAACCGCTGGAGCCGTCCGGCACCTTGACCAGCTTCTCCCCGTGCCCCTCCCCCTCGTGATCCGGGTGACTGCCCAGGTCCGGGATGGCCACCGCGGAGAGCGCCGGTGCCAGAGTGTCCCAGGTGAGGGCCGAGCCCACCCCGGTCAGGGCCAGGGCGCCCACCATCACCGCGGCCACCTGGGCGCGCGGAGGGCGGGGCGGCGCCGTGCGACGCAGACGGCTGCTGCGGCGGTGCTCTGCCATGCGCGACGGCTCCTGTCGTCCGGGGGTGCTCACGGGGTGTTGCCAGCCGCTCGACGGCGCGGTTTGCGCCCGGGGACCAGCTCACCGATTCTAGATCCCCCACGCCACGCATCGAGGGACATCTGCAGGATCTCCACCGCGGCGGCCTGGTCGATGCGGTCGCGCTGCTCCTTGGCGCGCACGCCCGCCTGGCGCATGCCGCGGCTGGCGGCCACGGTGCTCATGCGCTCGTCGACCAGCCACACCCGCACCGCCGGCCCGAGGGCGGCCGCCAGGTGCTTGGCCCACCGGCGCGCCTCGGCGGCCGAGGTGCTCTCGTGGCCGTCCAGGTGGCGCGGCAGGCCTACCACCACCCCGGTGGACCGCTCGTCCTCGCGGACCAGTCCCAGCACCCGGTCCAGGGCCGCCTGCCCCTCGCCCACTGACACCGTCTCCACGGGGGTGGCCAGCACGCCCTGCGGGTCGCAGCGCGCCACGCCCACGCGGGCCAGGCCCACGTCGACGCCCCAGACCACGCCGGGCAGGGGCGAGTGCTCCTGCCCGGCGTGGCCGGGGTGCTCCGGGGCGCTGTTCACGATGCGGTCAGGCGTTCGCCACCGCGGCACGGATGGCCGCCAGGGCCTCGCCGGCCTTGGCGTTGTCCTGGCCACCGCCCTGCGCGAGGTCGTCCTTGCCGCCACCGCCGCCACCGAGGGCGGTGGCCGCAGCCTTCACCAGCGCACCGGCCTTCACACCGGCATCGCGGGCGGCCTGCGTGGTGGCCACCACGACCACCGGCTTGGCGCCGGCCGTGGAGACCAGCGCCACGGCGGCCGCGCTCTCACCGAAGCGGCCGCGGACGTCGGTGGCCACGGAACGGAGCTCACCCCCATCGACCTCGGGCAGCTCCTTGGTGACCAGCTGGATGCCGCCCACCTGCTCGGCCTCGTCCACCAGACCGGCGGTGGCGCCCTGGGCCTGCTGGCGCTTCATGGCGGTGATCTCGCGCTCGGTCTCCTTGAGGCGGGCCACCAGCTGCGACACCTTGTCGCGCAGCTCGGTGGGCTGCACACCGGCGATGGTGCTGAGCTCGGCCACCAGGGCCCGCTCGGTGGCCAGGTGGCGCAGCGCGTTCAGCCCCACGAAGGCCTCCAGGCGGCGCGAGCCCGAGCCCACCGACGACTCGCCGGTGAGCGTGAGGGCGCCGATCTGGCTCGAGTGCTGCACGTGCGTGCCACCACAGAGCTCACGCGACCAGGGGCCCCCGATCTCGATGACGCGCACGTCCTCGTCGTAGGTCTCACCGAACAGGGCCAACGCGCCCCACTCGCGGGCGGCGGGCAGGCTCATCCAGTGCGCGGAGACCGGCAGGTCGTCGCGCACGGCGAGGTTGGCGACCTCCTCCAGCTCGCTGCGGGTCGCCGCATCGAGGGCGCCGTTCCACGCGAAGTCGAGGCGCAGGTAGCCGGGCTTGTTGTACGAGCCGGACTGCAGGGCGGAGGGGCCCAGCACCTGCCGCAGCGCGGCGTGCACCACGTGGGTGCCCGAGTGGGCCTGCGCGGCCTCCAGGCGCCAGGTGGGGTCCACCTCGGCGCGGGCGTCCGCGCCCTCGGTCACCTCACCCTGCGCCACGCGCACCGTGTGGGCCACCAGGCCCTTCACGGGGCGCTGCACGTCCACCACCTCGAGGCGCGCGCCATCGAGGGTGATGATGCCGGAGTCGGCCACCTGGCCACCGGACTCGGCGTAGAAGCTCGTGGTGTCCAGCACCACCTGGCCGGTCTCACCCTCCGCCAGGGAGGGCACGCGCTCGCCCTCGCGCACCAGACCCACCACCCGGGCGTCGGTGGCCAGGTCGGTGTAGGCGCGCCAGTCGGTGGCGCCCAGCCCGCGCAGCTCACGCCACACCTCGGTGTTGGCGTGGCCGGACTTCTTGGCGCGGGCGTCGGCCTTGGCCCGCTCGCGCTGCTCGGTCATCAGACCGCGGAAGCCGGCCTCGTCCACCTCGAGCCCCTGCTCGGACGCCATCTCCAGGGTCAGGTCGATCGGGAAGCCGTAGGTGTCGTGCAGCGCGAAGGCCTTGTCGCCGGGGAAGACCTTCTTGCCGGCCTCCTTGGTCTGGCCCGCGGCCACGTCGAAGATGGTGGTGCCCGCCTCCAGCGTGCGACGGAAGGCATCCTCCTCGGCGTAGGCGATCTGGCTGATGCGGTCCCAGCCGGAGACCAGCTCGGGGTAGGACTCCCCCATCAGGTCACGGGAGATGGGCAGCAGCTCCGGCAGCGCCGGGTCCTGCACGCCCAGCAGCCGCATGGAGCGCACGGCGCGGCGGAGCATGCGACGCAGCACGTAGCCGCGGCCCTCGTTGCCGGGCACCACGCCGTCACCGATGAGCATCAGACCGGAGCGCACGTGGTCGGCCACCACGCGCAGGTGCACGTCGTGCGGGTGGCTCTCGGCCGCGATGTGGCCCGAGCTGGCCCCGTACTCCACACCGGCCATCTCCGCGGCGCGGTCGAGCACCGGGAAGACCTGGTCGATCTCGTACAGGTTGTCCACGCCCTGCAGCACGGAGGCGATGCGCTCCAGGCCCATGCCGGTGTCGATGTTCTGCTGCGGCAGGTTGCCGGAGATGTCGAAGTCGGACTTGGAGCGCACGGCGGAGAGCTCGTGCTGCATGAAGACCAGGTTCCAGATCTCCATGAACCGGTCCTCGTCCACCGCCGGGCCCCCGTCGCGGCCGTACTCGGCGCCGCGGTCCAGGAAGATCTCCGAGCTGGGGCCACCGGGGCCGGGCACACCCATGCTCCAGTAGTTGTCCTCCTCGTCGCGGCGGACGATGCGCTCGGCGGGCAGGTCGGTGAGCTCCAGCCAGAGGTCGAAGGCCTCGTCGTCGTCGTTGTAGACGGTGGCCCACAGGTCGTCCTTGCGCAGGCCCAGGCCACCGGCGGACTCCGGGGTGGTGAGGAACTCCCAGGCCATGGAGATGGCCCCGGCCTTGAAGTAGTCGCCGAACGAGAAGTTGCCGTTCATCTGGAAGAAGGTGCCGTGGCGGGAGGTCTTGCCCACCTCCTCGATGTCACCGGTGCGCACGCACTTCTGCACGCTCGTGGCGCGCTGCCACGGCGGGGTCTGCTGACCCAGCAGGTAGGGCTTGAAGGGCACCATGCCGGCGTTCACGAACAGCAGGTTCGGGTCGTCGTGGATCAAGGGGGCGCTGGGCACCACGGCGTGGTCCTTGCCCTCGAAGTAGGCAAGCCACCGTCGGCGGATCTCAGCGGTTTCCATCACAGCTCCTGATCATGGGGACGAGTTCGGCAGGTGTGCACACGACTGCACCGTCGACCCCGCAGGAGGCCGACGGTGCAGGATATCGCGAGGTTCTCAGGCGGCCCCGGTGGTGATGGTGCGGGCCTCGGGGAAGAAGCACGCGGCCTCGTGCCCGACCGCCCCGTCCTTGACCTCCAGCGGGGGGCGGCTCTCGGCGCAGACGTCCTGGGCCTTCCAGCAGCGGGTACGGAAGGTGCAGCCGCTCGGGGGGTCGATGGGGCTGGGCACGTCACCCTCCAGACGGATCCGCTCCTGACGGGCCATGCCCCGCACCACGTTGATGTCCGGTGCAGCCGAGAGCAGCGCCTGGGTGTAGGGGTGCAGCGGGTTGCCGTAGATCTGGTCGCGGTCCCCGATCTCCACGATGCGGCCCAGGTACATCACGGCCACGCGGTCGCAGAAGTGCCGCACGACGCCCAGGTCGTGGGCCACGAACACGAAGGCCAGGTTGAACTCGCGGCGCAGGCGCTCCATCAGGTTCATCACCTGGGCCTGGATGGAGACGTCCAGGGCGGACACCGGCTCGTCGGCCACGATCACCCGCGGCTCCACCGCCAGGGCGCGGGCGATGCCGATGCGCTGGCGCTGACCGCCGGAGAACTCGTTGGGATACCGGTTGATGTGCTCGGGGTTCAGACCCACCAGCTCCAGCAGCTCCTGCACACGCCCCTTGACCTTGTTGGCCGGCATCAGCTTGTGCACCCGGATGGGGGTGGCGATGATGTTGCCCACCGTGTAGCGGGGGTTCAGGGACGAGTACGGGTCCTGGAAGATCATCTGGATGTCGCGGCGCAGGGGGCGCAGCTTGCCCTCGGGGTACTGCGCGATGTCCTGCCCCTCGAACACGATCTGGCCGGAGGTCGGCTGCTCCAGGCGGGTCACGAGGCGACCGGTGGTGGTCTTGCCACAACCGGACTCACCCACCAGGCCCAGGGTCTCCCCCGCTGCCAGGTCGAAGCTCACCCCATCGACCGCCTTCACGGTCTTCTTGGTGGGGAGGAGTCCGTTGTACTCGGTGATCGGGAAGTGCTTGGTCAGGTCGTTGACCTCCAGCAGGATCTCCCGGTCGGCCGTGCTCCGGCGCGGGTGGACGACGACGTCGTCGCCGAGGCGGGTGCTCATCGCAGGGACTCCTGGGGGGTGGGGGTGGTTTCGGAGATGTCCACGCCCAGCGCGGACAGGTGGCAGCGCACCAGGCGGCGCTCGGTACCGGGCGGAACGGTCAGGCCGGGCACCTCGGTACGGCACAGGTCGCCGGGCACCTGGGCGGCGAACTCGCAGCGCGGGTTGAACGAGCAGCCGCTGGGCAGCTGCGTGAGGCTGGGCGGGGCCCCCTTGATGGGGCGCAGCTCCTCCCCCACGGTCTCGCTGATGCTGGGCACCGAGCCCAGCAGCCCGCGCGTGTACGGGTGGCGGGGGTCTGCGAGCACCTCGGTGGTGGTGCCGCGCTCCACCCCCCGGCCGGCGTACATGACCAGCGTGTCGTGGGCCACCTCGGCCACCACCGCCAGGTCGTGCGTGATGAGGATGATGGCCGAGCCGAACTCCTTCTGCAGCTCACGCAACAGGTCCAGGATGCCGGCCTGCACGGTGACGTCCAGGGCGGTGGTGGGCTCGTCGGCGATGAGCAGCTTGGGGTCGTTCACCAGGCCGAGGGCGATCATGGCGCGCTGGCGCATGCCGCCGGAGAACTCGAAGGGGTACTGCTTGGCGCGCTTCTGCGGGTTGGGGATGCCCACCCGGTCGAGCATCTCCACGGCGCGGGCCATGGCCTTGGACCGCGAGACGTTGTGGTGCACGCGGTAGGCCTCGACGATCTGGTCGCCCACCCGCTTGTAGGGGTGCAACGAGGACTGCGCGTCCTGGAAGATCATGGCGGCCACGTTGCCGCGGACCTTGCGGAACTGGGACTGGCTCGCCCCCACGAGCTCGCGGCCGTCCAGCTGGATGGAGCCCGACATGCGGGTGCGCTTGGGGTCGTGCAGGCCCATCACGGCCATGGTGGAGACGGACTTTCCCGAACCGGACTCGCCCACCACCGCCAGCGTGCGGCCGGGGTGGACGTCGTAGCTCAGACCGTTCACGGCGCGTACGAGGCCGTCCTCGGTGGGGAAGGCGACCTTCAGGTCTCGAACGCTGAGCAGCGGCTGCCCCAGGTCGGGGCGGGCGAAGATCGCGTGCGGGTCCTCGGGAGTGGGGTGCATGTCAGTCATGGTGGGGTCCTCGGGTCGCGGCGGGCTGGTCTCGGTGCTCACGGTGCTCACTGCAGCCGGACGCGCGGGTCGATGACGCTGTAGAGCAGATCCACGATCAGGTTGCCCAGCGTGACCAGCACGGCGCCCAGCATCACGGTGCCGGCGATCACCGGCAGGTCGTCCTGCCGGAAGGAGTCGATGGCGAGCTTGCCCATGCCGGGCAGGCCGAAGATCGTCTCGGTGAAGATGGCGCCCATGAGCTCGGTGGCCACCGACATGCCCACGAGGGTGACGAACGGGGCGATGGCCGCGCGCAGGCCGTGCTTGTAGCTGACAGCGGTCTCGCTCAGCCCCTTCGCGCGGGCCGTGCGGACGTAGTCGGAGTTCTGCACGTCGATCATGGAGGCGCGCACGTACCGGATGTAGCTCGCCGATGCCCAGGCGCCGTAGAAGAGCCACACACCCAGCAGGCCCATGGCCCAGGCCACCGGGTCCTCCCAGGGCTTGTGCCACTCGGCGCGGGGCACGATGCCGGTGAAGACCATGGCGTACAGGAAGAAGATCAGCGCGCACACGTAGTAGGGAATGGAGCTGATGAACTGGCTGCCACCCACGATGACGCGGTCGAGGGCCGAACCGCGGAACTTGGCGGACACCACACCGGCGATCAGCGCGAGGATGACGTACACGACCATGCCGCCGAAGACCAGCGAGGCCGTGACCGGGAAGGCGTCCAGCACGAGCTCGGTCACCGGCGCGTTGCGGTAGTAGCTCCAGCCCAGGCAGGGGGCCTCGCACACCTTGACGAAGGCACCGTTGGTGATCTCCCGCCCCATGAAGATGCCGCCGACGAAGTCAGTGAACTGCTGGTGCATGGGCACGTTGAGCCCGAGGGCCTCGGCGATCTGGTCGACCCGCTCGGGCGTGCACGACGGCGAGTCACCACAGATGGCCCCCGCGGGATCGCTGGGACCCATGAAGAAGACCACGAAGGTGATGAGGATGACCGTGAAGAGCACGGCGACCGAGATGGCCAGACGGCGCAGGATGTAGACGAGCACCCAGAACTCCTGAACGATGGTGATGGGTGGTACGGGAACAAGCGGCGGGGGCCGGAGCGGCCCACCGGACGGGTGGCAGGACCAAGGTCCTGCCACCCGTGGTGTGGCGGTCAGCCACCGGTCAGGGGTTCTCCCGTGGGACAACCCCCGACCTGGTGATCACTCGCCGTCGACCCAGATGCCGGCCATGTCCGGCATGCCCAGGTTGGGGTCGAGCAGCACGTTGTGCACCTTGGTGCCGAAGATCGCCGTCGACTTGCCCTCGTCGGTCGGGATGGCCGGCAGGTACTCGTCGCGGAGCATCTTGTCGAACTTGGTCCACTCCGCACCCTGCTCCTCGGACGGCAGGGCCCGGATGCGGTTGATCTCCTCGTCGACCTTGTCCTCGGCGAGGAAGCCGACAGCGTGGCCGGACTCCTGCACCGAGCCCAGGAAGATGGCCGGGTACACGGCGTCACCCTGCGGCCAGTCGTAGCACCAACCGGCCGGGCCCATCATCATGTTGGTCTCGGCGTCGGCGGCCTGGATCAGCTCACGGATCTCGGCGCGCGGCACACCCTGGTCCTTGACCGTGAAGCCTGCGGCCTCCAGCGCCTGCTTGCGCGCGGCGTTGGTCTTCTGGGCCACCGGGTTGTCGACGGAGTAGTACCAGGAGAGCTCGAAGCCCTCCTCGCCCGCGTCGGCCAGCATCTTCTTGGCCGCCTCCGGGTCACCGCTGCCCTCGCCAGGCAGGTTCTCGCTGGCCTCGGGCTCGAAGCCCGCCACCGAGGTGGACATGTAGCTGATCGCCGGGCTGTAGTCCAGCTCGGTGGCGCCACCGGCCTTGCGGATCTGGTCGTACGGCCACGCCGCCGCGATCGCCTTGCGGACCTCCAGCGGGATCTTGCGGGTGTCCATGGAGACGTAGGAGACACAGGGGCCGGCGTTGGTCGCGAGCCGGTCCTTGAGCTCACCCTGGAACTGCTGGGCCACACCACCGGGGACGCCGGAGTAGCTCATGGCGAACTGGTCGGGACCGTTGCTGGCTGCGATCTGCTGGCCCTGGGCGTCGAAGTCACCACCGAAGGTGAACTCGATCTTGTCCGGGAACTGGTGACGGGCCGGGTCGCTGTCGGCGTTCCACTGGTCGTTCTTGGCCAGCACCAGCTTGGCGCCCTGCTGGTACTCCTCGAACTTGTACGGACCGGTGGCCAGCGGCTTGTTGCCGTACTCCTCCTTGGTGTCCTTGTCCTTGGGGATGGGGCTCATCTGCGTGAAGGAGGCGAAGTACGGCAGGGTCGGCCACTCCTGGCGCAGGTGGATCTCGATGGTCTTCTCGTCCACCGCCTTCACACCGGCGAACTCCTCGCCGTCCTGGTAGGGACCCTTGTACTTGTCGCCGTCCTTCAGGTAGTCCATCTGGTAGGTCGGGCCACCGGGCAGCTCGTCGACGGCGAAGGAACGCTTGATGCCGTAGGCCACGTCCTCGGCGGTGATGGGCGAGCCGTCCTCGTACTTGAGGTCGTCCTTCAGCGTGAAGGTCCAGGTCAGACCGTCCTCGGACACCTGGCCCAGGTCGGTGGCCAGGTCGGGGACCAGCTCGGAGGTGCCGTCGGCGTTCGTGCGGTACTGGGTCAGGCGACGCGTCGTGAGGTTCAGGATCGCGTTGACGTCCTGGTAGAACTGCGCCGAGGGGTCGAAGGTGGTGGGGGACCCGGGGGAGAGCACCTGCAGGGTACCGCCGGTCTTGGCGCCCTCGACCTCCTTGGCCGGGCCGGTGGCCTCGGGGTCCATACCCGCGGAGGCCTCCTGCTTGCCGCCGCCGTCACCGGAGGGGGACTCCCCGCCACCGGAGGCGGACTCGTCACCGGACGCGGACTCGTCACCGGAAGCCGACTCGTCACCAGAGGCCGACTCGTCACCGGAGGCGGACTCGTCACCCCCGGAGGTCTCCTCGGAGGAGGTGGTCTCGCCGCCTCCGGAGCTCTCGTTGTTGTTCTCTGCCGGGCTGTCGCCACCGCAGGCCGCGAGGGTGAGGGAGCCGGCGGCCGCGACGGCTGCGAACTTGGTCAGTCGCATGATGGGATTCTCCTTCTGAGCGCCCCGGTGACTCCGGGGACGTGTGTGGGGTCGTGACCGGGGTCAGCGACGGGTGTGGGGGTTGAAGGCGTCGTTCACCGCGTCACCGAACAGGCTGAGCGCGAGCACGAGCAGGGACAGGCCGATCACGGGCATCCACATGTAGATGGGGTGCTGCATGAACGAGTTCTGGGCCCCTTGGATGGTCAGTCCCCAGGAGACCGACGGCTCCCGTAGACCGACACCCAGCAGCGACAGCCCGGCCTCGGCCGAGATGAACGCGGGGATGGCCGTCGTCAGCGAGACGATGATGGGGCTGAGCAGGTTGGGCAGGATCTCCTTGGAGAGGATCTGGCTGGTGGGCACACCGAGCGCTCGCGCCGCCTGGACGTACTCCCGCTCGCGGATGGAGATGACCTCACCGCGCACGAGACGAGCCAGACCGGTCCAGCTGAAGAGGATGAGCACCACGATGAGCACCCCGAAGCGGATGTCGGCCACCTGATCATCCGTGACGAAGCCACCATCCGAGCCGGCCAGACGGTTCACCGCAATGGGGACCAGGGCAATGGCGAAGAGCAGGAAGGGCAGCGACTGCACCACGTCGATGATGAAGGACACGATGTTGTCCACGATGCCGCCCAGATAGCCGGCCAGCAGGCCCATGGCCGTACCGATGATCGTGACCGCCGCCGCCGCCGTGAACGCGATGATGAGCGAGGGGCGGATGCCGACGAGCCACCGGGCCAGCAGGTCACGACCCGTACCGGTCTCGATGCCGAAGGGGTGCTCGGCACTTGCGGTGAAGGTGGGGTACCCACCGGGCGAGATGAAGGTCGTGTCCTGGAAGGTGGGGTCCACACCCCGCGCGGAGTTGATGGTGCCGGCGAACATGCCCAGCAGGATGAAGAGCAGGACGACGCCCAGCGACATCATCGCGACCTTGTCGTAGGCCAGGCGCCGGATGGCGATCTGGACCGGCGACTTGCTGGCGAGGTCCTTCATGCTCTGGCTGGTGGATCCCCCGCCGCCCTTCCCGTCGCGGAACGGGTGCGCGTCAGCAGCGCCCTCTCGGTTGTGCTCACCCTGCTCGATCAGGATGTCTGCGTCCCGGGCGGGATCCAGGCCGGCGTGGCTCGTCACTGGTGGTCTCCTCGGTGGTGGTGTTGCTCTCTGCCGGAGCGGTTTGCTCTCTGGCGGAGCACGCTCATCATGGGTACCCGTCGTGGCATGCGCCACACCAACCGCCCCGATGCAACCAATTCGTTACACAGCCGTGACGGCTCGTTGACCAAGCCCCTCCACCGCCCCCGCGGTCAACCGCGCAGCAGACCGCGGATCGTCGCCCAGCGCTGGGCCAGAGTGCCCTCGAAGCCGCGCCCGGTCGGCTCGTAGTAGCGGGCCTCCACCAGGTCGTCGGGCAGGTACTGCTGCGCTGCCACCCCGTCCTGGGCGCCGTGCGCGTACGTGTAGCCCACCCCGTGTCCCAGCTGCGACGCCCCGGCGTAGTGCCCGTCGCGCAGGTGGGCCGGCACCGCTCCCCCGCGTCCCGCCCGCACGTCCGCCAGCGCCGCATCGATCCCCGTGTACACCGCGTTCGAGGGCGGCGCCAGCGCCACGTGCACCACGGCCTGCGCCAGAACGATGCGGGCCTCCGGCATGCCGATCTGCGCCACGGCGTGCAGGGCCGCCACCGCCGTCTGCAGCGCCGACGGGTCGGCCATTCCCACGTCCTCGCTGGCCGCGATGACCACGCGCCGGGCGATGAAGCGTGGGTCCTCCCCCGCCTCGATCTGTCGGGCCAGGTAGTGCAGGGCTGCGTCCACGTCCGAGCCCCGCATCGACTTGATGAACGCGCTGGTGACGTCGTAGTGCTGGTCGCCGTCCCGGTCGTAGCCCACCACCGCCTGGTCCAGGGCCTGCTCCACGTGGGCCGCGGTCACCAGCACCGGGCCGCCCTGCCCCTCGCTGCCTGGTGCCACCTCGGACTCGGCCGCCCCTGCCGCGGCCTCCAGGGTGGTCAGCGCGCGCCGCCCGTCTCCTCCGGCCAGCTGCACGATGCCGTCCGCTGCCTCGTCCTCCAGCCGGAAGCGCCCGTCCAGGCCCCGCTCGTCCACCACGGCCCGGTCCAGCAGCTCCCGCACGTCCTGCCGGTCCAGCCCCGTGAGGCGCACCAGCACCGAGCGGCTCAGCAGCGGTGTCACCACGGTGAAGCTGGGGTTCTCCGTGGTGGCCGCCACCAGGATCACCGTGCGGTCCTCCACCCCGGGCAGCAGCGCGTCCTGCTGGGCCTTGGTGAAGCGGTGGATCTCGTCCAGGAAGAGCACGGTCTGCCGGCCGTACATGGACTTCTCGCGGCGGGCGGCGTCCATCACCGCTCGCACGTCCTTCACGCCGGCGGTCACGGCGGAGAGCTGCACGAAGGTGCGGTCGGCCGCATCGGCCACCAGGCGGGCCAGCGTGGTCTTGCCGGTCCCGGGCGGCCCCCAGAGGATCGCCGAGGAGGCCCCCGCCACTCCCCGCCGGCCCTCGATGAGGCGGCGCAGCGGGCTGCCCGCGGCGAGCACCTCGCGCTGGCCCACCACCTCATCGAGCGAGCGCGGCCGCATGCGGGCTGCCAGCGGCTCGTCGGGCATCCAGCCGGCGTCACCGGCGCCCACCGGCTCTCCCCCGCCCGGGTGGTCCGGACCGCCCTGCCGACCGGGCTCTGCGCTGCTGAACAGGTCGGGGGTCTCACTCATGTGCTCAGCGTAGGTGGCCGGGTGGCAGACTGCGGCGGTGCGCGAGATCCACACCCACCACGAGCTGCTGCAGACCCTGGGCGACGACCCCTACGTCCGATGGGGAGTGCCCCCCACTCTGCCCGCCCCCGTGCTGGTGCACGAGGGGGCCGCGGCCACCCTTCGGGTGCGCCACCGCCTCGGGCAGGTGCGCCGATCGGCCTTCCTGGTGGGCCACGGCCCGGGGATGACCGAGCTGGTGGAGCACGTCCTGGCCAGCGGACTGATCGGCCGGTGGGGCGCCTCGGGGATCAGCGTGCCGGCCGAGCACGGGCACCTGCTGGACGCCCACCGCATCGAGCCCGGGGGGAAGTGGGACTGGATGTGGGTCACCGAGCCGGTGGTCTCCTCCCCGCGAGTGACCACCTCCGAGCGGCTGGGGCTGGACGCGGTGATCACCCTCGACGACTCGCGTGACGCCGCAGAGATCGCCGCGTTCTCCGAGAAGTGGAGCCCCACCGCCGAGGGAGAGCCGGGCAGCGGCTACTCCACCCTCTGGCGCGGTGTGCGTGCCGGCGCGGCCGAGGGGCGCCCCACCGAGGGGGAGCTCGTCGCCGTGGGCGCCAGCCAGCCGTTCACCGATGAGGTGCCGCACCTGGCGGGCATCGTCACCCGGGGTGACCTGCGCGGCCAGGGCCTGGGGCGGCTGGTCACCGAGGCGCTGACGCTGGCCGAGGTGGGCCGCACCGGCGTGTGCACGCTGGGCATGTACAGCGACAACGACGCCGCGCGGCGGCTCTACCACTCCATCGGCTACACCACGGCCTACGCATGGGACAGCCGGCGGTGGGAGGACCCCACCGCCGGCTGAGGCGACCCCCGGGCGCACGCGGCCCGGGCGGTGGTTGGTCAGCTGGTGACCGGGTTGACCTCGGCCGCGCCCTGCTCGGCCGGGGCGTCCTGGTCCGGCTCGAAGTCCACGCCGGCCTCCTCGCGCTGCTGCGCGGAGATGGGGGCGGGGGCGTCGGTCAGGGCGTCGTAGCCGCCACCGGACTTGGGGAACGCGATGACGTTGCGGATGGAGTCCGAGCCCGAGAGCAGCGCGACGATGCGGTCCCACCCGAAGGCGATGCCGCCGTGGGGCGGGGCACCGTAGGAGAAGGCCTCGAGCAGGAAGCCGAACTTCTCCTGCGCCTCCTGTTCGCCCAGGCCCATGACCTTGAAGATGCGCTCCTGCACGTCACGGCGGTGCACACGGATGGAGCCGCCGCCGATCTCGTTGCCGTTGCAGACCATGTCGTAGGCGTAGGCCAGGGCCTCACCGGGGTTCTCGTCGAAGGAGTCGATCCACTCGTCCTTGGGCGAGGTGAACGCGTGGTGCACCGCCGTCCACGCACCCTCGCCCACGGCGACGTCACCGGAGGCGACGGCGTCGGCGGCCGGCTCGAACAACGGGGCGTCCACGACCCACAGGAACGACCAGGCGTTCTCGTCGATGAGGCCGCAGCGCCTGCCCACCTCGAGGCGGGCGGCGCCGAGCAGGCCACGGGCCTCCTTGGCCGGGCCGGCGGCGAAGAAGATGCAGTCACCAGGCTGCGCACCGGTGTGCGCCACGATGCCGGCCTTCTCCTCCTCGGAGATGTTCTTGCTCACGGGGCCGGACAGCTCACCGTCCTCACCCACCAGCACGTAGGCCAGACCCTTGGCGCCGCGCTGCTTGGCCCACTCCTGCCAGGCATCCAGCTGCTTGCGCGGCTGGCTGGCCCCACCCGGCATCACCACGGCGCCCACGTAGGGGGCCTGGAAGACGCGGAAGGGGGTGTCGGCAAAGAACTCGGTGCAGTCGGTGAGCTCCAGGTCGAAGCGCAGGTCCGGCTTGTCCGAGCCGTACTTCTCCATGGCCTCGGTGTACGTGATGTGCGGGAAGGGGGTGGGCAGGTCCACGCCGATGAGGGCCCACAGCGCGCGGGCGATCTCCTCACCCAGGGCGATGACGTCCTCCTGGGTCACGAAGCTCATCTCGATGTCGAGCTGCGTGAACTCCGGCTGCCGGTCGGCACGGAAGTCCTCGTCGCGGTAGCAGCGGGCGATCTGGTAGTAGCGCTCCAGGCCGGCCACCATCAGCAGCTGCTTGAACAGCTGCGGGCTCTGCGGCAAGGCGTACCAGTTGCCGGGCGCCAGACGGGCGGGCACCAGGAAGTCGCGGGCGCCCTCGGGGGTCGAGCGGGTGAGGGTGGGGGTCTCCACCTCCACGAACGCGTGCTCCTCCAGCACGCGGCGGGCGGCGGCGTTGGCCCGGCTGCGCAGCCGCAGGGCCTCACCGGCCGATCCCTTGCCGGGGCGGCGCAGGTCCAGGTAGCGGTGCTTCAGGCGGGCCTCCTCACCCACCTCCACGCGCTCGTCGATCTGGAAGGGCAGCGGGGCTGCGGTGTTGAGCACCTCGAGCTCGGCGGCCACCACCTCGATCTCACCGGTGGGGAGCTCGGCGTTGACGTTGCCCTCGGGGCGCACGCGCACCTCGCCGACGATCTTCACGACGTACTCGTTGCGAAGGTCGTGGGCGCCGCCGGACTCAAGGACCTCGTCGCGGGCCACCACCTGGGCCACACCGGAGGCGTCACGCAGGTCGAGGAAGGCAACGCCGCCGTGGTCGCGGCGGCGGGCCACCCAGCCGGTGAGGGTCACGGTCTGGCCGGCGTACTCGGCACGGAGGGTGCCGGCTTCGTGGGTACGGAGCATGGTTCGTCCTTTCGGGTCAGGTTTCCCGTGGACGGACGACGCCTCGCTGTGGAGGGACCACCGCCCGGACGGGGAACGGCAGCCCGGGAGGTGTGGGCGGGGGCCAGGTCGCGGTGCCACCACACCTTCGCCGGGCAGGACGCCCGGCCTCTCGTCGATACGCCGGACGCGCGAACGGCAGGTTCCGCGGGTCGTCACGCCGCCCTGCCGATGGGGTGATTCTGCCAGCCCCGCAGGGGTGCTCGCGACCTCCGACTCATCGGTGGTGCACCGGCCCCAGCACGAACTCCGCATCGGCGTCCCGCACCTGCCCGCCGCGGTGGAGCACCCGGTCCAGGGCGAGGGCCCCGATGACGGTGCTCGGGTTGTGCACGGCGCCGGCGTGCACCGCATCGAGGAGATCGGACAGGCGCACCCAGTGGCCGGTCATCTGTGCCTCCTCCCCCTCGCGGGCGAAGTCGTCGCTGTCCACGTCTCGGACGTCCGACGCCCAGAAGACGCGGATCGCCTCGGCGGACCCGCCCGGCGTCGTGTGGTAGTCCGCCAGGACCGACCAGGTGTCCGCCACCAGGGCAGCCTCCTCGGCCAGCTCGCGGGCGGCGGCGTCCACCATCGGCTCACCGTCCTGGTCCAGCAGCCCGGCGGGCACCTCCCAGGCCGTGGCGCGCACGGGGTGGCGGTACTGGCGCACGCAGAAGACCTCGACGTCCGCGGCGTCACCCGACGTGCCCGATGCCGGACGCGTCGCGACGACGGCCACGGCACCCGGGTGCTGGGTCCACTCCCGCCAGGCGACCCCGTCCTCGAGCTGCACGTCAGCACCCACCAGCGGGTAGCGGGCGCCCTCGCGGAGCACCTGCACCTCGCCGGCGCCGTGGTCGGTGGGCTCGTCGGCCACCGGGGTGGACGAGGGGTCCACCCGCTCCGCGCCGAGGCCCAGCCGGCTCACGCCCGGTCCCCGCCGTTCTGCTCGCTTTCGCCCTGGGCACCCTGGCCCCGCTGCTCCAGCGCAGCGCCGATGAGGCCCGCGAACAGCGGGTGCGCACGATGCGGACGCGACTTCAGCTCGGGGTGCGCCTGCGTGCCCACGTAGTAGGGGTGCCTCTCGCGCGGGAGCTCCACGAACTCCACCAGCTGGCCGTCGGGCGAGGTGCCGGACATCACCATCCCGGCCTGCTCCAGCTGCTCGCGGTAGCCGTTGTTCACCTCGTAGCGGTGACGGTGGCGCTCGCTCACGGTGGCCGAGCCGTAGGTGTCGGCCACCACGGAGCCCTCGGCCAGGGCCGCGTCGTAGGCGCCCAGGCGCATGGTGCCGCCCAGGTCGCCCTTGCCGTCCACCACATCGAGCTGCTCGGCCATGGTGGCGATCACCGGGTGCTCGCACTCGGCCTCGAACTCGGAGCTGGAGGCACCCTCCAGGCCGTCGATGGTGCGGGCGTGCTGGATGACCATGCACTGCATGCCCAGGCAGATGCCCAGCGTGGGCACCTTCTCCTCACGCGCCCAGGTGAGCGCGCCGAGCTTGCCCTCGATGCCGCGGATGCCGAACCCGCCGGGCACGAGGACGGCGTCCACCCCGGAGAGCGCCTCGGTCGCACCCTCGGGCGTCTGGCAGAGGTCACTGGCCACCCACCGCAACGAGACCTTGGCGTGGTGGTGGAAGCCACCGGCACGCAGCGCCTCCGAGATGGACAGGTAGGCATCCGGCAGGTCGACGTACTTGCCGACGATGGCCACCTCCACTTGGTGCTTCGGCTGGTGCACGCGGGTGAGCAGGTCGTCCCAGGCCGTCCAGTCGACGTCCTTGAAGGGCAGCCCCAGACGGCGGACCACCACGGCGTCCAGGCCCTCGGAGTGCAGCACCTTGGGGATGTCGTAGATGCTCGGCGCGTCGGGGCAGGTGGCCACGGCCTCCCGGTCCACGTCGCACGCCATCGAGATCTTGTTCTTGATCGACTCCGGCAGCTGGCGGTCGGCGCGCACGACCACCGCATCGGGCTGGATGCCGTACTCGCGCAGGCGGGCCACGGAGTGCTGCGTGGGCTTGGTCTTGAGCTCGCCGGAGGGGCCGATGAAGGGCACCAGCGAGACGTGCAGGAAGAAGACGTTGTCGCGCCCCAGCTGGTGGCGCACCTGACGGGCGGCCTCGAGGAAGGGCAGGGACTCGATGTCACCCACCGTGCCGCCGATCTCGGTGATGATCACGTCCGGACGGGCCGTGACGTCCTCGATGTCGGCGGCCGCACGCATGCGGGCGACGATCTCGTTGGTGATGTGGGGGATCACCTGGACGGTGTCGCCCAGGTACTCGCCGCGGCGCTCCTTGGCGATCACCGAGTGGTACACCTGCCCGGTCGTCACGTTGGCGCCGGCGGTCAGGTTGTCGTCCAGGAAGCGCTCGTAGTGCCCGATGTCGAGGTCGGTCTCACCCCCGTCCTCGGTGACGAAGACCTCGCCGTGCTGGAACGGGTTCATCGTTCCGGGGTCCACGTTGATGTAGGGGTCCAGCTTCTGCATGGTGACCTTCAGGCCACGCGAACGCAGGAGGAGTCCGAGGGAGGATGCGGTCAGTCCCTTGCCAAGCGAAGAGACGACGCCGCCGGTCACGAAGATGTGTCGAGTAGTGGCCACCACGGGCTGCCAGCATACCCACTGGGCTCCGGCGGGGCGTCACCGGCCCCACCACCCCATCACTCCGTGGCAGGACCGACACCGATCCCCGGCCGCGCCCCAGCACTCAGCGGCGCGACCGGGCGGCCTCCACGAGCTCGGCGGCGTGCTCCCGGGCACTGCGGCTGTCGGAGACGCCACCGAGCATGCGGGCGAGCTCGGCGAGCCGGGCCTCGTCCTCCACGGCCGTCACGCCCGACGTGGTGACCGATCCGTCGTCGCTCTTGGCGATCACGAGGTGGCGGTCGGCGTACGCGGCCACCTGTGGGAGGTGGGTGACGACGATGACCTGGCGCTCCTGCGCGATCCGCGCCAGCCGCGCCCCGATGGCGTGGGCGGCCTCGCCTCCCACACCGGCGTCGACCTCGTCGAAGACCATGGTCGGCACGCCGCCCTCGGCGTCGCCGACCACGACCTCCAGGGCGAGCATGAGGCGGCTGAGCTCACCACCCGAGGCGGCCTTCGCGACGGTACGGGGCGGCGCACCCGGGTTGGGGGCCATCCGGATCTCCACGGCGTCGGCGCCGTGCGCCCCGGGCTTGGTCTCCTCCACGGCCACGGAGACCACGGCCTTGGGCATGGCCAGCGCCTGCACCTCCTGCGTCACGCGCTCCCCCAGCTCCTCGGCGGCCGCCCGGCGGGCAGCCGTCAGTGCGTCAGCGGCCGACCGGGCGGCCTGCTTGGCCTGCTCGAGCTCGGCGACCAGGGCCTCCCGGTCCTCGTCGCTCGTGCCCAGCCCGTCCAGCTCCTCGGCGGCCAGGGCGCCCCAGGCCAAGGCGCGGTCCGCCGAGGGCACGGCCTCGTCCGACGCAGGGCCCACCCCGCCCGAGGCCTCATCCTGAGGTTGACGGTCACCCCCTGAGGCGACCCCGCTGGGCCCATTTGCTCCCGCGCGCGCCCCGGCGTCGCCGGGCTCCCCCGCACCGGGTTCCCCCGCCTCCGGCAGTAGCTCCGGGCGCCCGAACTCCTGCGCCAGGGAGCGCAGGGCGGCCCGCCGCTCGTGGAGGGCCTGCAGCTCCCCGGGGTCCAGGTCCAGTCCACCGACCCAGGATGAGACGTCGGCCGCCAGGTCGTGGGCCAGCACCCCCAGCTCCTGCAGACGCCGGTGCAGCTCTCCGGTCTCGGCGTCCACGTGGGACACGCGCTCCAGGGCACCCCGCGCCTGCGCGATCAGCTCGGTGGCGCCGGGCTCCGGCATCGCACTGGTGGCATCACCGGAGAGGGCGCCTGCCGCCACCCGGCCCGCCTCCACGAGGTCCGCCGCGTGATCGAGGCGCGCGACCCGCTCCCGCAGCTCGTCCTCCTCCCCCGGCGACGGGTCCACCGAGGCGAGCAGGTCCAGCCCCTTGCGCAGCCACGCGGCCCGCTGGGCGCGGATCGTCCGCTCGGCGTCGAACTCCCTCACCCTGCGGTCGAGGTCCACCACCTGGGCTCGCGCCTGGCGGTAGGTCTGCAGACGCTCAGCCACAGGCTCACCCCCGAACGCGTCGAGGACCTCCCGGTGGGCGTCCGGGGAGAGCAGGCGCCACTGGTCGGCCTGGCCGTGGATGGCCACCAGCAGCTCGCTGATGCCGGCCAGGGTCCGCACCGGCATGCGGGTGCCGCCGGCTGCGGCGGCGGACCGTCCGGCGGCACTCACCCTGCGGGTGACGATGAGCTCGTCCTCCACCAGTCCCCCGGCGTCCTCCACGGCCTGCAGCGCGGGGTGGTCCGCCGGGCCGTCCGGCAGCTCGTACACGCCGGTCACCACGGCCGAGTCGGCCCCGTGCCGCACCCATCCCGACTCCGCGCGCCGCCCCAGGAGCAACGAGAGGCTCTGCACCATCATCGTCTTGCCCGCACCGGTCTCACCGGTGATGACGGTCAGCCCGCGGGAGAGCTCCACCGTGGCGTCGTGGATGACACCCAGGTTGGAGATCTCCACCGTGGACAGCCAGGGGTCCGTGGCGGCGTTGCTCATGCCCTGCCCTCCTCGGCCTGCTGTGCCCGCGCGGCGCCCCGCCAGCCCTCGACGCTCAACCCGAACTTCCTCACGAGGCGGTCGGTGAAGGGAGAGCTCGTGAGCCGCGCCAGGCGGATCGGCTCGTCACTCCGGGCCACCTCGACCCGGGCCCCGAAGGGGAGGTCGGCCACCGCACGGCCGTCGCACCACAGCACGCCCGGCCCCGGGGACTCCGGAATGAGCTCCACGGCCAGTTTGGTGGTGGGCCCCACCACCAGCGGGCGGGCGAAGAGCGCGTGGGCGCTGATGGGCACGGTGAGGATGGCTTCCACGTCCGGCCAGACCACCGGACCACCGGTGCTGAACGCGTAGGCCGTGCTGCCCGTGGGCGTGGCCAGGATGATGCCGTCGCACCCCCAGCTGGCCAGCGGGCGGCCGTCGACCTCCAGGGCGAGCTCCACCATCCGCTCGCGCGAGCCCTTCTCCACGGTGGCCTCGTTGAGCGCCCAGCCGGAGGCGATGAGCTCCCCCTCCAGGAACACGTGGACGTCCAGGGCCATCCGGTGCTCCACCGAGTACTGACGGTCCACGATGTGGTCCACCGTGCGGCCGATGTCCTCGCGCTCGGCCTCGGCCAGGAAGCCCACGTGTCCCAGGTTCACGCCCAGCAGCGGCACGGAGTACTCGCGGGCCAGGTCAGCACCCCGCAGGATGGTGCCATCCCCGCCCAGCACCACCACGAGCTCGGGGCAGTCGTCCGGGCCCAGGGCCTCCACGCGGGCGCCCCCGTGCTGCAGGAGCGCATCCACCTGGTCCCGGGGGGCCACCACGCCCACGCCCCGGTCGCAGAGCAGCCCCGCGACCTCACCGGCCACGGACATGGCCTCGGGGCGCCCGGGATGGGCACACACGATGACCTGCCGGGCGGCCGTCGCGGCATCGCCCTCAGAGGTCGTAGGCATCGGACTCCTCACCGTCCCAGAAGCTGTTGCTGACATCGGGCAGTTCACTGTGCCATGCAGCACCGACAACCTCTCGCCCATCTCCCGCGAGCGGCGCCCCTCCGCCGTCCGCCGCAGGCAACTCCAGGTGCAGCAGGAACTCCACGTTGCCGTGCGTCCCGGGGGTACCGCTCACGGCCAGCGACCGCGGGACCAGCCCCGCCGCACCCGCCGCCGACAACACCTCCACGACCGCCTGCCGACGGGTCTGCGGCGAACGCACCACTCCACGCTGCGAGCCCTGCGGGCCCACCTCGAACTGCGGCTTGCACAGCACCACCGCATGGCCCCCTGCACCCAGCAGCCAACGGATCGAGGGGAGGATGTGCCGCAGCGAGATGAAGCTGACGTCGCAGACCACCAGCCCCACGCCACCCTCCGTGAGCCCTGCGGCCTCCAGGGCATTGGTGTCCCGCGCATTCACCCCCTCACGGACCACGACACGCTCATCGCGACGCAGGGAGTCCACCAGCTGGTCGTGCCCCACGTCCACGGCCCACACACACGAGACCCCCGCGCGCAGCAGTACCTGTGTGAATCCCCCGGTGGAGGCGCCAACGTCCACGGCCTCCTCCACGCCGTGGGTCACCCCGGGCCACAGCTCGAGTGCCCGCTCGAGCTTGCGCTGTGCACGGCTCACCTCATCGGACACGCCACCTGCCTCCGGCGCCAGCGTCACGCTGGCCGGGTCCACGGCATGCGATCCCTTGCGGGAGACCTCCCCGTCCACGAGCACCTGACCCGCGTCGATGAGCTGCTGCGCCCGGGTCCGGGATCGCGCGAGGCCACGCTCCACCACTGCCTTGTCGAGTCTCATGACCCAGGCTCAGTGGGACGGCGGGCGTGGTGCAGGACTCCCCGATGCGGTGTGCCCAGCCGCTTCGTCCAGCGCCCCTTCCAGGGCACTCACCTCAGCCGACAACCCCTCCACCCTGCGCTGCAGATCCCCCAGGTCCACGTTCCGCGTACCGGGCAGAACGGGCTGCTCCGCACCACTGGACTCCATGGCACTGAGTCTACGTGGGGTGCTGCTGCGCGGGCGTCCTGGTGACGATGGGTCCGGGTATGCGAAAGGGCCCGGCACCCCATCGGGGGTACCGGACCCTATCCTTCGAAACCACCCACCCACAACAAGCGGGGGTGTTTCGGGACGTTGAGTTCGGCGGTGTCCTACTCTCCCACACCGTTCCCAGTGCAGTACCATCGGCGCTGAAGGGCTTAGCTTCCGGGTTCGGAATGTGACCGGGCGTTTCCCCTTCGCTATGACCACCGAAACACTGTCGTACTCACACACACGTGTGACGTCTGAACAGTGCTCCGTGAATGTGTCACGAAGACCAGTATTCAGTTCACAGTTCCGGGGTGTGTTTTCCGGGAACTGCACAGTGGACGCGTAGCATCTTTGTAGCAAGTTGTCGGCTTATTAGTACCGGTCAGCTCCACACATTACTGTGCTTCCACATCCGGCCTATCAACCCAGTAGTCTAGCTGGGAGCCTCCCACCCCACGAGGGGGTATGGAAACCTCATCTTGAAGCGTGCTTCCCGCTTAGATGCTTTCAGCGGTTATCACTTCCGAACGTAGCTAATCAGCGGTGCTCCTGGCGGAACAACTGACACACCAGAGGTTCGTCCATCCCGGTCCTCTCGTACTAGGGACAGCTCTTCTCAAGTTTCCTGCGCGCGCAGCGGATAGGGACCGAACTGTCTCACGACGTTCTAAACCCAGCTCGCGTACCGCTTTAATGGGCGAACAGCCCAACCCTTGGGACCTACTCCAGCCCCAGGATGCGACGAGCCGACATCGAGGTGCCAAACCATGCCGTCGATATGAGCTCTTGGGCAGGATCAGCCTGTTATCCCCGGGGTACCTTTTATCCGTTGAGCGACGGCGATTCCACAATCCACCGTCGGGTCACTAGTTCCGACTTTCGTCCCTGCTCGACATGTCCGTCTCACAGTCAAGCTCCCTTGTGCACTTGCACTCAACACCTGATTACCAACCAGGCTGAGGGAACCTTTGAGCGCCTCCGTTACCCTTTGGGAGGCAACCGCCCCAGTTAAACTACCCACCAGGCACTGTCCCTGATCCGGATCACGGACCGAAGTTAGATATCCAGAGCGACCAGAGTGGTATTTCAACGATGACTCCACACACGCTGGCGCGTGTGCTTCACAGTCTCCCACCTATCCTACACAAGCCGCACCGAATACCAATACCAAGCTGTAGTAAAGGTCCCGGGGTCTTTCCGTCCTGCTGCGCGTAACGAGCATCTTTACTCGTAGTGCAATTTCGCCGAGTTCGTGGTTGAGACAGTGGAGAAGTCGTTACGCCATTCGTGCAGGTCGGAACTTACCCGACAAGGAATTTCGCTACCTTAGGATGGTTATAGTTACCACCGCCGTTTACTGGGGCTTAAGTTCAGAGCTGCACCCTTACGGGTTGACTCGTCCCCTTAACCTTCCAGCACCGGGCAGGCGTCAGTCCGTATACATCGTCTTGCGACTTCGCACGGACCTGTGTTTTTAGTAAACAGTCGCTTCTCCCTGGTCTCTGCGGCCATCACCGCTGCCACCAGCATGTGGTTTCACGGATCAGGCCCCCCTTCTCCCGAAGTTACGGGGGTATTTTGCCGAATTCCTTAACCACGATTCACTCGATCGCCTTGGTATTCTCTACCTAACCACCTGAGTCGGTTTGGGGTACGGGCGGCTAGAACCTCGCTAGAAGATTTTCTCGGCAACATAGGATCACTGACTTCCCGCATACGCGGTCACTATCAGGTCTCAGGCACATGACGTCCGGATTTGCCTAGACGTCGCCCTACACCCTTGGACGTGGACTACCATCGCCACGCTGCAGCTACCTTCTTGCGTCTCTCCATCGCTTGGCTACTACTGTTTCGGGTCCCGGGCTCACACCATCATCACGACACAAAGTGCCGATCAGCAGTGATCACACGGTTAGCATCCACAGCCTCGCCAGGGGCGGTTCTTCGCCGGTTCCGGAGTATCAACCGGATGTCCATCGACTACGCCTGTCGGCCTCGCCTTAGGTCCCGACTTACCCAGGGCAGATTAGCTTGACCCTGGAACCCTTGGTTATTCGGCGGACGGGTTTCTCACCCGTCTTTCGCTACTCATGCCTGCATTCTCACTCGTGCAGCATCCACGACTGGATCACTCCGCCGCTTCACTCGCTGCACGACGCTCCCCTACCCAACACCCATACGGGCATTGCCACAACTTCGGTGGTGTGCTTGAGCCCCGCTACATTGTCGGCGCGGAATCACTTGACCAGTGAGCTGTTACGCACTCTTTAAAGGGTGGCTGCTTCTAAGCCAACCTCCTGGTTGTCACAGCAACTCCACATCCTTTCCCACTTAGCACACGCTTAGGGACCTTAGTTGGTGATCTGGGCTGTTTCCCTCTCGACTACGAAGCTTATCCCCCGCAGTCTCACTGCCACGCTTCACTTACCAGCATTCGGAGTTTGGCTAACGTCAGTAACCCGGTGGGGCCCATCAGCTATCCAGTAGCTCTACCTCTGGCAAGAAACACGTGACGCTGCACCTAAATGCATTTCGGGGAGAACCAGCTATCACGGAGTTTGATTGGCCTTTCACCCCTACCCACAGCTCATCCCCTCAGTTTTCAACCTAAGTGGGTTCGGTCCTCCACGCCGTCTTACCGGCGCTTCAACCTGGCCATGGGTAGATCACTCCGCTTCGGGTCTAGACCCAGCGACTCAAACGCCCTGTTCGGACTCGCTTTCGCTACGGCTTCCCCACACGGGTTAACCTTGCCACTGAGCACTAACTCGCAGGCTCATTCTTCAAAAGGCACGCTGTCACCCTCACGGGCTCCAACGGATTGTAGGCACATGGTTTCAGGAACTATTTCACTCCCCTCCCGGGGTACTTTTCACCTTTCCCTCACGGTACTTGTCCGCTATCGGTCATCAGAGAATATTTAGGCTTACCGGGTGGTCCCGGCAGATTCACACGAGATTTCACGGGCCCCGTGCTACTCGGGAAAAGACACAGACAGTGCCAGCAGTTTCGTCTACGGGGGTCGCACCCTCTCTGCCCGGCCCTTCAAGACCGTTCGACTACCACCAACATTTCTTACTGTCCCCAGAGCTGGTAGACCCTGGAAATGTCCATCCCACAACCCCGCACACGCAACCCCTACCAGGTATCACACGTGCACGGTTTAGCCTCATCCGCTTTCGCTCGCCACTACTCACGGAATCACTGTTGTTTTCTCTTCCTGTGGGTACTGAGATGTTTCACTTCCCCACGTTCCCTCCCTCTACCCTATATATTCAGGTAGCGGTGACTGGACTTGCCTCCAGCCGGGTTGCCCCATTCGGAAATCCTCGGATCAACGTCTAGTTATCGACTACCCGAGGCTTATCGCAGATTCTCACGTCCTTCATCGGTTTCTGATGCCAAGGCATCCACCATGTGCCCTTAAAAACTTGACACAAAGATGCTCGCGTCCACTGTGAAGTTCTCAAAAAACAACCCCGCAACCCCACCAACACACACATGCGTGCACGCCAGCAGAATCAGAGGAACCCAACAACCAACCACAACCCACACCCACAACAGAGCGCAGACCATGCTTGGTCCCTGGGGACCCAACAGTGTGTCAACAACCACCACACACACCACCACGCTTTCCCAACACCCACACAGGGCGCCGTACTCACACAGCAGCACACACGATGGTCATGATCAATCGATGTTCCACCCAGAAGCACCCCCCGTGCCACATTCGGACACGAAAAGGGCCCCACCAGACACAAAGCCTGGCAGGCATGACACCCACACAACCACCATCCGGCAGCCATGCGAGCGTTGAAGCTCCTTAGAAAGGAGGTGATCCAGCCGCACCTTCCGGTACGGCTACCTTGTTACGACTTAGTCCCAATCACCGGTCCCACCTTAGACGGCTCCTCCCACAAGGGTTAGGCCACCGGCTTCGGGTGTTACCGACTTTCGTGACTTGACGGGCGGTGTGTACAAGGCCCGGGAACGTATTCACCGCAGCGTTGCTGATCTGCGATTACTAGCGACTCCGACTTCATGGGGTCGAGTTGCAGACCCCAATCCGAACTGAGACCGGTTTTTTGGGATTCGCTCCACCTCACGGTTTCGCAACCCTCTGTACCGGCCATTGTAGCATGCTTGAAGCCCAAGACATAAGGGGCATGATGATTTGACGTCATCCCCACCTTCCTCCGAGTTGACCCCGGCAGTCTCCTATGAGTCCCCACCATTACGTGCTGGCAACATAGAACGAGGGTTGCGCTCGTTGCGGGACTTAACCCAACATCTCACGACACGAGCTGACGACAACCATGCACCACCTGTGCACCAGCCCAAAGGGAAACCCCATCTCTGAGGCGATCCGGTGCATGTCAAGCCTTGGTAAGGTTCTTCGCGTTGCATCGAATTAATCAGCATGCTCCGCCGCTTGTGCGGGCCCCCGTCAATTCCTTTGAGTTTTAGCCTTGCGGCCGTACTCCCCAGGCGGGGCGCTTAATGCGTTAGCTGCGACACGGATCTCGTGGAATGAGACCCACGCCTAGCGCCCAACGTTTACGGCATGGACTACCAGGGTATCTAATCCTGTTCGCTCCCCATGCTTTCGCTTCTCAGCGTCAGTAATGGCCCAGAGACCTGCCTTCGCCATCGGTGTTCCTCCTGATATCTGCGCATTCCACCGCTACACCAGGAATTCCAGTCTCCCCTACCATACTCTAGTCTGCCCGTACCCACTGCACGTCCAGGGTTAAGCCCTAGATTTTCACAGCAGACGCGACAAACCGCCTACAAGCTCTTTACGCCCAATAATTCCGGACAACGCTCGCACCCTACGTATTACCGCGGCTGCTGGCACGTAGTTAGCCGGTGCTTCTTCTGCAGGTACCGTCACAAAAGCTTCTTCCCTGCTGAAAGAGGTTTACAACCCGAAGGCCGTCATCCCTCACGCGGCGTCGCTGCATCAGGCTTTCGCCCATTGTGCAATATTCCCCACTGCTGCCTCCCGTAGGAGTCTGGGCCGTGTCTCAGTCCCAGTGTGGCCGGTCGCCCTCTCAGGCCGGCTACCCGTCGTCGCCTTGGTAGGCCATTACCCCACCAACAAGCTGATAGGACGCGAGTCCATCCACCACCGATAAATCTTTCCACCAACACCCCATGCGAAGGTTGGTCGTATCCAGTATTAGACGCCGTTTCCAGCGCTTATCCCAGAGTGGAGGGCAGGTTACTCACGTGTTACTCACCCGTTCGCCACTGATCCACGAGTGCAAGCACTCGCTTCACCGTTCGACTTGCATGTGTTAAGCACGCCGCCAGCGTTCGTCCTGAGCCAGGATCAAACTCTCCGTAGAAAATATTGATACTGGCAGAGCAGAATGACTCGCTGGAGTCATCTTCTCGCCAAAGAAATCAACCAAACACACCCACAACCACACACCCCATCAAAGAGGCGAACAGTCATGGATGCGAAAGGGATACAACAAAATAATTTGGCATCGATTCATGACACACTGTTGAGTTCTCAAGGACCAAACACTCCCCAACACCCACCACACACTCACAACCGTGAGCCACCGTGCGATCTCGTTCAGGGGCGATCCACTACGTTACACCATCCAGCAGCCAGCCGCAAACCCGATCAACCAACCAGGCACGACCCACCACACACACGAAGCAACCAGTGGAGCCACCCAGACCAGACATTCACACCCGACACCATCTGGCCGAACCAGACTCTCTCGCGGGCCACCCGTCCGGGCAACGAGGAGGAACAATACACACACTCTGGGATCAACGCAAAACCCGCACCATGCCGGGGAATCCGGCGGGTGCGGGCTCGGCGTCGTGGAAGGTCAGCCGCTACGACGTGCTGCCGCCAGGGTCTTGCGTCCGCGCTTCACCACGGCCACCTCTCCCCCGATGAAGTCGTCCTCAGCGATCCCGCCCTCGGGGTCACTGATCCGCTGGCCGTTGACGGAGATGCCTCCCTCGCCGAGCAGCCGCTTGGCCGCCTTGCGCGAGTCAGCGAAACCGACCGCCACGACGACGTCGATCCACGAGGTACCGGCAGCCACCTCGCCCCCGGCCAGCTCGGCGGTCGCGTCCAGCAGCACCTTCGGGTCCACCTGCTGCAGGTCGCCCTTGCCGAACAGGGCCTCGGCCGCAGCCTCCACACCATCGGTGGTCTGGGTGCCGTGCACCAAGGTGGTCATCTCCCGCGCCAGTGCGCGCTGGGCCGCCCGCTTGAAGGGGGCCTCGGCCACCTGCTGCTCGAGCTCCTCGATCCGCTCGCGGTCGAGCAGGGTGAACAGCCGGAGGTACTCGCCCACCTTCTCGTCCTCGGCATTCAGCCAGAACTGGTGGAAGGTCCACGGGGAGGTCATCGTGCCGTCGAGCCAGATGGCGTTCCCCTCGGACTTGCCGAACTTGCGGCCGGACGCCTCCGTGACCAGGGGTGTGGTCAGTGCGTGCACCGACTCGCCCTCCACCCGGTGCACGTAGTCCACACCGGCCATGAGGTTGCCCCACTGGTCCTGTCCACCGAGCTGCAGGCGCACGCCCTCGGTGGTGAACAGGTGCCAGAAGTCGTAGCCCTGGAGAATCTGGTAGCTGAACTCCGTGTAACTGATGCCCTGGCTGGACTCCAGCCGCGCGCTCACGGCGTCCTTCTTGAGCATCTGGTTCACGCGGAAGTGCTTGCCGACGTCGCGCAGGAAGTCCAGCGCGCCGAGCTGCCCGAACCAGTCGAGGTTGTTCACCACCGTGGCGGCGTTCTCCCCCTCGAAGTGCACGAAGGGGCGCACCTGCGCGGCGATGCTGTCCACCCACCCGGCCACGGTCTCCCGGTCGTGCAGATTCCTCTCGGAGGTGGGACGCGGGTCGCCGATCAGACCCGTCGAGCCACCGACCAGAACCACCGGCACGTGCCCAGCCTCCTGGAGACGCCGCATCGTGACCAGCTGGACGAGGCTTCCCACGTGCAGCGAGGGTGCCGTGGGGTCGAAACCGATGTAGAAGCGCACCGGCCCCGCGGCCAGCATGCGATCCAGCTCCTGGAGGTCGGTCGACTGGGCGATCACACCCCTCCACTGCAGCTCCTGGAGCACCCCCGTGAGCGCAGCATCGTCTGCGGTGCCGGAGGTGCTGGTCTGCTGGGGGGCGGGCTCGGTCTGGGCGTTCACGGCGCCCACTGTGCCACAGCGCCCGGACGGCCCCGCGGTGTGGTTGGCTCGGAGCCGTCCCCCTCCCCTCGCTCCCAGGACCGCCCGTGAACACATCCCTCTCCACCCGCGCGCCGCGGCACCATGCCCTGGCCTCCCCACAGCGGCTGGTGGGGATCGACGCCGCCCGTGGGCTCGCCGTGCTCACCATGTTCGTGGCCCACTTCGCCCCGTCCGGTGGGCCCGGCGGCCTGCTGGGTCTCTCGGAGTTCCTGGCCGCCCCCCTGTTCGTCGCCGTGATGGCCGTGGGCGCTCACCTCTCGTACGCCCATCACGGGTGGGCCCACATGGCGCTGGCCATGCTCCCGCGTGCCGCGATCCTGTGGGCAGTGGGGCTGGTGCTGGAGGAGGCAGGCGCACAGATCGATGTGGTGCTCGGCGCCCTGGCCGTGACGGCACTCTGCCTGCCTCTGCTGGTCCCTCTCCCCTCGTGGGCACTGGGCCTGGTGGGCGTGGGCGCGATGCTGGTGGGTCCTGCCCTCCGCGATGGCCTCCAGACCCCGATGCTGGAGGCCACCGTCAACGGGCACCGTCATGTCGCGGACCTGCTGGGAGTGCTGGGTGCCGGGCCGCACTACCGGCTCGCCCCCTTCATCGCCTACGCAGCGCTGGCGATCCTGGTGGCGCGCCACGCCCAGGACCTCCGGTCACGGATCGGGCTCGGCGTGGCGGGCCTCGCCCTGGCCGGAGCACTGATGGTGCTCAACCGCCGGGGCAACCCCGACTTCCAGCCCTACGACGGCTCGGTGTGGGCGACGCTCACCAGCAGTGGTCTGGTCATGGCCGCGCTCCTGGCATGCGTCGTGGTGGGCGCCGCGTGGCCCGCGGTGGCCGGTCCGCTGGCCACGGTGGGGCGGACGGCCCTCACCGTCTACGCCCTGCAGATCGTTGCAGCGGCCGCCTGGGTGCGGGTGCTGGGGCACCGCACGGACAACTCGTGGCTCCTGCTGGGTGCCTGCGGTCTCGGCGCCTGGGTGGTCGCCGCGCTCTGGCAGGCGCTCCTCCCCGGACGGGGCCCGCTCGAGCTGGTGAGCGACGGCCTCGCCGGAGCCGTGCGCTCCCTGCTGCCGACCCAGCGCCGGGGAACTGCCGGCCGCTGAGCAGGCGGGGCCACGGGCGCCCACACGCCGCTGAGGTCGGCGGGGCCGCGACCTCAGGCGACCGGGTCGTCCGGACCGTAGGAGAGCAGCCCCAGGGTCCGGTCGGTCTCACCGAGTCCCGCCGCCGCCGCGCGCAGCGACTCCGGGGTGTCCGCACCGGCGCGGACCATGCGTCCCGAGAAGGCGTCGAGCTCGCCCGAGGCCAGCGCGAGAGCCAGCTCCACCACGTCCTGCGGCTCGGTCCAGTCCGTCCGTTGGTCGTGCATCGGCATCGAGGCCGTCATGTCGGTGCGGACCACGCCCGGCGCCAGGTCGAAGGCGTGCACGCCGTGCTCGCCGGCAGCCATCGCCACCGACCCCGTGATGCGCGCCAGCGCCGACTTGCTGGCGTGGTACGCCGGGTACACCGGGGCGTTCTTCGTGCCCGAGCCCGAGTTCAGGTGCACGATGCGGCCGCCACCGGCCTTGATCATCCGCGGCACCAGCGCATGCGCCACGGCCAACGGTCCCCGCACGTTGACGGTCATGACCTCCCACAGCTCCTCGAGCGGAACCTCCCACAGGGGACGCTCGGCCTCGATGACACCGGCGGACACCACCGCAACCTCCAGACGGCCGGCCTCGGACCACGCCGTCTCGAGCACCTGCTGCACCGCCTCGGTGTCCGTGACGTCGAGCGGGTGACAGGTGACCCATGCCCCCTCAGCCCGGCAGTCCTCGGCGACCTCGGCCAGCGCCTTGGCGTCACGCCCCGTGAGCACCAGGTCGTGGCCGGCGCGGGCGAACCCGCGCGCGATCTCCGCCCCGATACCCCGGGTCGCCCCGACCACCAGGGCCGTGGGCCGGTCCTGCGCCCGCTCAGCCACGGTGCTCCGCTCCCGTCCGCTCACTCACGAGCGCCACGGCGGCGTCACGCGCCGCGTTCGTCTCCTCGTTGGTGAGGGTGCGGTCGTCCGCCCGGAAGGTCAGACGCCACGCCGTACTGCGCCGGCCCTCACCCACCTGCTCACCGGTGTACTGGTCGAACATCTCCACCGTCTCCAGCAGCTCGCCCGCGCCCTCGCGCAGGGCATCCCCGATGGCGGAGGCGGGCACCGACAGGTCGGTCAACAGCGCCACGTCCACCCGGGAGAAGGGCTGGTCGGAGAAGTCACGGTGCGCGGACACCTCCGGCGAGGCCTCGATGAGGGCGTCCACGTCGACCTCGAAGCCCACCGTGCGCTCCGGCAGCTCCAGCTCCGCCAGGCGCTGCGGGTGCAGCTCACCGGCGTGGCCCCACACGGTGCCGTCCGCCAGCCGCAGCCGCGCACACCGCCCGGGGTGGAAGGGAGCGTGCTGCGCCTGCTCGAGCGTGACCTCCACGCCGAACCGGCCGGCGAGGCCCAGGGCGAGCTCCACCGCATCGGACCACTCGGCCACCCGGGCGGGACCCCACCAGCCCTGGCGCTCCCACTCCCCGGCGATGAGACCGGCGGCGTGGAAGGGCTGGTGCGGCACCGCATCGGCCAGCTCCTGCAGCATCTGCGGCGAGGGCTCCAGGCCCACGTCCTGCACCGGGGCGACGGCGTCACCGGTGGGCAGCACCACGCGGCCGAGCTCGTACACCGCAGCACCCCGCTGACCGCGGGACAGGTTGCGGCGCGCGGCCGGCACGAGGGTCTGCAGCAGCGCGGTGCGCAGCAGGGGCTCCTCCGCGCTCAGAGGATTGTGCAGCCGCAGCGCAGTGCGCCGCGAGTCGTCCGCCGGGTACCCCAGCCGGTCGAACTGCTCATCGGAGGTCATGGGCAGCGTGACCACCTGGTGCAGACCCGCATCGGCCAGCAGGTCCGCCGCGATGCGGCGTCGACGCTGCGCGAGGGTCAGCCCGTTGCCGCCCGGCGCCTTGGGGAGCACCGACGGGATCTCGTCGTACCCACCCAACCGGGCCACCTCCTCCACGAGGTCGGCGGGGATGGTGAGGTCCGGCCGCCACGACGGGGGCGCCACCCGCACCGTGCCGTGCTCGGTCCCATCCGTCGCCTGGCCGGCCCCGCCGGCGTCCTCCACGCGGCAGCCGATCATCTCCAGCCGCTCGATGACGGTCGCGCGGTCGTACTCGACCCCCACCAGGGCGGTGGGCCGGGCCGTGTCGAAGGTGATGGGCTCGGGCTGCGTGGTCTCGTCCAGGTCCGTGAACGCCGGCTCCGCCACGCCGCCACCGTGCTCCACCAACAGGTCGATGGCGAGCTGCGCGGCCGCCGGGGCCAGCTGCGGGTCCACGCGACGCTCGTAGCGCTTGGACGCCTCGGAGACGAGGCGATGGCGACGGGCCGTCCGGGCGATGCTCACCGCATCGAAGTGGGCGGACTCCAGCAGGAGGTCGGTGGTCGCCTCGCCGATCTCGGACTCGGCCCCACCCATCACACCGGCCAGCGCGACGGGCGCGCCACCGGAGGTGATGACCAGGTCCTCCTCGTCGAGCGTTCGCTGCTTGCCGTCCAGGGTGGTGAGCGTCTCCCCCGCCCGGGCCCGACGGACCTCGATGCCGTCCGCGACGGCAGCCAGGTCGAAGGCGTGCAACGGCTGGCCCAGTGCGAGCATCACGTAGTTGGTGACGTCGACGATGAGACCCAGCGGACGCATCCCCGCATCGGTCAGGCGCTTGGCCATCCACCGCGGGGTGGGACGCGACCGGTCGATGCCACGCACCACGCGGGCGACGTAGCGGTCGCACCCGGGCACGTCGCGGATCGGCGCGTCATCACTCACCGCCACCGGCACGCCGGGGCCCGTGGGGGTGTCCACGGCCAGGCCGGCAGGGTCGGTGAAGCGGGCGCCGGTGGCGTGCGAGTACTCCCGGGCGAGGCCCCGCAGGCTCATGGCGTAGCCCCGGTCGGGCGTCACGTTGACCTCGATGGTCTGCGCATCCAGGCCCAGCAGCGACAGGGCATCCTGCCCCGGCTGCAGGCCGGCTGCCTCGTCACCCAGGTACTCGGTGAGCACGATGATGCCGTCGTGGTCGTCACCCAGCCCCAGCTCCGAGGCCGAGCAGATCATGCCCGCCGAGAGGTGGCCGTAGGTCTTGCGCTCGCTGATCTCGAACCCGCCGGAGAGCACCGCCCCCGGCAGGGAGACCACCACGAGATCGCCCGCATCGAAGTTGTGGGCACCACAGACGATGCCCTGCGGCTCACCGGTGCCGTTGGCCTGACCGACGTCGACCTGGCACCAGTTGATGACCTTGCCGTTCTTCTGCGGCTCAGGCTCACGGGAGACGACCTTGCCGACCACCACCGGGCCGGTGATCATCTGCGCGCCCAGGGACTCCTCCTCGAAGCCCACGCGCACCAGGTCTGCCGCCACCTGCTCGCCGGTGACCTGCGCGGGCAGCTCGACGTACTCGCCCAGCCAGCTGATCGGGATGTGCATCAGACCTCCACCGTGAAGTTCGTGTTGAAGCGGACGTCCCCCTCGATGAGGTCCCGCAGGTCGCCCACCCCGTTCCGGAAGATGAGGGCGCGCTCGACGCCCATGCCGAAGGCGAAGCCCGAGTAGACCTCCGGGTCAACCCCGCAGGCGCGCAGGACGTTGGGGTGGACCATGCCGCAGCCACCCCACTCGATCCAGCCGGTCCCACCACAGGTGCGGCAGTCGGCGTCCTCGGCGCGGCAGACCGGGCAGAGGAAGTCCATCTCGGCGCTCGGCTCGGTGAACGGGAAGAAGTTCGGGCGCAGGCGCGTGGTGATGCCCTCGCCGAAGAGCTGCTTGGCGAAGTGGTCCAGGGTGCCGCGCAGGTGGGCCATGGTCAGCCCCTTGTCGACGGCCAGGCCCTCGATCTGGTGGAAGATCGGCAGGTGGGTGGCGTCGATCTCGTCCGTGCGGCCCACCTTGCCGGGCACGGCCACGTACAGCGGGGCGCCCCGCTCGAGCAGCGAACGGGCCTGCACCGGGGAGGTGTGCGTGCGCACGACGAGGTGACGCTCCGGCGGGTCCACGTAGAAGGTGTCCGCCTCGGCACGCGCCGGGTGATCGGCGTCGAAGTTCAGCGCGTCGAAGTTGAACCACTCGGCCTCGACCTCGGGCCCCTCGGCGATCTCCCAGCCCAGACCGGTGAAGATCTCGGCCATGCGCTGCTGGATGAGCTCCACCGGGTGGCGGGAGCCCACGCTGCGACGCGCCGGGACCGCGGTGACGTCGACCGTCTCCTCGGCCAGGATCTGCTCCGCGCGCTCGGCCTGGAGCACCTCGTCACGGGCGGCCAGGGCCTTGTTCAGGCGCCCCTTGGCCATACCCACCAGCTTGCCCGCAGCGGCCTTCTCCTGCGGCGGCAGGCCGCCGATGCTGCGGTTGGCCAGGGAGATCGGCGCCCGGTCGCCCAGGTGCGCCAGACGCGCGCTCTTGAGCTCCTCGAGCGTGCTGGCGGCCTCGAAGGCGGCCAGACCGGCCGCCAGGTGCTCCTCGATCACCGCCTCGGTGATGGCGGGAGCGGCCTCGGGCTCGCGTGCAGGGGTGGGGGCGGACTCGTCCGGAGGGGGCGTGCTCGGCATGCCCGGCATCCTACGGGGCGCACACCCCATCGAGCAGGCGTGGTGGTGGCCGACGGCCGCCCGGCGTCAGGACGCGCGACGCATGGCCGAGGCGTAGAGGCACACCGCCGCCGCCGTGCCGAGGTTGAGGGACTCGGCGCGCCCGTAGAGCGGCACGGCCACCGCATCGTCACAGGCAGCCACCTGGTCGTCGGGCAGACCCCGGGCCTCGTTGCCGAAGACCCACAGGTGGGGACCCTCGAGCTGCGCGGCCGGCAGCTGGGTGCTCGCATACCCGTCGGCGGCCACCAGCCGCACCGTGCCCGCCGTGGCCTGCCGCAGGTCCGGGAAGGAGACTCCGGTGACGACGTCGATGTGGTGCAAGGAGCCGGCCGTGGACCGCACGACCTTGGGGTTGGTGACGTCCACCGAGGCGTCGGTGACCACCACGAAGGCGGCCCCTGCGGCGTCGGCAGCGCGGATGACGGTGCCCAGGTTGCCGGGGTCACGCACCTCCGACAGCACCGCTCCGAAACCGTCCCCCAGACCGGCCAGGGCGTGCTGCAGCTCGGCCGGCTGCCAGCGGGCCACGGCCACGATCCCCGGCGGGGTGTCCGCATCGGCGATGGCGCGGACCACCGCATCGGACACGAGGTGGGCGTGTACGGACGACTCGGCCAGCAGCTCGCTGAACTCCCCCGCGCGGTCCAGGAAGTCCCGGGTCACGAAGACGTCCTCAGCCTGCTCCGGCTCCCAGCGCAGGAGCTCCCGCACGCACTGCGGGCCCTCCACCAGGTATCGACCGGTGCGCCGACGCGACGAACGCCGGCCCAGCTGTGCGGCCGCCCGGACCCGCGCCGACGAGGGCGTCAGCTGGGAGTCGCGAGGGTGCACAGGTGGACCGGCGTTCGACGGTGTGTTGCTCAGGCCTTGGAGGCCACGTTCTCGGCCTGCTTGCTCGCCTCGACGGAGGCGGCGTCGCCGGCCTGGGCCGCGGCGGTGGCGGCCTCCTGACCACGGGGCGCAGCACCCGCGGTGGCGTTCTCGTCACCCTTGACGGCGGGGACGTTGGCGCGGGAGATCTCGACCAGGGCGGTGAAGGCCTCCGGGTCGTTGACGGCCAGCTCGGCCAGCATGCGACGGTCGACCTCGATCTCGGCGATCTTCAGGCCCTGGATGAACCGGTTGTAGGTCATGCCGTTGGCGCGGGCCGCAGCGTTGATGCGCTGGATCCACAGGCGACGGAAGTCGCCCTTGCGGTCACGGCGGTGGTCGAACGAGTAGACCAGCGAGTGGGTGACCTGCTCCTTGGCCTTGCGGTAGAGGCGCGAGCGCTGGCCGCGGTAACCGCTGGCGCGCTCCAGAACGACTCGACGCTTCTTGTGGGCGTTGACTGCCCGCTTCACGCGTGCCACGTGGGTACTCCTTGAGTTCTGGGGGTGGTTTCGGGGGAGATCGAAGTAGGGGTCAGCGACCCAGCAGCTTCTTGATCTTCTTCTCGTCGGCCTTGGCCACGGGGACGTCGTTGACCAGGCGGCGGGCGTCGGCGGACGAGCGCTCCTGGAACTTGTGGACGTGGCGGGCGCGCTGGCGCATGATCTTGCCGCTGCCGGTCACGCGGAAGCGCTTCTTGGTACCGGAGTGGGTCTTGTTCTTCGGCATGGTGCCGATCCCTTCGTTCGGGCGGACAGGTGGGAGGGACACGACCCGTGGGGCGTGTCACGAGGCCGGGGCCTCAGGCTTCGGCAGGTGCCTCGGCGGCGGGCTCGACCGCATCCGACTGCGGGGCGTCGGACTCAGGGCCCTTGCGCTCCCGCTTCTTCTGCTCCTGCTCCTTGCGCTTGGCCGCCTGGGCCTGCGCCTTGTTGCGGGTCGAGCCGAACACCATGGTCATGTTGCGGCCGTCCTGCTTGGGCTTGCTCTCGACGATGCCCAGCTCGGTCACGTCCTCCGCCAGACGCTGCAGCAGACGGAAGCCCAGCTCGGGCTTGGACTGCTCACGCCCACGGAACATGATCGTGACCTTGACCTTGTCGCCTGCGGCCAGGAAGCGCTCGACGTGGCCCTTCTTGGTCTCGTAGTCGTGCTGGTCGATCTTCGGCCGGAGCTTGATCTCCTTGATGACCGTGTTGACCTGCTTCTTGCGCGACTCACGGTCCTTCATGGCGTTCTCGTACTTGAACTTGCCGTAGTCCATGAGCTTGGCAACCGGAGGCTTGGCCATGGGAGCCACCTCGACGAGATCCAAGTCGGCCTCGGCTGCCAGACGCAGGGCGTCCTTGACGCGCACGATGCCGACCTGCTCGCCGTTGGGGCCGACCAACCGCACTTCCGGGACCCGGATGCGGTCGTTGATGCGGGGCTCGCTGATGTGCTTCTCCTTCGTTCGGTCGAGTGCGGGTGCTGGGGACCCGACCGACCCGAGGGACGGAGAAAGGGCCTCCTGGACACCCAGAGAGACCCTTGTCGTGCACCTGCCACACACGTGGCCCCGGGAGTGCACGGTCCGTTGCCGGACGTGCTGAGCGGTGTGCACCGCGCACCGGGTGGTGCAGGACCCACATGCCTGGAGCGGCGTGCAGGTGGAGACGGGGTCTCACTTCAGTCGGACACCCTACCGGATCAGCCGCCGCCGTCCAAGCCGAGGGCGCTCACGATGACGCCGTCCACCCGGGAACGCACCTCCGGGTCCTGCAGCACCCCGGCGACGAGCAGGCCGGCCTCCCGGTCGTCCTGCAGACCCCGCAGCCCGATGACCAGCTCCCCGGACGGACCCGCACGCAGGGCGACGCCGGTGACCGCGGGGTGCTCCTTGAGCCGGCGCAGGCCCTCCAGCACCACCGGGTCGTCCACGGGCCGCTCCCACCCCATGCGCCGCGCCAGGGCGCTGGTCATGGAGGGGCGCACCACACGCGGGCCGGGCGACCCCGCATCGAGGACCAGGGCGGCGGCGCCGTCCCCCAGGGCCGCCTGGGCGGCCACGTGCCCACGGACGGGCACCGGCCGAGCGTCCGCGCGCCAGCGGCCCACCGCATCAGCCGTGGTGAACACCGGCAGGGCCGACCACCCCTCGGGGGTGGTGACCTGGGCGACGGACAGGTCGGCGGAGTCCGCGGCCTCCTCGGCCAGGAGCGCCACGAACACCCGTGCCCCGTCGAGCGCGGCCACCAGCGCCGCGTCGCCCAGCGGCGGCTCACCGGGGGCCGGCAGGGCGGGATCGAGCTCGCCGGTGTCGTCGTCGAACTCCCCCGGCTGCAGCTCGCGGCCCGCCCAGGAGACGCCGGCCGAGTCGGCCTCGGGGTGCTCCGCCGGTCCGGCGATCTCGGCCAGCAGACGCTGGGAGCGGCCGAGCTCCACCGCCCCGGCGTACAGCGCCGCGCCCAGGATCACCTCGCCCACGGCCGGCCCTGCACTCCCGCGGAGACTCGAGAGCGCCACGAGGTCGCCGGTGGTGCTCACCCCGCCGGAGGCGATGAGGGTGCCGGCCAGGTGCTCGGTGGCGGCGCGCAGACCGGCCAGGTCCGGGCCCGTCATCCGCCCGTCCGCCGCGGCGGAGGCCAGCACCCAGCGGCGCTTCCCCTGTGCGCCCAGCTCGGCCAGGAGCGGCCACAGGTCGGCCACCGGGCCCACCTCGAGATCGGTCCCCCGCGCGACCACCCGGTCGCCCACCAGGTCGAGGCCCACCTGCACCTGCGGTCCCTGCTCGCGCAGCCAGGCCACCGCCGATGCGGGGTCGGCCCAGAGCGCGGAGGAGGTGGTCACGGCCACTGCACCCCAGGACAGGGCGCGCTCGACGTCGCGCGGGCCCAGGATGCCACCGGAGACCTCCACCGGCACCCCCGCACCGCGCACCAGGCGCTCCAGCAGCGCGTCGTTCTCTCCGGTCCCCGTGGCCCGGTCGAGGTCGACCAGGTGGATGCGCTCCGCGCCCTGCTCGACCCAGTGGGCAACCGCCGATGCGGGATCGGCCAGCGGGCTGTCGGCCGTCGCCTGGGCCGTGCGGCCGCCCCGCACGTCGACAGCCGGCCACAGGCGCAGCGGCACGCGCGCCCTCATCGGTCACCCTCCGCCTCGGAGCGCTCCACCAGCCGGTCGGAGAGGACGGACATGAAGCGCTGCACCTCGCGCGGGTCGGGCTCGGCGAGCTCTCCGCCCGGCAGCTCTGCCGGGCGCCGGAACAACGAGGCCCCCGGCAGGCCGAGGGTCAGGGCGAGCCGGGTGCCGAACTCGCGAGGGCCGCTGTTCGCACCCCGCCCCCGCGAGACCAGCGACGTCACCTCATCGGCGCGGTCGGGGGCACCGGCGGCCTGGGCGAGGAAGCGCGGCCCGCAGGTGGGCAGGTCCGCCAGCGGGTGCGGCCCCACCCCGGGCAGGACGGCGATCCAGTGCAGCAGCGGGTCGGTTTCCGTGGCCGCGGCGACGACCAGCAGGTCCTCGCGTTCGGTGAAGCCGATGACGGGCAGCAGCTCGGCGGGGACGGGACGGCTGAGGGTGAGCCCCAGGGCGTCGCCGTAGGGACCCAGCCCGTCCGGCACGGCCAGCGGCCGCACGATGGTCCACCCCTCTCCCGGCGCCACCTCGGCAGCCACCACCCCGTCGGTGAGCCACTCCCCGACGGCGTCCACGCCGCCGGAGAACCACAGCAACGCGCTGTGGGCAGGGCTCACGGCTTCGACGGGGTTCACGGGAGCAGTCTACGAATCGTAGAAGAGGCGCTCGACCACCATGCGCGCCCGCCGCGCCTGGCGCAGGTACTCCTCGGTGAGCTCCGGGCCGGACCCCGCCGGGCGGCCCATTGCACGGGAGACACCCTCCCGGTCACGGGGGTCGGTCGGCAGGCTGTCCGTGGACCGGCCCCGCCAGAGCAGGCTGGCGTCGCGCACCGCGCTGGCCAGGGTCCACGCCCCCCGCATCGCCTCGGCGTCCGCGGCGGTGACGAGCCCGAGCTCCTCCAGCGCTGCCAGGGCCTCCACCGTGCTGGTCGTGCGCAGCGAGGGCTCGGCGGCGGCGTGCTGCATCTGGAGCATCTGCACCGTCCACTCCACGTCGGACAGGCCCCCGCGCCCGAGCTTGAGGTGGAGCCGCGGGTCGCCGCCGCGGGGGATGCGCTCGGCCTCCATGCGGGCCTTGAGCACCCGCATCTCCCGCAGGGCCTTCTCCGTGAGGCCACCGGACGGCCAGCGCAGAGGGTCGATGAGGGCCATCACCAGCTCGGCGAGAGCGGGGTCACCGGCCACCGGACGGGCACGCACCAGCGCCTGCGACTCCCAGGGCGAGCTCCAGCGCGCGTAGTACTCCCCCAGAGAGGCGATGCCCCGCACCGTGGGGCCGCTCCTGCCCTCCGGGCGCAGGTCGATGTCGATCTCCAGAGGTGGCTCTGAGCCGCCGACCAGGGTGGTGCGCAGGCTCTTCAGCGCCCCCGCGGCGGCCTCCGCCCGGCCCGGGGCGTCGTCGTGCACCACGAAGAGGTCCGCATCACTCGCGAAGCCCATCTCGGCCCCGCCCAGACGCCCCAGGCCGATGATGGCGACCCCCTCGGTGTCGCCCTCCAGGGCGCGCTCCAGCACGGTCTCGAGCAGGGCCTCGGCCGTCACGCTCAGACCCTGCGAGACCTGCGGACCATCGAGGGCGCCGGTGAGGCTGCCGATGCCCATGCGCAGGATCTCGGTACGGCGCAGCACCCGGGCCGCAGCGGCTGCCGCCTCCACGGAGTCCGCACGTCCGGCGGCGCTGGACATGCGGGAGAGGATCGCCTCCCGCGACGTGGGCGCCAGGGCCTCCGGCTCGCCCAGCAGCCGGACCGCCTCCGGACCGCGCTCCAGCAGGCCCGTGAGGTAGCGGCTGGCGGACAGGACGTGGGCGTACCGCTCCGCCGCGTGCCCCTCGTCGCGCAGCATCGCCATGTACCAGTGCGTCCCACCCAGGGACTCGCTGATGCGGCGGAAGGCGAGCAGCCCCGCATCGGGCGCCGGCCAGCTGGCGAACCAGCCGAGCATGGCCGGCAACAGCTGTCGCTGGATGGCCGCGGTGCGCGAGACGCCCTTGGTGAGGGCCTCCAGGTGGCGCACCGAGCCCGCCGGGTCCGCGAAACCGAGGGCCGCCAGCCGTTCGGTGACCGCCTCGGGGGTCATGCGCGCCTGCGATGCCGTGAGGTCCGAGAGCGCCGCGAGCACCGGCCGGTAGAAGAGCCGCTCGTGCAGGCGCCGCACCTCCTTGGACACCTCCGCCCAGCGGCGCTCCACCGCCTGCGCCGGCTCCTTGGTCCACCCCATCGAGCGGCCCAGGCGGCGCAGGTCGTCGGCGTCCTCGGGCACCAGGTGGGATCGACGCAGCCGGTCCAGCTGGATGCGGTGCTCCAGGGAGCGCAGCAGCCTGTAGGCGGGGTCCAGCACGGCCGCATCGGAGCGGGCCACGTACCCGCCGGCGGCCAGCGCGGCCAGGCCCGGCAGGGTGCTGCCCGTGCGCAGGTCGGCGTCCACCCGGCCGTGCACCAGCTGCAGGAGCTGCACCGAGAACTCGATGTCACGCAGCCCGCCCGCCCCCAGCTTGAGCTGCCGCTTGGCCTCCGCGGCGGGGATGTGCTCCTCCACCCGGCGCCGCATGCGCTGCACACCGTCCACGAACCCGTCGCGGTGGGAGACCTGCCAGACCAACGGGTCCACCAGCTCCACGAAGGCCTCGCCCAGCTCCGGGTCACCCGCCACCGGACGGGCCTTGAGCAGGGCCTGGAACTCCCAGGTGGAGGCCCACCGCTCGTAGTACTGCGCGAAGGACTCCAGGGTGCGCACCAGCGGCCCCGCCTTGCCCTCGGGGCGCAGCGCGGCATCCACCGGCCACAACGTGCCCTCGGCGGTGGACGCGCCGCAGGCCGACATCAGCCGGCTCGCCAGGCGACTGCCCACCTGCAGGGCGTGCCCCTCATCGACCCCCGGCGCCGGCTCGGCCACGAAGATGACGTCCACGTCACTGACGTAGTTGAGCTCCCGCCCGCCGGTCTTGCCCATGCCGATGACGGCCAGGCGCACGTCGTCGGCGTCCTGCACCTCGTGGCGGGCGATGAGGAGCGCCGCCTCCAGCGCGGCCCCGGCGAGGTCGGCGAGGGCCGCCGCCACCGCATCGACCACCTCGGTCGGGTCTGGCGCGGTCAGGTCCACCCCCGCAATGCGGAGCACCTGCCCCCGGTAGGCCACGCGCAGCGCGTCGTCGCCCGACTCCCCCGCCTCCAGCGCCGCCTCGACCGCCTCCCGGAGCACGGTGCGGGACTCCTCGGCATCGGGCAGCTCGGGGTCGGTGAACAGGTCGAGCTGCTCCGGGTGGCGCACCAGGTGGTCCCCCAGCGCCCGGCTGGCACCCAGCACCGCCACCAGGCGGGCAGCGGGCCCCTGGACGGCCGACGGGTCCGCCGCATCGACCCGCTGGGCCCATGCCTCGCGCTGGGCCTCGTCGGCCGCCTCGGCGATGCGGACGGCGGCCAGGGCGGCCCGGTCCGGGTCGGCCGCCCTCCCCAGGGCACGCGCCAGCCCCAGGTGGTGCGGCAGGTCGTCGCGCTGCAGGAGCGCTGCGAGGTCCGCGATGCACCCGGCGGCGCGCCGCCCCTCGCTGAACCCCTCGCGCAGGACCCAGGACAGGCCGGCGGGGCGGGCGCTCTCGCTCACAGCTGGCGCAGGTAGCGGTCGATCTCGAACGGGGTGACCTGGGCCCGGTAGTCGGACCACTCCTGGCGCTTGTTGCGCAGGAAGTAGTCGAAGACGTGCTCGCCCAGGGTCTCGGCCACCAGCTCGGACTCCTCCATGGCGGAGATGGCCTCGTGCAGCGACGCTGGAAGGGGCTGGATGCCCAGCGCCCGCCGCTCGCCGTCGGTGAGGCTCCACACGTCGTCCTCGGCCTCGGCGGGGAGCTCGTACTCCTCCTCGATGCCCTTGAGGCCCGCCGCCAGCACCACCGCGTAGGCCAGGTAGGGGTTGCACGCCGAGTCCAGCGTGCGCAGCTCGATGCGGCTGGACTGCACCTTGGTGGGCTTGTACATGGGGATGCGCACCATGGCGCTGCGGTTGTTGTGTCCCCAGCAGACGTGCGCCGGTGCCTCACCGCCACCCCAGAGGCGCTTGTACGAGTTCACCCACTGGTTGGTGATGGCGCTGATCTCCCGCGCGTGGTGCAGCACACCGGCGACGAAGCGGCGCCCGGTGATGCTCAGCTGGTACTCGGCGCCCGGCTCGTGGAAGGCGTTGCGGTCGCCCTCGAACAGCGAGATGTGGGTGTGCATGCCGGACCCGGGGTGCCCCGCCAGCGGCTTGGGCATGAAGGAGGCGAAGGCATCCTGGCTCAGGGCCACCTCCCGCACGATGGCCCGGAAGGTCATGATGTTGTCGGCCGTGGAGAGCGCGTCGGCGTACCGCAGGTCGATCTCGTTCTGCCCCGGGGCGCCCTCGTGGTGGGAGAACTCCACCGGGATGCCCATGCTCTCCAGCATGTCGATGGCGGCGCGGCGGAAGTCGTGGCCGTCACCCTGGGCCAGGTGGTCGAAGTAGCCGGCGTTGTCGATGGGGACGGGGCGCCCCTCGCCGTCCAGATCCCGCTCGAAGAGGAAGAACTCGATCTCCGGGTGGGTGTAGAAGGTGAAGCCGCGCTCGTCGGCCTTCTGCAGGGCCCTCCGCAGCACCTGTCGCGGGTCGGCGGGGCTCGGGGTGCCGTCAGGCAGCGTGATGTCGCAGAACATGCGACCGATGCCGGCGCCCTCCCCACCACGCCAGGGCACGACCTGGAAGGTGGCCGCGTCCGGCATCGCGAGGGTGTCCGCCTCGTAGACACGGGCGAAGCCCTCGATGGCGCTGCCGTCGAAGCCGATGCCCTCGGTGAAGGCGTTCTCCAGCTCCGCAGGTGCCACGCCCACGGACTTCAACGAGCCCTGGACATCGGTGAACCACAGGCGCATGAAGCGGATGTCCCGCTCCTCGATGGTGCGTAGGACGAACTCCTGCTGGCGATCCATGACCCCATCCAACCACCTCCGGTGCCGCGACGGACGGGCGGCGGTACCCCGGGCACACAGGCCGGGAGGCCCGGCGGACACGCGATCCGCCGGGCCTCCTGGGAGAGCTCCCGCACGGTGGCCGAAGGGGGTGGCCACCGTGCGGTGAGTGTGCGTCAGTTCATCCA